>NZ_JBMDJQ010000031.1:0-69769 GCF_057809275.1 Pseudomonas sp. FG36
TAGTTCGGCTTTACGTTCAGGTGAATAGTACGGCACATCGGCTCTCTTTCCGCCCTCGGAGTTTCTTTCAGGTCGGTCTGGAGACGCGACAACTATCCTGACACCGGGGGAAAGCCTGCGATGAAGATCCGCACCTGTTTGTCCAGCTGCCAGAAGTCGATGGTCTTTTCTGCGTTGATATCGCCATTGACTGAGGTGGCGGTACCCAAACGCAAGAAAGCATCCAGGCCATGCTGCTCGAGTTTTGCTCGCACCAATGCGGGCCATTTGTCCTGGGTCGATTCGTCGCCAAAGATGAACGAAAGTGGAGAGCCATTTAGCGGCTCGCCAGTGATCGCATCATGTACATGGAAAGTACGTATCACTTTGCTCCACTTGTCGTTCAACGGTATTCCCGTGTTGCAGGGTTGCCATGCGGCTGCGGGGGTATCTTTCAACGATGGTTGCGTTGTACCAGGCATGGCGTAAATCCTGCTGACTTGATGAGAATCCACTTTCTAGGCTGGTACTCGCCCACCCGCAACTGGCATTTTTGTCAGTTGCCGCGTTGCATTGGCTAGCCCACGCTTATGAAAATGGGCAGCTTCCCTACAGCTACCCGATGCAGCCAAAAGGCCGCCCCGGTGCTTGTAATCACACTCAGGAGTGGGACATGAACCTCAGTGATGCGTGGGTTGAAGAAGCCAATCGGGGAATAAAGGCGACACCGTCGGCCTGGATGGCCGATGCCGAAAAAATGCTGGAACATCTACTGGCTCATGAACCCGACGCAGCAACTGAGGCAACGGTTGGCAAATGGAGGGCTAGCTGTATAGAGGGGGTATTCAAGGACATCAGCTATCCGCAAAAAGAAGTAGGCGAGAATACCGCCCCTCTGTTTGAGCACCTGGAACGTGTACAGATGCTGGCCAGGTTCGCCATGAAACACAATGACGATGTCAGCGGGAAGTGTGCGGCCGAGGCGTTACGATTTTATACGGCACAGGAATATGTCACCGGCAATTGGTATCATTTGAAGGTGGGTCTTGCGTTACAAACGGCGCGTTGCCTGATGCTCCTGTCCGTTACACGTAATGCACCCGTCGAGAGCATTGAGTATGTCCGGGCGCTTACTAATGTTGATCAGCAACAGTACGCCGCCAATCGGGTCGAGTTTGCATACGTTCAGTTTTTTTGGTCACTTGCCGGCTGGAAAAATACATCGGATGTGAGCTACCTGGCGCAGACCTATGCAGCCTCAAGGGCCGTCTCGCAGTGCTGTGAGTTCGCCAGCCTGTCGGCCCCGACCTGGGGGGAGGGCATCAGGACGGACTACAGTTACAGTCAACACAACCCCTTCGTCATACGTGGCCAGTCCGTGTGCTCGCAATTGTATGCAGGCAGTTACGGTTTTGTGTTTCTGGAGACGGTTTTCAAGTTCAAGTCCGCACTGGTCGGGGTCTTTGGCTTGACGTCAGCCAGCCTGGAGAATCTCGAACTTCACTTGACCGAGGGCCTGGTATGGTGCGCTTACGCCGGGCGTTATGATTTTCATGTGCGGGGAAGAGCCGTCAGCCGTAGCAGCGGCGGTGGGACATCAGCATGGTCGAGGTGGTGCGAGGCGCTGCTGCCGACGGCTAAAAACCCTGGCCGGTTACGCGAGATGCAAGAGTTGGCGAGCGGAAAAGTGCTGACGGTTCCAGGGCTCAGGGGGGCTCGAGCATTCTGGGCCAATGACTATCTGTCGCACATTGACAATGATTTCGCCGTTTTCTGCAAAGTGATCTCCACGCGAACCGTAGGCACCGAAATGGGAAACGGTGAGAATCTGAAGGGTTATTACATGGGCGGCGGGAGCTATTTCGTTCATACCCATGGTAAAGAATACGAGGGCATCCAACCCGTGTGGCACTGGCAGTATTTGCCTGGGACCACGGTGGAAAAAGACCCTCATTTCGAGTACCCGCAGCTGGAGTGGGGTCGCGACGGTTGGGGCAGTCATGATTTTGCCGGGGTTCTCAGCGACGGCACAATAGGTGTTGCGACCATGATCCTGTCGCGGCAGAACATCAAGGCCTCCCGCAAAACAGTCATCACCCTGCCCGGCGAGGTTTATTGTCTCGGTCTTGCGGGGGACCTGTCGGGCGTTTCTCATGCTGTGCACACCACGGTAAACCAATGCTGGCATGACGGGACAGCGGTGACTGTAAAAGACAGGATCGGTTCGAACTCCTTTGGGGCCGGGACGTTGACGCGCTCAGATATTTCCGAGGTCAGCTACGACGGTGTCGACTATCAGTTTTTACTGCCCGCCGACGTGACCGTCGAGCTGACCACCAGTCGGGGATCATGGAAGTCCATTAATGATGGCCAGTCTGCCGAACCCGTAAGCGGCGGTACATTTTCGCTGTGGATCAATCACGGTAGAGTAAGTGAAGATAGGTATGCCTATGTGATTCGAAAGACGGGCTCGGTTGGACGTCAACCCACTTTTGTATGTTCCGCCACTGCACAATATGTTTGTTCGAGTGCAGAAGGCATGGCTGCCGGATCGGTCTTCAGCCCATCGGTCGAAATTGATCTAGGTGAAGTAAAAATCGCACCCAAGGCGCCACTGGCGTTTATTGCGTTGGTGAAGAACGCCAGGCTCACCCTGACAATTAGCGACCCGACACAAAAGCTCGATGCTGTCGAAGTTGAACTGAAGTGGAAGAGCCGGACGTACAATCACAAAGTCATGTTGCCTACTGACGTGGACTACCGTGGTAAAGGTGTTACTGTCGAGTTGACGGAAAAGGGAGTAAGCGCGTAATTGCGCAGCATCTTTCTAGTGGGGTGCTTCAGAAGTGCCACTGAAAATTTGAGCTAAGCGCTATAGAAACCCACTCATAAAACTGAGCTCATCCCCTATGCGTGCGATTGCGTGGCCATTCACCGTCGCACTGATCTCCGTTGAGGGATTCTACGATCAAGTTAGCACTGATTGTCTGACCTGTGCTGAATTAACCTCCCGTCCAACTGCCCCCGAGTCTGCTTCCATCCACCAGCGTGGATAAACGGCCTGAACATGACGGCCGGCAGATGATCTGGTAGATCGCGGCACAACGCAGCACTTACAAAAAGCTGAGTAAGTGCACCGCTCTGTACAACGCCAGACGCAAGGTTGAAAGGTCAAGGCTCAGGCAGTGGCCAAGAGCAAGGCGAAACCTGCGATCAGGAAACGAATGTCTCGCGACTTATTCGGAGTATCCCTGGGGTCTGTATGGAAAGTCTTGAGACAGCCGTTGGAGTTTGCTTCGTAACTCATAACGACCTTGCTGGGAAACATATGAGTAGGGTTTGTTTTGGGGTGAGGTTTTGCTCGCTGATGAGTACTAGTGCATGTGCGCTATTGAAATATTTTGATTTGGGTGCGATGCGTATGATTTTGTCGGAAGCTTCCTGTTTTGTATGGGTTTCTGGAAATTATTTTGCGCTCGTGCGTGTCAGTAATTTTTTGCCTCGGTTTGAAGTTCTTGAGGTGTGTCAATGTGCCAGCTGTGCTCGTGTTGCAACTCATGGGATACGACGCGGTTAGTGCTCTGGCGTGATGCCTCGAATGCATGCTGTCTTTTTGGCAGTTGTAGGACGCTTCCTGATTTTATCAAGGGACTGGCCCAAGACAAAAAGATGCGCCATGGTTTGTAGGGAAGCGCTTCCGGGTAGCGCTTTCACTCAAGTCGTCGTGCGTAATGGTCCGACAGGCTCTAATCAATTGTGTCGGGGTTCCGTGGCGCTCATTTGTGGCGCTGGTTCCCGCCAAGGAATCCCGGTCTGCAGGAGGCGGTATGGCTTCAAATAGCTTTCAGAATGAGGTGCCAAAAGCACGAGTCAATATCAAGCTCGATCTGCACACGGGTGGTGCCCAACGCAAGGTGGAACTCCCGCTCAAGCTCATGTTGATGGGGGACTACAGCAATGGGAAGGAGCAGCGTCCACTGTCGGAGCGATCCAAGGTAAACATTAACAAGAATAACTTTGATAATGTGCTGTCCGATTTTTCTCCAAGTCTTAAATTTGTAGTTGATGATACCCTCGCGAACGAGGGCGGAGAAACACCGGTCGAGCTTACTTTTCAGTGTATGAAGGACTTCGCGCCAGAGCAGGTCGCTCGGCAGATCCCGCAGTTGCGTGCGCTGCTGGCAATGCGGAACTTGCTGCGTGAGTTGAAGGCCAATCTTCTGGATAACGCTACATTTCGTACAGAGCTGGAACGGATACTTAAGGATGAGGCTCTGAGTGACGAGCTGCGTAAGGAACTAGCTGCCCTTGCACCGCAAAGCGAACGCTAGAAAACCATCATCTCGATAGACGGGAAGCTAATAAATGTCCTAAGAACAATCTTCTGTGCAGTCGCGTGGCGCCACCGTGCAGGTGGAAAAAAACTTAAGCGTTTATCACGCGCTGTTCGAAAGAATAAACCTCGAGCCACTTGATCAGATGGTAGGCATTGAAGCATTTCAAAGTGTGGATGCTTTGTCAGAAGCGACGGCTAATGAGCGCGTTACTGCATCGGTGAGCGTTTTCCTGGAGCGGCTCAAGCAAGCCTCTCCGAAGGTGGAGAAACTGGACAGGGCTTTGCTGGATGAGCACATCGCCTCGATTGACGCTCAAATAAGCAGTCAGCTGGACGCAGTCATGCATCACCCGGATTTTCAGCGTGTCGAGTCGATCTGGCGCGGTGCGAAGTCCTTGATCGATCAGACAGACTTTCGTCAGAACGTCCGGATCGAGTTGTTGGATATCAGTAAAGAGCATTTGGCGCAGGACTTTGAGGATGCGCCGGAAATTTCTCAAAGCGGTATGTACCTGCATACGTATACTCAGGAATACGATACGCCGGGTGGTGAGCCTATCGCGGCGGCAGTTTCAAATTACGAGTTTGGCCGAGGCGCACAAGATATCGCATTGTTGCGGAGTATCTCGAAAGTTGCGGCGTCGGCCCATATGCCATTCCTGTGCTCGATGGGGCCTGCATTCTTTGGCAAGAAAACCATGGAAGAGGTTGCCGCGATCAAGGATATCGGCAACTACATGGACCGCGCTGAGTACATAAAATGGAACGCTTTTGCTGAAAGCGATGATGCCCGCTATGTTGGCGGGACATTGCCCTGTATTTTGGGGCGACTGCCTTACGGGCCTGATACGAACCCGGTGCGGTTGTTCAACTATGAAGAGCGAGTCAAGGGGCCGGATCACAGCAAGTACCTCTGGGTCAGCTCGACGTTCGCGTTTGCAGCCAATATGGTCAAGAGCTTTATCACCAATGGCTGGTGTGTACAAATTCGTGGGCCGCAATCAGGCGGTGCTGTCACTAACCTGCCGATCCACCTCTATGACATGGGGACGGGCAGTCAGGTCAAGATTCCTTCGGAGGTGATGATTCCGGAAACGCGAGAGTTTGAGTTTGCCAATCTCGGTTTGATTCCATTGTCGTATTACAAGAATCGCGACTATGCGTGCTTTTTCTCGGCGAACTCAGCGCATAAACCGGCGATTTATGACACGCCTGAGGCCACGGCCAACAGCCGCATCAACTCTCGG
The DNA here is from genome assembly GCF_057809275.1 of Pseudomonas sp. FG36. Classification (NCBI taxonomy): domain Bacteria; kingdom Pseudomonadati; phylum Pseudomonadota; class Gammaproteobacteria; order Pseudomonadales; family Pseudomonadaceae; genus Pseudomonas; species Pseudomonas sp. FG36. The sequence continues at coordinate 5,563 of NZ_JBMDJQ010000031.1, forward strand.
CTGCCTTATGTATTCCTGCTTTCGCGCATCGCTCACTATTTGAAGCTTATTCAGCGGGAGAACATTGGCACGACCAAGGATCGCCGCCTGTTGGAACTGGAATTGAACAGGTGGATCAGCGGGTTGGTTACTGAAATGACGGATCCCGGCGATGACTTGCAGGCCTCTCATCCGCTGAGGGAGGCGAAGGTAGTTGTCGAAGATATTGATGACAACCCAGGTTTCTTCAGGGTCAAGTTGTTTGCTGTGCCGCATTTTCAGGTCGAGGGCATGGACATCAATCTGTCGTTGGTTTCGCAGATGCCCAAAGCTAAATCTTGACGGCTAACCTAGGAGTTTTTAATCGTGAAGATCGATCGGCCTATGTGGGCATCTGGTGTGGTGTTGTCTGCGCAGCAGTTTCAGCAGCAGGCCCGCGTTGAATCGTGGGCCAACCAGACAGTTGCTTCATTGGCATGGGTTCATCCGTGGGGCATTCGCGCAGTGGCATTTGATGCGGACGCACTGCAGCTGGGCAAACTCCTGGCCACTCGGCTGCAGCTGTGCATGCCGGATGGAACGTTAATTGACACGGATCGATTGGATCGGCTCCCCAGTGCCCTGGAGCTGTCCCGGGCGCTGTCTGAGGACAGCCAAGCTGCAACGGTGGTGCTTGCTTTGCCGCTGGAACAGGCCAATGGCAATAATTGCCTGTTCGAGGGCGGCAGAGTTGAGCGCCCCGTCAGGTATCGCCAGGTGTGGCGGGATGTTCAGGATCACTACACCGATGAAGTGCAGTCCGTCAGCGTGCTCGAACATGCACTGAGCTTGCGCTTTGAGGATGATGACAATGCCGACTACCTCACCTGCCCGGTAGCGCGCCTGATACGGGATGGGCGAGGTGGTTGGGAGATTGATCAGGCCTACATTCCCCCCTTGCTGAAGTTCGATGCACACGCTGGATTGTTGCTTCAACTGGACAACTTGCTGACTCAGCTGTCCGCCAAGCGTGAGCGATTGACGGGCATGCGCCGGGAGAGCAACCAGCGCATGGCGGATTTCGCGGTCGCAGATGTGACGTTGTTCTGGCTGCTCAATGCGCTGAATACCTACCAGCCGGTGTTGGCTGACCTTAAAGCACACCCTGCTCGGCACCCGGAGCAGGTGTACCAGCAGTTGGTGAAATGTGCAGGGGCGCTGCTGACGTTTTCGCTGGACCAGAACGTTGAGGATATTCCGGCCTATCAGCATGCAGACCTGGAGGCTGTGCTCCCACCGCTGATGCGCACTCTCTCGACCTTGTTGGAAGCGAGCCTGCCGTCACGTGTGGTGGCATTGCTGCTGGAAGCGCGCAGTGCCAACCGTTGGCAGGTGGCCCTGACTGATCCTCGTTTGCTGGAGCCAGAGGGCGCTGATTTTTACCTGTCGGTGCGCTGCAGGTTGCCAGCCGCGCAAGTGCAAAGCCAGTTTCCACGGCTGTGCAAGATCGGCTCCCCTGATGATGTGGATCATCTGGTCAATGCCGCACTCGATGGCGTTCCCTTGAAACCCCTGAGTCATGTGCCTGCGGCGATACCGCTGCGTTTGGAGAACCAGTATTTCGTACTGGACCTGAGTCATGAAAAAGGGCGTGCCATGTTGGCCGATGGCGTGTGCGCGCTCTATGTACCGAGCGTGTTTCAGGACGCCAAACTTGAACTGTTTGCGGTGCTGCGCTCATGACTTTGGCCCAGCAAAAAAACGGTGCAGCCAAGGGGGATATCGACGCCTTGCTGCAGAACACCTACTTGCTGGTGGTCGAGTTGCGCCATGGCACAGGGGTGCAAAGTAGCCCGGAGCTTTGGCCGCGTTGTGTGGCAGATGTCGAGCATGTTCGTAGCTCGCTTCAGGAGGGTGGCTTGGATCGCCGTAGCATCGAGCTTATCAGTCACGCGCAATGTGCCTTGCTGGATGAAACGGTGCTCGCTTGTGCCGAAGGTAAGGCCCATGAGGATTGGGCAATGGAAACCTTGCAGGCCAGGTTTTTCAGTAGCCACCAAGCGGGTGAATCGCTTTACGAAGACATGCGCACTGTGCTGCGTGAAGCCTCTGCACACCCTTATGTCTTCACGGTCTTTCAGCGCGTGCTGATGCTGGGCTTCCTGGGACGTTACCGTGATGTCAATCACCCAGAGCGGCAGCAGTTGCTGGCTGCAATCGATGCGCATGTTCCCCCCCTTGATACAAGTCAGTCCCTGGTCACCCACGCAAGCGGTACTTCACACCTCCTGATGTGGAGTTGGCTTCAGTCTCCTCTGATCCATGTGGTGGCTGCGTCTGGCCTGCTGATAGGCCTCTGGTGGGGGCTTGACCATACGCTGGGTGAGGCAGTGGCCTCGCTCCTTCCGGCGCAGGGGTGAGCGGGATGCAACTGAGACAAATACAAGGGCTATGGCTATGGGGCGGAACGCTGTCCTTGCTGCTCATTGCCGTGCTCCCGCTTGCTGTTGAATGGCTGCTCGCGTCTGCCGTGGTTGTTACAGGCGCAGTATGGGCAGCGTGGCGCCGAAGCAAACGAGTTGCCGCCGAGGGGCGTGAACTGCAGTGGGCCAAGGGTGCCAGCTTACCTGCTGGGTCCTACCGCCATCCGGTTGTCCTGGTGGTAGGTGATTGTCTGGCTGAGCTGTTTGGTCCAGTGCCTGCTGAGGAGTGGGCGTTGCGGGTAACGGGGGAGGGGTGCTATGTCCGGGTGTCTGATGTCCAGAAGCTGCCCGCAACGACAACCAGTCTGCTGTTGCAAAGGCCTGAGTGGAACGCTCAGCTGAGCGTCATGTGGGTTGTGGATCCCTCCGTCCATACAGATGCTGCAGTGTTGGCGAATGAGCTGCGCAGCGTGCATCTCCAGATCACGAGGTTGCGCGAGCGTGGTAGCCCGATGTTATTTCCAGAGCACTTCGCAGACTTCGGCCTGGTTTACCTGGGAGGCCGCCAAAACCAGCGTGCAAGCGCATGAGCCAGGTTTGTGCATGAGCCTGGCTGAATGGCAGGGATGGAGCGCGGACCCTGATCTCCGGGCTGCTCGACTGCGAGACATAGTGCAATTGAACGCTGCTGCCGGTTGGTTGAACGATGTGTGTATGTCGCAAGTGCGCGTGCGGAGTTCTCGCCAGAAGATCGCAGCCACCGCCGTTGCTGTTGCATGGGCTCCCATCTCTGGCAGGCATCCTGAAAACAACCTATGGCACCGTTGGCTGCAGGAGCGGACCGGCCTTTGCTTTCACCAAAGTGGGACTGATGAAGCCAATAGGTCATTGCCGTTCCCTGACGCGCTGCTCCATTTGCTGCCCCGCAGTGCTCGAAACAGGAGGCCACACAGAGCTGTGTTGGTGGGGGGCTGGCTGTTTGTGCTGGCAGGCTCCATCGCTTTGATCAGCTCGGCATGGCAGAACACATTGTTGGTACGGCAGGTCACCGACGACCTGCGCCGCTACGACGCTGCTTCGGCGAGCGCTGAGCCTGACCGGCTCCCCCAACGGGAGACCGCGCTGGTCGTGCTTCAGCAGGATGCCGAGCGCTTGGACCACTATTACCGCCAAGGTGCTCCGTGGTCGCTGGGCCTCGGCTTGTACCAGGGCGAAAAGTTGCGCCCGTCATTGCTGGCGGTCATCAACGGCCATCGTATGTCGACCATGCCTCAGGCTTCGCCCAACAGGCCTCAAATGGTACGCCTGGACAGCCTCTCCCTTTTCAGCAGTGGCAGTGCGCAGCTTAAACCGCAGTCGACCAAGGTCCTGGTCACAGCGTTGGCGGACATCAAGGCCCAGCCAGGCTGGCTGATCGTGATCACGGGCCATACGGACGCTACGGGCAACGACGAACACAACCTGCGCTTGTCGCGCGCACGTGCGTCTGCGGTTCACGACTGGATTCAACACATGGGTGACATCCCCAGCAACTGTTTCGCGGTGCAAGGCCTGGGGGCCAGCCAGCCCATTGCAAGCAATGACACGGAACAAGGACGGTCGGCCAATCGCCGAGTTGAGATTCGCCTGGTACCGGAGGCGGGGGCCTGCCAGTCCTCGACTGCGGGCTCAGGTCTGCAACCCCAGTCGCATTCCGCGACCTCCAACTCCTGAAAGAGGACTTTCTAAATGGCTATTCCTGTTTACCTGTGGCTGAAAGACGATGGCGGTGCCGATATCAAGGGCTCGGTGGATGTTCAAGATCGAGGCGGCAGTATTGAGGTCGTCGCTCAGGATCATAACTTGTACATTCCAACTGATAACAACACTGGCAAATTGACCGGTACACGCATCCACACCCCATTCCTGTTCAGCAAAGAAATCGATGCGTCTTCCCCGTATCTCTACAAGGCCGTCACAACCGGTCAAACGCTCAAGTCGGCGGAGTTCAAGTGGTACAAGATTAATGATGCCGGCCAGGAAGTAGAGTACTTCAATACCAAGCTGGAGAACGTGAAGGTCGTTCAGGTTGCACCAAAGATGCACGACATCAAAGATCCTGAGAAGGAAAAGCACAACCATTTGGAAGCGATCGAGTTGCGTTATGAAAAAATAACTTGGACATTCAAAGATGGAAACATCATTCACTCGGATTCCTGGAATGAGCGTACTACCGCCTGATGGAACCTGGCTGTCGGCCTGTAATTGCTGACGGTCCCCTGTGTATTGGGTTGAGCGTCCGTGCGCGGGCGTTCAGCCAAATACACCTCGGCCTTTCAGATACGTCGTGCTCATGACGCTAAGATCAATTACGACAAGGATGCCCTGTATGGCACATGATCCTACCCGTTTACTCCGCCGTCTCAACGGTCACTGTACCCAGGCACTTACGGCGGCGGCGTCCATGTGTCAAGCACGTGGGCACAGTCAAATCACTGTTGAACACTGGCTGTTGAAGTTGTTTGAGCAAGGAGAAGGCGATTTGGCCGTCATCGCCCGCCGTTTTGGTTGGGATGTGGATGCCTTGTGGAAAGGACTGCTTGAGTATTTCGATACCTTGCCGCGCAGTGTGCTCAGCAAGCCCCAGCTAAGTCTCGAAGTGCAGCAACTGATCAGCAGTGCGTGGCTTCAGGCATCGCTGGGTCGCGATTGTGAACAGCTTCGCTCTTTGCACTTGTTGCTAGCATTGGTTGAGACTCCGCACTTACTTCATTGCTCCTTCGCTTGGCCATTACTAAGTGTAAGTCCAGCGCAGCTACAACAGGTCGAGTTACTGCTTGAGGCCGACTCCGAAGAAGGCCGGTCGATACAAAACTCACTGTTCAAGTCTGAAACCGCACCACAGCCGCAGTCTGACGTGGATTCCTGCGTTGATGCGGCGCAGCTGGCGGTCTTGGACCAGTTCAGCCATGACGTCACCGCCAAGGCTGCAGCGGGGCAGATCGATCCAGTCCTAGGGCGTGATGATGAAATTCGTCAGGTGATCGATGTGCTGAGCCGTCGCCGCAAGAACAACCCCATTCTGGTCGGTGATCCCGGTGTCGGAAAAACCGCCCTGGTCGAGGGGCTCGCCTTGCGCATCATCAGCGGCGCTGTCCCTGACAGCTTGAAGCCGGTGAGCATCCGCACGCTTGACCTCGGGCTGCTGCAGGCTGGGGCTGGCGTCAAGGGCGAGTTCGAGCAGCGGCTCAAGAACGTGATCGATGCCGTCCAGCAATCGAAAAAGCCCATCCTGCTCTTCATCGATGAAGCGCATACCTTGATCGGGGCTGGCAACCAGGCGGGCGGCGCAGACGCCGCGAACCTGCTGAAGCCGGCCCTGGCCCGTGGCGAGTTGCGAACCATCGCTGCCACGACCTGGAGCGAATACAAGCAGTACTTCGAGCGTGATGCTGCGCTGGAGCGGCGCTTCCAGATGATCAAGGTGGATGAGCCGAATGATGCCAATGCCTGCTTGATGTTGCGCGGGCTCAAAGCGCGTTACGCCACCTATCACGGTGTGCATGTTCAAGACGCTGCCGTGCAAGCGGCGGTCAGTTTGTCCCGGCGCTTTCTGACGGGGCGCCGTCTTCCGGACAAAGCAGTTGACCTCATGGATACCGCCTGTGCACGCGTTCGCATGAGTCTGGATTGTGAACCACAGGCACTGGTCCAGCTGAGGTCGCAAAAGTCGGCTCTGACTGCAGAGCGAACTGCGCTGGAGCAGGATGCACAGCTTACCGGCAGTTTGATTGAGCCCCGCCTGGTGAAGATCAACGCCCAGCTGCTTCAACTGGAGAGCCAGCAGGCCGCGCTGGAGCTGCAGTACCAACAAGAGCTCGAATTTACGCAACAATTGCTCAATGTCCGCCAGGCCGAGCAGGTCGATGCAGCGGCGTGCGCCCAGTTGCAACAAGAACTGAGCTACGTGCAGGGCAATCGGCCGCTATTGTCGCTCGACGTGTGTGCCCGCAGTGTGGCCGAGGTGATCGCCGACTGGACGGGCGTTCCCCTTGGCAGCTTGCTCAAGGACGAACACGCCAGCTTGTTGAACCTGGAAGATCAACTGGCCGAACGCGTTGTCGGCCAAGAGCCGGCCCTGCTTGCACTGGCTCAGCGGTTGCGTGCTGCCCGAACAGGGTTGACGAACGACAACGCACCGCTGGGCGTTTTCCTGCTGGTAGGTACCAGTGGCATCGGCAAGACGGAAACGGCGCATGCCCTGGCCTGCAGCCTGTTCGGCGGGGAAAAGTCGCTCATCACCCTCAACATGTCCGAGTACCAGGAGGCGCACACCGTCAGCCAACTGAAAGGGTCGCCGCCTGGCTACGTCGGCTACGGCCAGGGCGGCATACTCACTGAGGCCGTGCGCCAGCGCCCCTACAGCGTCGTGTTGCTGGACGAAGTCGAGAAAGCCCATCGTGATGTACTCAACCTGTTCTACCAGGTGTTTGATCGCGGCTTTATGCGCGATGGTGAAGGACGAGAGATAGATTTCCGCAACACGGTCATCCTGATGACCTCCAACCTCGGCAGTGACCTACTGCAAAGTTGTATCGAGCAGCAGCCAGCCACAGACGGCAGCGCCCTCCATGAGCTGTTGCGCCCGGTGTTACGCGAGCATTTCCAGCCGGCATTGCTGGCGCGCTTCCAGACTTTGATCTTCCGACCACTGGAAGCGAGTGCGCTCAAGCGCATTGTCGCGATCAAGCTCGACCAGGTTGCCAGGCGTTTGCAGCGTCATTACGGCTTGCAGTGCGAGGTAGATGACTCGCTCTACGAGGCCTTGGTCGCCGCCTGCCTGTTGCCTGATACCGGCGCCCGCAACATCGACAGCTTGCTGAACCAGCAGATCCTACCGGTACTCAGCCAACAGTTGTTGCAGCGCCAAGCCCTGGGGCAGCCAACTCGAACGGTGACGCTCGGGTACTGCGAAGACAGCGGTATCAGTTTGAGCTTTTCCGATGAACACGACGCAGCGCAGCTGGCTGCCGAGAGGGCTTGATCATGGCGAAACCATTTCCAGGTTCCACCCATAACCACTACACGCTTGAAGTCGATGAACTGGATGCGGTTGAGCTCGATGTACTGTCGTTCAAAGGCGAGGAATGGCTGAGCCAACCGTTCCAGTACACGGTCGCTTTTACCTCTCCGACACAGGACATCGATGCTGCCAAGGTCCTCGGGAAGGGCGCCAGTTTTCAGATGGGCTCGTCAGGACAGATACCGCCCACTGCGATCCCCGCGGGAGCGTCGCGCACGCTGTATGGTGTGATTACGGGGTTCAAGCGCCTCTCCAGCTCCAGGGATGAAGCCCGATACGAGGTGATCCTGCAGGCTCGTCTGGCGCTGCTCAGCCGTGGCAAACAGTACCGGATTTACCAACATCAGTCGGTTCCGGAAATCGTCGAAAGCATCTTGCGCAGCCGCCACCAGTTCGAAGGTCAGCACTTTCTGTTCGACCTGGTTCGCGAATACCCCAAACGCGAACAGGTCATGCAATACGGTGAAAGTGACCTCGCCTTCATCAGCCGTTTGTTGGCAGAGGTGGGCATCTGGTACCGCTTCACGCACAACAACAAGCTGCTGATCGACGTTGTCGAGTTTCATGATCATCAACAGCATTACCAGTTCGATGTCAGCTTGCCCTATCGGCCGTTATCGGGCCTGACCAGCAGCGGGCAGGATGGTGTTTGGGCGCTGCAGGTCAGACATGAGGTGGTGGAGCAGCACATCAACGTTCGCGCCTATCACCACCGTGATGCTGCGGCTTTCCTGGAGGGGGAGGTGGATCACAGCCGAGGTGCGATCACCACCTATGGCGAAGGCTACCACTACGGTGAACCCTACACCGCGCTGGGTGACGCAATTGCCCAGGATGAAGACCTGCTTAGCGAGAGTGGTTACTTCTATGCGCGCCTGAACCATGAACGCTTCCTCAACGGGCAAACCCGCTGCAGTGGCATCAGCAGCAGCGTCACACTCGTTCCGGGGCAAGTGGTCACAATCACGCATGGGGCGCCGCAGGTCTTTGAGCCAGGGGTCGTCATGACGCATCTGACCGTCGAGGCGGCCCGGGACTGCAGTCTGGAAGTCACCTTCGAGGCGATACCGTACTCAGAGTCGATATGCTTTCGACCGCCATTGCCGAACAAGCCGCAGATCGCTGGCACAGTGCCGGCGCGAGTCACCAGCACCCAGCAGAACGATCCCTATGGTCACATCGACCTGGAGGGCCGCTACCGAGTGAACTTCCTGTTCGATCGGGACAGTTGGAAAGCGGGAGAGGAGAGTGTCTGGCTACGACTGGCGCGACCGTACGCGGGCGACACCCATGGCCTGCACTTGCCGTTGATCTGCGGTACGGAAGTGGCGGTGGCGTTCGAGCACGGCGACCCTGACCGTCCCTATATCGCGCATGCCTTGCACGACAGCCAGCATCCTGACCCTGTAACGCTGCGCAACTACAAACGCAATGTGCTGCGTACACCCGCGAACAACAAGTTGCGGATGGACGATACGCGTGGGCAGGAGCACATCAAGCTCAGTACCGAACACAGTGGCAAGAGCCAGCTCAACCTGGGGCATGTGGTGGATGCTAACAATCAAAAACGTGGTGAAGGTTTTGAGTTGCGCACCGACGGCTGGGGAGCGATTCGTGGTGGCAAGGGAGTGTTCATCAGCGCTGATCTGCAAGCAGATGCTGCTGGCGAAGCGCTCACCATGGAGCGCGCCAGCGCTCAGTTAGAAAGTGCGAAGCGACAATTGACCCAGTGGCACCAAATTGCACAGAACCATCGCAGCCACCAGCCTGACGTTGAGGGTTTGAGCCGGTTCGAGGCTCAGGCAGAAAACCTCAAAGGTTCCGCAATTCTGATTAGCGCACCTGATGGTGTTGGCACCGTGACGCCGGCAAGCCTGCTCCTGAAAAGTGGTGAAGCCCTCTATGTTCAAACTGATGAAGAGCTCAACTTGGCTGCAGGCACACGGCTCTTCGCCCACTCCGGCCAAGGCATTTCTCTCTTGGCCCAGCTGCAGGGCATGCGTCTGGTTTCTGGCAAAGGCCCGCTGGAAATCGAGTCGCACGGCGACTTGCTCAATCTGATTGCTCAGCAAGACATCACCGTCCAGTCTGTGGAGGGCCATATCCAATTGACGGCCAAGAAGGGCATTACGCTTGGCTGTGGCGGTGGTTACATCCGTATTACTGACCAAGGCGAAATTCAGATTCATAGCCCGGGGCTTCTCAGTCTCAAGGGCAAGCACAGATTCAATCCCCCGGCTGGCGAAACCTTCGCGCTGCCCGAGTTGCCGGGAGCTGTGTGTAAGGAATGCCTGAAGAAAGCGCAAGCCGCTGCCCAGGGTTTCGTACTCAGGGAGGCGCAGGCATGAGCATACAATCGTGGCTTGATCTTCTGCTGCGTGCATGCGAGCAGGCACAGACTCGCCATCTGCACCTAATCATCGACCAGGCCGGTTTCGAGTTACCGATACGGCCCAGTGTACTGAGCGTTGACCCACCGCTGGACTGGTACTCGCTGTTCACGGGGCTGCCTGAGGAAGGCGCCGAGGATCTGGCCCCCCTGCTGGTGCGGGTTGATCTGACACAGCCGCTGCACAGGCAATGGCTTTTTGGTTTGCTGAACGCCACCAATGGCCTGCCAGTGGTAATGACCCTGGCATCTAGTTGGCCCTTTTCGATACTCGCAGAGCACCTTGGGCGCGGCCTCGAGGCACTCAACGGCGGGTGCCTGGGCTTGTTGCGCTACTACGACCCGCGATTGTTTCCCTTGCTGTTCAGTCACGTACTGACGCTTGAGCAGCAGCAAGCATGGCTGCAACCGGCTTTGTTCTGGAGCTGGCTAGACCGTGATGGCTTACCCCGTCACTTGCTGGGTGCAGCTGAATGCCCAGTGATAGAAGACCCGCTCACTCGCCTTGAACTCAGTGACAGCCAGGTCGACGTGCTCTGTTGCGCCAGTGACGCCACCGCAGCTATGGCCCGCCTTGCTGCGGAGCTTCCCGGCGAATGGGGGGCGGAGCAGCGCTTTCGCGCTTGTTACGGCGGGATGTTGGCTGCCAGCTCGACAGGCCTGCTGACAACCGCTCAGCGCGAGGCACATACCCTTGAACACGTGCGCCAGGCCTGGGTAGGCGAACCTGCAATCGCGGGGAAACATGGATGACAAGGCGTTCGCTGATGGGCGGCAGGCCCGCCCAGGCGGTTTGATTCCGCACATTCTTTCAATACCCCATTGCACGGCAAGGAGCCACATCCATGTCCCAGATAAAGCAGCCCGTCAGTTATCCACCGCAGTTCCCACTAGAGGGCCGACTGCCTCAGCGCATGGAGCAGGTTCAGGCGAACATCCTGCGCCAGTGTGAGCAGGAGCGTGGCTATCACGACGTCTTGTGCCTGGCTTCCGGCTACCGTCAGTCACCGCCCTGTTGCAAAACCCTTCACATCAGCCTGTTTTTCGACGGGACGGGCAACAACCTCAACAACGACCTGTTCGAATCCAAGGTCGCTCACCCCACCAACATCGCACGGCTGTTTCGCGCAAGCATCGGTGCCGGTCACGCCGGTGGTACCAGCCATCACAGCCGTGGCCAGGGTTTGACCGACGCTGTGGGTACCGGCAACGGTCAGTATTTCAAGTACTACATGCCGGGCGTCGGCACACCCTTTCCGGAAGTGAATGACCTGGATTACAGCAGTGACGGCCTCGCTTTCGCCCGCCGTGGTGAAGAGCGTATCAATTGGGGGCTGCTGATGCTGATCGATGCCCTGCGGCTTACCCTGGCGCTACCCCGGTTGGACAATGCCGCCTTGCAAGCATCGGTCGAGGCCATGGGGACCTGGATTGGAACGGGGGGAATGATGGGCTCCGCCAACCGCTCCCGAGAGTTTCGTCGGCAACTCAAGATCATTGAGCAGCCCTTGCGTGTTGCCTTGGGCCAAACCCAGCCGGGGCAGTCCAGGCTGCTGGGCATCAAGCTGTATGTCTATGGATTCTCACGGGGGGCAGCGGCGGCTCGGGCCTTCGTCAACTGGTTGAACTTGCTGCTGTCGCGTCGCGAGGTCGAGCCGACACTCACGCTCTACGACCTCAAGCTACCGATCAGCGTGGAATACCTTGGGCTGCTGGACACGGTGGTATCGGTGGGGTTGGCCGATATCTCCCCGGGCGTGACCGGGCATATGGGCTGGGGCGATGACAGCCAGGTACTGCCGACAGGGAAGTTGCTGAAAAGATGCCTGCATATCGTTGCGAGTCACGAGCAGCGCTTGAGCTTTCCGCTGGAATCGATCCGCCGGGAGGATGGTAGCTACCCGGCAAACAGCGTGGAGGTGATCTATCCCGGAGTGCATTCGGATCAGGGGGGAGGGTATCCACCGGGTGATCAGGGGAAGGCAGTTGGTGTGGATGATCGTTTGTTACTTTCGCACATCGCGTTGAACGATATGTATGCTGACGCATTTACTCATGGAGCACCGTTAAAAGTTCCAGAACACGCGCTGCCAGTGGGCCAACAAAATGAAATTTGGCGGGCTATGGATCCCGATGTCCTATTAGGGTTCGATACTGAGCCTTCATTAGTCAATCGTTTCAACGCTTGGCGTCAAGTGACCCTCAACTTGACTACTTCCCCTCATCCACTTTCGTCCGAGCTAATCGAACGCTACCAAGTTTCGCCGGCTCCAGTATCTCTGGAAGATGCAATACGCATCCAGCTCGCCTGGATCACCGCGTGGCGTATAGATCGCTACGCCTTCGCCAGCCTCAAGAGCACAGGGTTCTACCGTAATGCCAGTGATACGCACGGTACGGAGGATGCCCGCAAACGCGCCGAGGCAGAGCGGGACCAACAGCAGGCGAAGGTCCAGGCCCGTCGCCTGCAGCAAATAGCCCGCGAGCGCCACGGCGCCCCGAGCATGCCGCTGGAACCTGGCATCCCCGATTTCGATCCGGACAGAGCGCAGACTCAACTGCGCGAAGCCGCCGAAGAGTTCGGCAAGGCCTATCGCAACCTTGATAGCGACCCCTACCTGACGTTCTTGCGCATCGCCAAGCAAGTGAACCCCATCGCACTGATGACTTACCTCAATAGTGCCGAAACCCGGGCCGAGCGAGAACGTCTCAAGGCTGCTGGGCGTGCAAAGGTCAGCCAGCTCTTCCCACCACCGCCAGGGGAGCGCAACCATCTTTCAGAGGGCGCTCGCGGCAATGTCGACGAGCGCCGTAACAGCCAGAAACCGGAAGGGCTTTTGCGCGCCTTGTTCGACGATCAGGTACATGACTCACGTGCCTGGTTTCTGCATGCCCTGCTCAACAGTCGCTACCTGGGCGTGGGTCTGGCGGCAGGTCGTGAACCCTGGGGCAGCTACTTCAACGAACGCATGGTGTTTTTCGGTGAAGCTGACCGAAGGGACCTGGCATTGAGGGTCGCGCCTGACGGGGAGTCGGCACTTGCAGCCAGCTTCGTCGAGGCCTCTGGGCATGGCGAAAAGAATCCAGCGGGGGATGCTGAGCAAAGGGCTCAGGTCCAGCAACGCATCACTGCGGTTTGGGACGCTCATTACGCCAGGGTGAAGGAGGTGGGCAATGAGCTGGGCTGACAGGGGCGTGCAGCAAGTCAATGCAAAACATGCAGGCAAGCTCATGCGGCGCCATGTACTGAACATCGCCCTCGGCGGTGTGGCGATGTTCGCAGCCGTTACGGTAGCGAGTGCGAGCACCCTTTATGGCATCAACCACACCCATTGGGCGATCAACCGGTTCAGTGTCGATGGCCGTTCTTCAGTTGACAGCATTGGCCGATATCAGGGCGGCGGTGGAGGTTGCTGCTACAGCGCGCCAACACGCTGGTATCCGGGGTTGACGGTGCGGGTTGACTGGCAAACGGGTGCTGGAAGTACAAAGGATTTTCCTGGATTCGGAGATCGGCCCAAATTTGAGGCTTGGAAAGAAAAAATCCTGGCGCAAAAGCGCAGCCATAGCAAAGTCGTCTCCGTCCCGGATTACACCGGCCAGAAAGTCTGCGGCATCACCGTGCATTTCCTGCCTTGCGACGACATTCAGGTCACCACCTCCTGTTACGGCTACGGCAGCCCCGAATACCCGATCAACATTCCGCTGCAACTGCCGGAGCCGGAGTCATGCCCTGTCAAAAGCACTGACCGACAGGAGCCACAGTAATGCACGCGTTCATTCGAAAGGGCGACGGCTTGCGAGAGTCAGGCGGCGAGGTGCTCGAAGGGCACTATTTGTGCGAAGACCAGCCGATTGCCTGCAAGGGGGATGCTGTGCGCTGCAACCTGCATGGGCTGACGGTGATCGCCGAAGGCAGTGACCTCATCGAGATCGATGGTTGCCCGGTGGCACTGCACGCTCACCGCTGCGCTTGCGGCTGCAGCCTGGTCAGTTCCATGCCCGATGTTCTGGCTGCTTCATGAAGAGGATTACGGAGTTTGCACCCTATCCATTGGCGCCTGAGCCTCGCTATTCGCGCTGGTTTGCAGGGGCTGTCGCGCTGTTGGCATTACTCAGCATTGGAAGTTTGCTGCTGCGTTCCTTGATTGCACCGCACATCGTCGCCCTCACGGCGGGCAGCCTGCTGCTCGTCGGTTTACTGGCATTCCTGCTTCATGTGCTCTATTACCGCTTCAACCGACATAACGCTCATTACTATGGCGAGGCGGTGGCGCGAGAACGACAGGCCTGGTGGGTACAGCATCGCCAAAACGCTGCGCTAGTCGAATCGGTGCTGCTCAGTGCTTCGTGTAGTAGTCCTGAGCAACTGGACAGCTTGCTGGATTCTGCGAAACAACCTCCCGTTGCACGAGAGACTGGTAAAGGCATGGCGCTTCACTTGCTCCAGTTGTTTGGACGCAATGCGAAGGCGCGGGAGCAGGAACTGGCAACACTGCTCGCAGTAAAGTGGGGGGTACAGCGGGGCGTCGATCAGAGTCTGACCCTATCAAGCTGTTACTGGCATGGCTCGCAGGCGGCCTGGCGTGCTTTCGCTGAGCAGATGGCGCAGTGCTGCCCCGATGTGCGCCTGCCTGAGTGTCCTCATACATGGGACGGCATCCATAGCCTTGACGCGATCATCGATCAGTTGCAAGGGGCTTCTTCTAATGCTCGTGTGCTCTGTGCCGGTTGCCATAGTGCCTCACCTGATCGGGCGAGTTCCATGCCAGCAGGTGAGGCCGCAGTGCTATGGCTACTTGGCGTCGAAGGAGACGTGGCTTTTACCCGTGGCGAGTGGTTCTCGCAAGCAGACGAAGACTTGGCGACCGTTGCCCAACGCGCCGTTGAGCAAAGCCTGCTAGAGACACCGGCGGAGCTCTGTATGTCGTTCTCTCAGCCTGACGCGCCTGATCGGGCCGTGATCGGCTGGAATGCCAAACCCAACGTTTTGGACGTCAATTTTGGTGCGTTGAATCAACTGGAAGCTATGGTCGTGCAGACCCTCGCGGCTTGGTACGTCAAGCAGCATGGTGTGCCCTGCTCATGGCTGGCTTCAGACCCTCATTTCACCTTGACCCTCGGAATCGTGCGGCCCCATGAATCAGGTAGCTGAATCACAAGAAGTATCTGCTTGGCGAACGGTATTTCTACTCGCCGTAACGATGGCTGTATTGGTCACCGCCTGTGGGACGGCCTGGTTGCTCTGGACGGGGCAGCCAAACAGCCGGACTTCGCTCATGGACCTGTTCTTTAAAGGGGTGATTTCGTGGGGGCTGCTTTTCTTAACAGCGGTGCTCGTATGGCAGGCAGTGCTGCATGGCATCCGAGGACTTGTGTGTCATCCTCGTAAGCAACCGCCTGGTCTGGAGGTCGAGACTGGCCCAGCAGATGTGAGTGCACAAATCCAGCAGCATTTACGACAGCATCATGGTCGGTTCTGGCGGCACCGAGTCCGCTTGTATGTAGTCGTTGGTGAGCCAAGCGAAGTCGAAGCGGTCGCACCCGGTCTGACGCAACAGCTGTGGCTGATGGGAACCGATGTTGTTCTGCTCTGGGCTGGAAGTGTACAGAGCGCTCTTGATAAAGCGTTGATTGAACAATGGTGCACACTAGGCCACAGAGGAGGGCTGCATGGCACCCTCTGGGTGGTGAACAACGTTCAATGCAGCGATAGCGCCTCTTTTGGTGCGACTTTCAACCGGTTACAGGAGCTGGCCCGTCTCTTAGGCTGGAAGCTATCCCTGCATCTATGGCAGATCTGTGAAAGCGACTGGCCACAGCCAGCCCGTGACGTGCGGGGGGTGGGCTGCCTGTTATCATCCCGGTTCACCGCAGTCCAATTGGCTGAGCATCTGCGTAACTTGCAACAGCCGCTACGCGAGCAAGGTCTGGCGCAGATTCAGGGCAAGATAGCTCACGATTTTTTTCTGCGGCTTGCTCGTGATCTTCAGGACGGTGGCACGGCACGTTGGCGCAGTCTGCTGGAACCCTTATCAGGTCGTGGCGTTCGAGGCGTTCAACTCCGGGGCCTATGGTTCAGTTTGCCAGTTCCTGGGTCAGGATCGGCGACCGCAACCGAGCACTACTGGCCTGAAGACCCAGCGTGGTCTGGAGTTCTCAATGACCGTTTTGGCCGACCCATCAGGCTAGGTTGGAACTCAGGTCGAATCGTCTACGCCTCGGTGCTCGGGCTAGCGGCTGTCTGGGTCATTGGCTTGTTGTTGTCCTTTGCCAGCAACCGTATCGAAGTCGGCCGAGTGGAAGCTGCGTACTGGGCGCTACAACAACCTGACACCGGCAGTTCCCCGTCACTCGCCCTGGCCGAGCTGGTTCGTGAACTGTCCCGCCAGGCATACCGCAGCGAGCACGGAGCGCCCTGGTATCAGCGCTTCGGCCTGAACCGCTCGGATGACCTGCGTGAGGCGGTGTGGCCGTTGTATGTCGAGGCCAATGACCGCCTTCTTCGTGACCCGGCCGCGTCCGACCTGGAGAGACAACTCACTGAGCTGGTCAAGCTCGCACCCGGTAGCTCGGCCCGCGCCAAGCACGTGCAGCAAGCCTATGATCAGCTCAAGGCCTATTTGATGCTGGCCCGCCCGGAAAGGGCTGATGCAGATTTCCTGGTCGACACTTTGGGTGCAAAGCAGCCCGCCATGTGGCGGTTCTACGCTGAGCACCTACCCGAGCACCCAGAGTGGGCCATCAAGGCCAACCCCAGATTGATTGGCCAGGTTCGCCAGGTACTGCTGGCTGAGCTGGGTCAACGCAACGCCGAGGCCACGCTGTACCAGCAACTGCTCGACAACGCGGCAAACCACTATCCCCCGATGGCCTTGCAGCAGATGGTCGGCGACACCGACGCGACCGCGCTGTTCACCAGCACTGGTCACGTGCCCGGCGTATTCACCCGCGAAGCCTGGGAGGGTCAGGTGCGTGCGGCCATCGATGACGCCGCGAAGGCGCGTCGTGAGGAAATCGACTGGGTGCTGAGCGACAACGTGGGCGATATCGCGGGCGAGTTGAGCCCTGAGCAACTGAAGGAGCGGCTGACTGCGCGCTATTTCAGAGATTACAGCAGCGCATGGCTGGCCTTTCTCAATAGCCTGCGCTGGCAACAGGGTAATAGCCTGCATGACGTGATCACCCAGTTGACGGTGATGAGTGATGTGCGCCAGTCGCCTCTGATTGCCCTGATGAACACACTGAGTTACCAAGGGCAGGCGGGTGTTCGTGGCCAGGCCCTGGCCGACTCGCTGATCGAGTCGGCGCAGAAGCTGGTGGGGCAGAAAGCGCCGCCGATGGTTGATCAGCTCGCTCAAGTGCCCGGCGGCCCACTCGACAGTACGTTCGGTCCGCTGATGGCCTTGCTGGGCAAAGACCCCGACGGCCTATCTGGCAGTGACCATTTGAGCCTGCAAGCCTTCCTCACCCGCGTCACCAGCGTGCGGCTGAAGTTGCAGCAGATCACCACTGCCGCAGACCCGCAGGCCATGACGCAAGCGCTGGCGCAGACGGTTTTTCAAGGCAAGGGTGTCGACCTGACCGACGCGCAGTCCTACGGCAACCTGATTGCCGCGAGCCTGGGCACCGAGTGGGGCCCTGTGGCCCATGCGTTGTTCGTGCAGCCGTTGACGCAGGCCTGGCAGCAGATCTTGCAACCGTCTTCCGCAGGCCTCAACCGGGATTGGCAGCGCGCCATCGTCGATGAGTGGCATGGCGCCTTCGACAACCGTTACCCGTTTGCCGCCTCCAGCAGCGATGCATCCTTGCCCATGCTCGGGCAGATGATTCGCGCCGACTCCGGGCGCATCGAGCAGTTCCTCAACCAACAGCTCAATGGTCTGGTGCGCAAGGAGGGGAGCCGTTGGGTCATCGATCCTCGGCAGAGTCAGGGCCTGCGCCTCAACCCTGATTTCCTGGACGCAATCAACCAACTCAGCCAACTGGCAGATGTGCTTTACACCGACGGCGGCATGGGCATGAGCTTCGAGCTGCGCGGCAAACCCGTGCAGGACGTGGTGCAGACCAGCTTCGTGCTCAACGGCGAAAAACACCATTACTTCAACCAGCGCGAGCGCTGGCAACGCTTTCGCTGGCCAGGGCAGGGCGACCACCCCGGCATCAGCCTTACCTGGACCAGCGTCCATGGCGGCGAGCGGCTGTATGCCGACTATCAGGGCAGCTGGGGGCTGATACGTCTGCTGGAAGAGGCCAGCGTCACCGCGCTGGACGACGGCGACAGCCGCTTCCGGGTGGTGCTGAGCGCACCGGACGGCCTGGGTCTTACCTGGCACCTACGCACGGAGCTGGGTGAAGGCCCGCTGGCGTTGCTCAAGTTGCGCAGCTTCCGCCTGCCCCGGGACATCTTCCTCGTGGACGATGCGCGCTACGCGCAAAACGGAGGCCCGCAATGAGCCTGAAAAGCCTGGTCGCCAGTTGCTGGTCCGATGGTGATGCACTGGCCGTAGCCCGAGCGCACGGCCAATGCTGGGAAGCCTGGTTGTCTCCCATCAGTGCTGATACGCACGTCGGTGAAGACCCCGGCTATGACGACGATTTTCAGCGCATGCGCGAGGAGGTCAATCGCCTCTCCGGGGCCGACGTGGAGCTGGTCGCACAGCTTGGGCAGAGGCTGCTGCAACATGCCTGCAAAGACCTGCGCGTCGCGACGTATTACCTCTGGGCGCGCCTGCACACGGATGGCGAGCCTGGGCTGGCAGACGGCTTGAGCCTGTTGGCCGCGTTGCTGGAGCGTTATGCCGCGGACATCCTGCCGACGCGTCCCAACAGCCGGAAAATGGCCCTGGAGTGGCTGGCGGGCAACCGGGTGCTGGCAAGCCTCTCCCTATACCCGCAAGTGGTCAAGGCCGAGGCCCAGCGCACCGTGGCGGCACTGGTGTGGCTGGAGCAGGGCTTCAGCACTTGGCCAGAAGACCACCGACCACGCCTGGATAGCCTGTACAACGCGCTGTCAGTTCGTCTGGCCGTGGCGGGCGGCGTGAACGCGATTGTTCCGCAAACCAGCAATGAATCAGCGCCGAACGACACTGCCACAAACCCGAAGCCGTCGACGATCAAGTCCGGGCGAGACTTGCTGGACAGTGGGCGTCAGTTGGCGAGCTACCTGCGCGACCAACCTGAGGGTTGGCTGGCTGCCCACCGGCTGATGAAGAGCCTGCGTTGGGACACCGTGCATCAGGTACCGCCGCAAGACGCGCAGGGTATAACCCGCCTGGCGCCCCCGCGTAGTGAATACCGTG
This sequence comes from Pseudomonas sp. FG36, assembly GCF_057809275.1. Classification (NCBI taxonomy): domain Bacteria; kingdom Pseudomonadati; phylum Pseudomonadota; class Gammaproteobacteria; order Pseudomonadales; family Pseudomonadaceae; genus Pseudomonas; species Pseudomonas sp. FG36. Next base: position 24,697 of record NZ_JBMDJQ010000031.1, read on the forward strand.
CACAGCTCAAGCGCTTGCACTTGCAGCAACGCTGGAGCGAATTAATCGACCAGGCCGAGCGCATGTATGCCGAGGGCGTCAACCACTTCTGGCTGGACCTGCAATGGCATCTGCATCAGGCCTTGAGCAAGTCTCCCAATCCGCATAGTAGCTGGGCAGCCATCGTCAAACACGACCTGAACATGCTGCTGCAGCGCTTGCCTGGGCTGGACACGCTGTATTGGAGCGATGGCTCGGCTTTTGCGGATGAAACCACGCGCGAATGGATCAACCAGCACGTCAGCGACAGCAGTTCCGGGCAATGGCTGCCTGCCGCACCCTCGGTAACCACAACGGCAACCTGCGAAATCCTCGCGCTGGAAGCCGAGGCACTGGCACAAGCCGATGCTGAGGGTGTTGAGCAGGCGCTGGCCTGGCTGGCAAGTCGGCCCGATACGCAGGCCGGGCGGCAACGCTGGCTACTGCGTCTGCTGATGGCCCGGGTGGCCGAGCAGTACGGCAAGGCCGAACTGGCCATTCATTTGTTCACTGAGCTGGATACCGCCGCGCACCGCCACGCACTGACCGACTGGGAGCCCGAGCTGATCTTCGAGGTCAAGGCGCGCTTGCTCAAACTGCTGCGTTTGAAAGCTCAGCGCAACGATGCCGATCGGCCGGCCCTGGCGCGGCAGATGGAGCAGCAACTGGCGGCGCTGGTTGCAATTGACCCGGTACGCGCTGCGGTGCTGTGCAGCTAACTCACATTGATCAGGATCCTGTTTTGAACAAGGACAACCCAACCCTGCGGTACTTCGATGCCGAGATGCGCTACCTGCATGAAGCGGGTAAAGAATTTGCCCAGGCGTTCCCGGACCGCGCCGCGCAGCTGAATCTGGATAAACCTGGGGCGCAGGACCCTTATGTGGAGCGCCTGTTCGAGGGTTTTGCGTTCTTGATGGGGCGTCTGCGCGAAAAACTGGACGACGATTTGCCCGAACTGACCGAGGGGCTGGTCAGCCTGCTGTGGCCGCATTACCTGCGGACGATCCCTTCGCTGGCCATCGTTGAGCTGATGCCTGATATCAGCCAGATGAAGGCCAGCGAAACCATTGCCAGAGGGTTCTAGGTGCTGTCTCAGCCAGTGGGTCCGCAACGTACTCGCTGCCGCTATTCCACTACACAGGATTTGACACTTCAACCGCTCCACCTGCGATCCGTACGTCTGGATCATGAACCCGGTGGGCGCGCAGTGCTGCGCCTGCGATTTGCCTGTGGAGAATTGGCCGATTGGAGTCAACTGGATTTGTCCCGATTACCGCTGTACCTGAATGCTGATGCAGCGCTGGCCAGCGCATTGCATCAAGCACTGACCTTGAAGGTACAGGCGCTGTATGTGCGAATGCCGGGTGAGGCAGAACGCCAGTTATTTGAAGGCCATTTCAAGGCCAAGGGCTTCGCCGACCATGACCGTCTCTGGCCCAAAGGCGACAGTGCCTTCAGCGGCTATCAACTGTTGCTTGAGTACTTCACGTTCCGTGAGAAGTTCATGTTCGTCACACTGTGTGGACTGGAGTCACTTGCGATACCGGCGCAAGCCCCGTGGTTCGAACTGGAAGTCGTGCTTGATGAAGCGTGGTCGCATGCCTTCATACCGAACCAGGAGCACATTCGCTTGCACGCGGTTCCAGTGATCAACCTGTTTCCCCTGGAGGCCGACCCGCTCAATCTGGACCCGCTGCAGAGCGAGTATCTGCTGCGCCCGATGCGGCTACAGGACGGGCACACGGAAATCTATTCCGTAGACAGGGTGTCCGGTACGAAGAACAGTGTCCGTCAGGACTACGTGCCTTTCAGCAGCTTTCGCCACAAGGGTGGCATGCTCCGCGATGAAGCCCCGGAGAGGTACTTTCATACTCGCCTCAGACAGGGCGCCAATGGTCTGCATGACACTTGGCTGATCCTGGGCGGGGAAGGCTTTGACAAGGATGTGTTGCTCAAGCGCAAAACCCTGTCACTGCGCCTTACCGGGACCAATGGCCAGCTGCCGCGCAAGGCGCTGCGCAGTACGTTGCTCGACGCTGCCGCGCAATCCACCCAGGCCGGGCTGCAGGTGCGCAACCTGACCTCACCCACGCTGCCGTGCTATCCGCCGAATCGTGACCGTTTCCACTGGCGAGTGCTGAGCCATCTGGGCTCGAACTTCTTGCCCATGCTCAACAGTGCCGAAGTGCTGCGAGGCACGCTGGCCTTGTACGAGTGGACGGGTAGCGAAGCCAATCGCCGCCGCTTGGAGGCCATCGTTGAGGTCCAGCATCACCTTATCCAGCGGTTCGAAAAAGGGTTTCTGCTGCGCGGCGTGGATATCGAGGTGACGATCGACAGCAATGGCTTTTCGGGGGAGGGGGACATCAGCCTGTTCGGCGAAATGCTCAGCCGGTTCTTCGCCCTGTATGCCGACATTCACTTGTGCACGCAATTGACGTTGATCCTGCAACCTACGGGGAGGTGCCTGCGATGGAGCGAACATCACAGTCAGCGTATTCCCGGCTGAAGGCTGAAGGGCTTTTGCAGGTACTGCAGGGGCAGGTTGCCTCGGCCAACGTGTATCGCGTCTGCCAGTTGCTGGAGCAGGTACTGGCCGATCACCCACCGCTGGGCACTACTACACACCCGGTCGATGACGGGGTCCGCTTTCGGCCCGACCCGGGCATGGGGTTTCCCGCCAGTGAGTTGAAGGCCATAGAGTTCGACGACGCCTGTCCCGAGCGCCCTGTAACGGTACGAACGCGGCTACTGGGTTTGTACGGTGTCGATTCGCCTCTGCCAACTGTTTATCTGGACGACATCGCCCAGCGCCGCGAGGGCCACGAGGCAGTAGAGGCATTTCTCGACATCTTCAACCATCGGGTATTCACGCAGTTCTATCGGATCTGGCGCAAGTACTCGTATCCCGCGACCTTTGAGGCGGGCGGGCGCGATGCGACCTCACAGTGCCTGTTGGGCTTGATCGGGCTTGGGATACCGGGTACGGCCGAGCGTATCGCCACGCCCATCTCACGCTTCCTGGCGTTGCTCAGCGTGATGCGCTTGCCCACCCGCAACGCCGAGGGCATTGCCGCGTTGGTCAAGCTGCTAGCACCGAGCACAGAGGCGCATGTCACCGGGCATTGGCCACACCGGGTTGTACTTGTACAGCAGGCCAGCCTGGCAACCGATAGTCCGGTCAGTCTTTCCCAGGGCATGCCGTTAGGCGCTGTCGGAACTGATGCGAACAGTCAGTTGCGCCTGCTGCTGCACACCGATGACCCGGATGAAGCGCGTGAGTGGCTTCCTGGTGGGCAACTGCTGCTCGACTTGCAAGTGCTGCTGGAGGTGTACCTGGGGTGGCGCTGTACGGCCAAGCTACAGCTGTCGATTCCGCTGCGTCTGTTACCCGTGCCGGTACTCGGGCGTAAGCAAGTCAGGTTGGGAATGACGGCAGTACTGGGCTTGCCAACGGGCGACGAGGCAACGGCCCACGCCGACACCATCACAGTCAACCTGGGCCGCTATCAAGGCCTGCAACTGAATCCTTGCAACAGGGAGGTAGCGCATGTGGCGTACCGCTTCTAAACGCTTCACGGTCGTGGCGCTGGCGATACTGCTGGGCGGCTGTGGCCTCACCCAGAAGATCGTGGATGGCACCGCTTCCACGGCCCATGCGATGTTCTACAAGCAAGTCAAAACAGTGCATCTGGACTTCACCGGTCGCTCAGCGATGAATACTGACAGCATCGAGATGAGCGGGTTGTCCGTTCCGGTGCTGGTGCGTGTCTACCAGCTGCGTGATCACAAGGTTCTGGACCGAGCAACCTACGATGATCTGGTCAGCGACGGCGAGCGTGTGCTGGCTGGCGACCTGTTGAACGAAATGGCTGTAGTGGTCAAACCAGGCGAGGCGGCTCAGCTCAGCACACCTATGAACAGCGAGGCTCAGTACATCGCCGTGATTGCCTTGTTCCGCAACCCGGACATGGAGGAAAACGCGTGGCGTCTGACCTTGCAGCGTGATGACCTCGACCCGGACCTGCCCAGGGTCGTCGAACTGGGTGACAACCGCTTGAACTTGCGCCCGCACACCGAGGACTGAACATATGATCGAGCCAAGCCCTTCGCTTTACGAAACGTTGCTGCAGAACTTCAGCGGCGAGTTGGAGCTGGGCCGGGTCAGTGATGATGATCAACTGACGCTTTCGGTTCTGGACAATCTTCAGCGCATTCTAAACAGCCGGGCCGGAACACTTGCCCATCTTCCGGACTATGGTTTGCCGGACATGGGCACGGTCCTGCAAGGGTTGCCGGCCTCGGCCCATGGTTTGATGAATGACATCGTGAGCACCTTGCGCAGGTATGAGCCGCGGCTCGAAGAGGTGCGCATCGAGTTGCTGACTCAGCGACGGCCAGGCCATCTGGAGTACGCACTCGACGTACGCATCAAAGGCGGTGGCCGGGCCACCTTCGGGACCACGCTTGCATCTGACGGGAGAGTGGTTGTGCGCCACCTGAAGCAGGAAGGCTATCTCACCAAGCCATAGACCTACGGACAAGGAGTCCAGATGACGGCGCTTTTTGAAATGCGGATTCGCCTGGGAGGCGACCCAGGCAGTTTTGATGAGTTCAACGTGTTGCGCGGCGAGTTGGCCAAGCTTGATCACCCCGCGTGTCCTGACGTTGACTGGGCAAAAGTCGAAGCGTTGTGCATGAGGCTCTTCGAGCGCAACGGGGTGGAGCTGCAGACGGCGGTGGCCTTCATCCTGGCGCGCAGCTACCGTACTGGGCTCGCTGGTTTGACCGAGGGGGTGGCATTGCTCTCTACTCTCGCGGACAAGTGGCCGCGCTTGTGGCCAGTGCAGGCTTCAGCTCGGATCGATCTCATCGCCTGGTTGTTTGCTCAGCTACATCCCTTGGTCCGAATGCTGGAATGGGGCGGATCGAGCCTGGCTACGTTGAGGGAACTGATCGTTGAGCTGGGGCGGCTGGAGCACCGTGTGGAGCGGCTTGGCCACGCCCCCTTGGCTTCGCTGGAGGTGTTCCGACAGCAGATCAACAGCGTGATGCAGCGGATGTCGGGAAGCCGGGACGTGCCGATGCCGCTTCCGTTGCAGTCATGGGCATCATCCGCCGAGCCAGCGTTTAGCTCTCCGATCGCCGCAGTTGTCTCAGCACCACCGACCTACACCTTTGTGGTCGAACCTGCGGCGCAGAAGCGCGCGATGTTGCCCTGGTTGCTGACACTGACGGTCACCAGTGTCCTTGTGGGGTGGCTCGGCTGGCAAGAATGGGCATCCAGGCAAGTCGAAGAGCCCCCCACGCCTGAACCGATCCAACTCGACAGCCTGAATTTGTTCGATTCGGGCAGTGCCGAACTGAAGCCAGGTTCTACCAAGTTGCTGATCAACGCACTGGTCGGCATCAAGGCTCGACCGGGTTGGCTGATCGTGATCTCCGGGCATGCCGATGCTCGGGGTGATGCTGCCAAGAACCTTGACCTGTCCCGTGCCCGTGCTTCAGCCGTGCGCGACTGGATGCAGCGTATGGGGAACATCCCGGACAGTTGCTTTGCTGTTCAAGGTGTCGCGGCCAGCCAGCCGGTCAGCAGCAACGACACCCTCGATGGGCGGGCGGAAAATCGTCGCGTAGACATTCGCCTTGTACCAGAAGGCAATGCATGTGGTGAGCTGGAGGCCGAGGGGCGCCTGATCAGAGGTGGTGGGGCCGTGTGAGGAGAAAGTCGATGCAGAAGGAAGGATTCGCGTGGCAGTTCGTAGAGAGGTGTCGGTAGTGGTGCCGCAGATGTCTGGGCATGGGTTCGATGACTGCACGTAAGCTTGCGGAGGCGCCAGAGGGTGGTCAGATCTTGCTGTCGGCTGACCGCAGTCCGCAAGAAACGGAGAGCATCTCCTCGCACCGCACCCGATAGTACCCGCGCACCCTGCAAATCACCTTCAGGACGAGGTACAGATCATGCAACTGGCAGGCAAAGTGGCAATCATCACCGGTGCCAGCTCTGGCATCGGCCGTGCGGCGGCGAAACTGTTCGCCCGGCACGGCGCCAATCTGGTGCTCACAGCGCGGCGCCAGGCCGAACTCGAGCTGTTGGCGGCGGACATCACGGCAGCCGGATACGGCCGGGTCTTTACGGTGGCCGGTGACATCACCGACGCGGCGCTGGCCAGGGAACTGGTGGACACGGCGGTGTCGCGCTTTGGTGGCCTGGACATCGCCTTCAACAATGCAGGCACCCTCGGTGAGCTGGCTGCTGTTTCCGAGCTGACGCTGGACGCCTGGCAACACACCTTGCATACCAACCTGACCAGCGCTTTCCTCTGCGCACAAGCGCAGATTCCGGCGCTGCTGGCCCGTGGCGGTGGCTCGCTGATCTTCACCTCGACCTTTGTCGGCCACACGGTGGGCATGCCGGGCATGGCTGCTTACGCGGCCAGCAAGGCGGGCCTGGTCGGCCTGGTCCAGGTCATCGCGGCGGAGCAGGGCGCCCGGGGTATACGCGCCAATGCGCTGCTGCCGGGCGGTACCGACACGCCGATGGGGCGTAGTGTGATGAGCAGCCCCGAGGCCCAGGCCCATGTCGAAGGGTTGCACGCCCTCAAACGCCTGGCCAGGCCGGAGGAAATCGCCGAGGCGGCACTGTTCCTGGCCTCGGACGCATCAAGCTTCATGACCGGGTCGGCGATGGTGGTGGATGGCGGGGTATCGGTGGTGCGCGGTTGAGGCGTGCGGTAGCACGCCATGCCTGGGGCATCACGTCACCGCAGCGATCAGGTCGATTTCCACGGGGGCATTCTTCGGCAGCCTGAGCACGCCGACCGAAGTTCGTGTATGAGCGCCGGCTTCGCCAAACACACTGTACAGGACCTGCGAAGCACCGTTGGCCACCTCGCTCTGTCGGGTGAACGCATCGGCCGACTGCACGAACACGGTCATGCGCAGGATGGCGCGGATGTTATCCAGCGAACCAACCTGTTCACGCACCAATGCCAGGCAGCGCAGGGCGCTGACCATGGCTGCGGTGCGTGCATCCTTCAGGCTGACTTCGCTCCCCACCCGGCCGGGGTGGATCACCTCTTCGTCAATGCGCGGGATCTGCCCGCTGACGTACACAACGCCCTCATGGCGCACGGTGGCGGCGTAGTCGCCACCGAGTTTCAACCCTGCTTCGAAGGAATAACCCAGCTGATCAAGTATCGCGGCAAACTGTGCTTCACGGGACATAGGGCGCTTCTCGGTCTCTTCATGGCCTTGGGGCGGTATGCGCTAGGCGCAAGCCGGATGCCGATGCATAGTAGAAAGGCGCTGGCCGCAGGGGCAGGGCAACTTCGGATGGAAACCTCTGAACTTTACTGCCGGGACGACCAGTACAATGCAGCGACAGCGCGCGGTGATCGCCGCCATCGAACTCCAGCCGGGGCAACCGCTGGTGCAGCAGATTGCCGAGGGTTTTACCGAAGCCATCGGGCATGGGGCTTTGGCCCCAGGGGTGCGGTTGCCGCCCATTCGCGAGTTGACCGAGCTGTTGGGGGTGAGCAAGTCCACGGTGGTGGAAGCCCTGGACCGACTGCGCGCCACCGGGCTGGTGGTATCGCGCCAGGGCGCTGGCCACTATGTGGCACGCGATGCCCAGGTCATGGGCACGGAGGCTGTGCGCAATCTGCTTCCCCAGGACCCGGTGAGTGTGCTCCGTCATGCACTGCTGACGGACAATGGCATGTTGCGCCCTGGCTGCGGCTTCCTGCCGCCCTCATGGATGCCCGTGGATACCCTGCTCAAGGCCATGCGCGGGTGCCTGCGGGCCAGCGAGTTGCGCATGGGAGAGTACGGCTCGGCGGCAGGCTACCTGCCGCTGCGTCAATGGCTGCGCCTCAAGCTCGGCACCTTGGGCATCGATGTCCCGGTCGAGCAGATCGTCACCACCGCCAACACCATGCAAGGCGTGGACATGCTGATGCGCCTGATCCTGCGCAGGGGGGACAGCGTTCTGGTCGACGACCCGTGCTATTTCAACTTCCGCGCCAACCTGCATTACCACGGCGCCCTCCCGGTTTGCGTGGCGCGATCGGTGGAAGGCATCGATTTCGTGGCTTTCGAGCAACTGCTGATTGCCCATCGCCCGCGGGTCTACCTGACCAACAGTGCCTTGCACAATCCGACTGGGCATTCCTTTTCGGCATTGCAGGTCCACCGCCTGCTGGAGCTGTGCCAGCGCTATGGGGTGCACGTCATCGAAGATGATCTGTACTGCGATATCCAGCATAAACGCACGCCGCGGCTGGCAGGGGTGGGTGGGCTGGACAATGTCAGCTATGTCTGTGGCTACTCGAAGACCCTTACCGCCAATTGTCGCGTCAGCTACCTGGCCGTGGGTGCCGAACTGGCGGGGCAACTGACGCTGCTCAAGATGAAGTGCGGCGGCGTGACGTCCGAGCTGACCGAGCAGGTGATTCATCGCCTGCTGACTGAAGGGAGCTATGAGCGGCATACGCGCAGGGTCGTCGATCGGCTGCATGAGGCCAGTGGGCGGGTGGCTGGCTGGTTGCGCGAGGCAGGGTGCGAGGTGGCGTCGTGCCAAGGGGAGGGGCTGTTCTTGTGGACCCGGCTACCCGCCGGTGTCGATGGTGAGGCCATCGCCATGAGCGGCTTGCAGCATGGTCTGGTGCTGTCACCTGGCACCTTGCTGAGCGCCCAGGCCGATGCCCGGGCATTCATGCGTTTCAATGTCGGTCACAGTGACAATGTGAAGGTCCGCGACACCTTTCTGCGCCTGCTCGACAGCCACTGAGCTGTCGAGCAGGCGCGGGCCGTGGGGCTACTTCAAGCGGCCTGCTTGGGCGCAAATCGCAGGATCAGGCAGGCGATGACTGCCGACAGCAACGAGCCCAACAAGATGCCGATCTTGGCTGCATCGACTTTCTCGGCCTGGCCCGGGAAGGCCAGTTCGCCGATGAACAGGCTCATGGTGAAGCCGATACCGCAGAGCATTGCCACGCCGTAGATCTGCAGCCAGCTGGCGCCTTGGGGCTTGCTGGCCAGGCCGGTCTTGACCGCCAGCAGCACGCCACCGAACACGCCGAGCTGCTTGCCCAGCAGCAGGCCCAGGGCAATGGCCAGCGGCAGCGGGGCAAAGATGTCGTCAAGGCCCAGGTCGCCGAACGAGACGCCGGCGTTGGCAAAGCCGAAAGCAGGCACGATGAGGAAACCGACCCACGGTGCCAGGCCATGCTCCAGCTTGAGCAGCGGGCTGGCCTCGCGGGCCTCGCTGCTGCCTGTGCTGTACGGGATCAACAGGGCGCCGACCACGCCGGCGATGGTGGCGTGCACGCCTGACAGCAGGGTCACGTACCACAGCGCGGCCACGCCGATCAGGTAGGGCCACAGGCTGACCACGCGCAGGCGGTTGCAGGCCAGCAGGATGGCGATGATGCCGGCGGCACCCGCCAGTGCCAGCAGGTTCAGCGACGAGGTGTAGAACACCGCGATGATTGCCACCGCGCCCATGTCGTCGATGATCGCCACCGACACCAGCATCACCTTGAGCGACAGCGGCGCATGCCGCCCGAGCAGGGCCAGGGCGCCGACGGCGAAGGCGATGTCGGTGGCGGCGGGGATCGCCCAGCCGTTGGACAGCCCGGGTTCACCGCCAGCCACCGCCAGGTAGATGAGCGCCGGCACGGCCATGCCCATCATTGCCGGCAGGGCCGGCAGGCGGCGTTGCTCCCAGCTGGCCAGGCGGCCGTCTACCAGCTCGCGCTTGATCTCCAGGCCCACCAGCAGGAAGAAGATCGCCATCAAACCATCGTTGATCCACATGTGCACGGTCATCGGGCCGAGTATGTCGGTCAGCACCGGGCCGACGGGCAAGTGCAGCAGGTGCTGGTAGGCACCGGCCCAGGGGCTGTTGGCGATGACGATGGCCAGCGCGGCGGTGAACATCAGCAATACGCCGCCGGCCGCTTCGGTGGCCAGCAGGTGACGCAGCATCGAGCGCGGCTTGACGGTAGGAAGGGGTGCAGTCATGTAACGGTCCTCGTTCATGGCATCACCCTCGCAATGGCAGTGGCGCGGCGGGCAACGGACACGGCGAGACGCTGGCTCCGGACTGGACGGGCCACTGCGGCGAAGGGCGAGAAGAAGGATGGGGAATGCGGCGCAGCAACCCACGCCGTGAAGACACGGGGCAGGAAGGGCCATGGGGAATGGGGGCATGCGTGCAACATGGACGAATCTCACGGAAAACAAATGAATGTTCTCCGTATTCGGGAAGGCTCCCGGGCGCACGCAGCACACGCCAGGCGGCCATTCTAGCGATGCGGGCGAAGATATGCGCCAACATTTTGCGTCCAAATGTTGCCAGGTGAAGGTGCGGCACTGCGGCCTTCCGACGCCCGTGCCATCGCGCCTGCCATCAGCATGAGCAGGGTGAGGAAGGCAGCGAGCAGTACGGCCATGGGGCGGTTTCCTTGCTGAGGGCCTGCAGTTCCGACTGCTGCGCAGCGCGCTTCGTTCAGCTGTCAGAGGTATGGCGCTGCCTTGAGGTCCACGCCACGGCGCACAGTGCCATGCCTGCCACGTTCAGCGAGACCGGGTTGAAGGCGTCCACCAGCATCGACGGCTGCATCACCGCCACATCCACCAGCAGCCCAAGCAGCACGCCCGCGGCGACCAGCAACGGCCAGGCCAGGCTCGGCATCAGCAGCAGTGCGGCGAGTACCAGTTCAGCTACGCCGGCAATTTGTGACACCCAGGCTGCATGCCCGAGTCCGTGGGCCTGCAACAACAACTGCTCACCGGGGCTGAGAAACAGCAGCTTGGGCACCAGCCCGTGGTAGGCGAAGATGAACGCCAGGCTGGCGCGCGCCAACCAGTGCACCTGGCGCAGGCGGTTCATGGCTGGTCCTCGAGAAAGCGTCGCTGGTGGTCTGGGCTCGGTAGCAGGCATTGGTCGTGCTTGCCGAACAGGCGATAGCGATTGAGTGCCACGCGATCGTACAGCCAGTCCCGTAGCCCCTGCGGGCATATGCGCAGTACCCGCAGCAGCGGCCAGGCGCCGGGCAGTTGCCGGACGATTTCGAAAAACGCTGCGGAGCGCACCCAGCAGTTCTGGTCACGGATCACCGCCATGGTGTCGAACGCCGCTAGCGGCAGGCCCGCCCAGGCAAGCAGCGCCTGGCCCTGCGCTGACTGCACCGTGGCCAGGCGGATGCGTTGAAGGCGATCATGGCGGATCACGAATTTCGCCCAGCCGTTTCACAGCTTGCATACACCGTCGAACAGCAAGACGGTTTCTCCTGGCGCAAGCAGTGGCGCAGGGGTATGGCGTTTCAGGGCAGCGGGCATGGCTTGATTCCGTTCAGGCGGTGGGGCGGTATTGTATAGCGTTCAGGTAGGTGAAGGGGCATGCACGCGCGGTAGGTGGATTACCTGCAAAGGCTCTGGCCTGCACCCCGTGGGCCGAAGCCGGTATGATACGCGCCCGTCAGCGGAGTGCCCCATGGCCAAAGACATCGACAATCCCTGCATCTCGGTTTGCCAGCTCAACAGCGAGCTGTGCGTCAGCTGTGGCCGGACCCGGGACGAGATCCGCAAATGGCGCGGCATGAAGCGCCCGGAAAAGATGGCGACCGTGCAGCGCGCGGCGGTGCGGATGAAGGCCATCGTCAAGAAGAACGCCAAGCGCCAGGTCATGGCGTCGTGAACGGGTAGTCCGAGGGTTCGAAGCGTTGCTGCGTGTCCATTTGGACGCCACGCAGATGCGCGGTTCCCTCGAACACGGCATACAGCGGGTCGGCGGCATAACCGATCAGCAGCGCGCGGCGCGGTGCACCGCTGGCGTTCAGGCTGCCGGCATGTACCAGGTCGACATCGAACACCAGGGCGTCGCCCGCTCGCCCGGCAAGCTGGACGCTGCGTGATTCGTCACTGAAGTCGAAAGGTGGCGCGTCCGGGGCGGGGCGATGGCTGCCGGGGACGATACGGGTGGCTCCGTTGTCCGGGCCGTAATCGTCCAGGTAGACCATCACCCCCACCGTGTCGCCCGGGCGCTGCGCCGACAGGTCACGGTGCAGGCGCTGATGGCCACCCCCGGCAACGGGGGCGCGCCCCTCGACCTGGTAGAGGAAGAACCGTTCGCCGATCAACGCGCCAACCGCTGCCAGCACATGCGGCAAGCGGCAAACGGCGTGGACCGCTGCTGCGCCATCCAGTTGCGCATGGCGCCAGTCCCGGGCGCGGGGCACTGGCCAGTGTTCCGAGGGTTTCACCCCGGCCTCGAACACCCGACGCAGCTCGTCCAGCCATTGTGCCGGGATCGCCTGGCGGAGCAGGGCGTAGCCCGCCTGGTGGAGCTGTTGGTAGTGGGGCATGGCACTCTCGCTATCCCTGTCGGTCGTGTATTGGCCAAGGTTAGTGAGCCTGGTCGGTTTTTGCGAGCGCCACGGGTAGCGTGCACTTGGCCAATCACTTCTAGACTTGCGCACATCACCTGTATCCGTGGGAGAGGCCCATGCGCAGACTCTGGCAAAAGTACCTGGCACTGCTCGACGCCGACCTCAGCGCCAAGGTGTTCGACAACTTGAAGAACCTGCTGGTGTGCGCACTGCTGTTCGCCGCAGGCACCGAGGCAATTCACGGTGACCAGCAGATCCTGCTGGGCTTGTGGGTGTCTAGCTTTACCGGCTGGGGGCTGATCCTGGTATCGGCGCTGTTGTTGCTGCTGAATGTCAGCGATACCTTGCACCGGCTGGCCAAACTGCCTTATCACACGGCGCTGCAGGTGATCCTGTGTTTGCTTTACCTGGTGCTGGCTTCGCGGGTGGTCGAGATCGTCTGGAGTTTCAGGGCGGAGTAAGCATCGCGGCGGATTCGAGCCTAGGGCGAGTACCGTGAAAGGGGCGCCGACCGCCCCCAGGATGGTCGGCGCAGTTGGCTACTGTTGTTCCACCTTGTTGAAGCGTTCGTAGTATTTGAGCGTCTCGTCCCAGTGCTGTGTGGTGTTCTCATGGAAGCGACTGCCTAGGCGTTTGGCCATCTCTGCGTAATACCTTGCCTTTACCACGTCTTTCGGGATGTCCTCGTAACCGATCATATTGATCTCGAACAGACGGTGCGCTGCCACGCCATTGCCATTTTGAGCGGCGAGATCGAAGTATTGGACGGCTTTAGGCAGGTTTTTCTCCACGATCTTGCCCACCTCATGATTCACCCCTGCGCAGTAAAGAGCCAAGGGATGCCTGGGGTTGAGCGCAAGGCTGCGCTCAAGAAAGTCGAGCGCCATTTTTATGCGTTGTTCGCTTTCCTGGTCGGGCATGCCATGAGGTATGTAGCGTGCGTTGTAGGTCGTTTCCAGAAGGTAGAGTTCGTAGAGCAGATAATTGCTGTCCGCGTCGCCACGCTCGGCTTTGTCATGCAACTGTGCGAACGCATTCTGGGTGCTGGGCTCTGGCGCCCGGTCACGAATGGTCGGGGTGAAGAGCAGGTCGGTATCCGAGTAGCGATAGCTCAACATTCGTTCGCTCGCGATCAGGCGATCAGCTGCATGGGTAGAGAGTGGTGTCGTCATCATGAGTATCGCCATGAGCAGGGTGAGAGTCCTGAAAAACTTCATGCGAGGTAAAACCCCGCTGCGGTTTCTGGCATAGCACTTTGACCTACCAGTTCACAAGGCATGCCGTTATCGGTTACCAGCTTGTTGGGAGAATGGTTCGATACTTCGAAGGTGGGCTGCTGGTGAAGCAGGACGTCCACCAGTTCGGTCTGTGTGCCATTGACCCACTCAATGCTTGAAATTAACTGGCGAATGTTGCCACCTCCATCGAACAGGCCCGAAGGGGTAGCAGTCAATGAAAGGGAAACGATCCCCAAAGTGTCCAGCGAGAAGAGTTCTTGCTGCTGGCTAACGCCGTCCGAGTCTCGGTCCTGCCATACTTGCAAGTGCGTCCATATGGCATCTTCAGCATTGATCAGGCCATCCTTGTTACCATCATGAAACGCAAGCGCTTCAAATCCATCCTTGGCCAGTGCGCCTGCATTCACCAGGCTGTTACTGCCAAACAACTCACTGCCTGTATCGATAATGCCGTCGCCATTGCGGTCCAGTACGAGCAGCCCGTCTTCCGGGCTGGCCCAGCCAGTTTTGCTCTTGTGACCTTGGCCGTCGAAGTCGAAACCTACGCCGCTGCTGCTCTGCAGGGTGTGCACGCCATCTCCGTTCAGGTCCAGGATCAGCGGTGTCACATAGTTATCGGCGGAATGTTCGAGGTTGTCCTGTACCCCGTTGGGCGTCAAAGCGAATTTGATGCCTTTTATACCGGCTCCTTCCAGCAAATCCTGAGCGAACTGAATGCAGTTTTGCGCCAACAGATTGTAGTTTGGCGGAGCTTTCTTTCCTGCTTGGTAATCCATGATACTGCCGAACAGCGCACCCACCTTCGCGTGGTGAGGGAAGCCTGATCCTTCTACGGTCATGCTGGAGGCGTCAGGGTAACGGAAGGCGTCGTTGAACGAGAGGTTATCCTTGTTCGTCCTCCAATCAGCGCCTGGACTCAGCCCGATGTTGGCGGTCTTGAACGTACCGGTGTTGAAGTCCAGTTGTCTTGCGCTGATAAATACATGCCCAGTCAATGAGTTTCCGGCTTCCCGGCCAAAGTCGTCCACCACCCGGCTTCCGGCCGGGGCAACATGAATGGTGAACGAGGAAACTGCTTGAGTACGTGTGTTCATCGAGCGATTGCCGTCGAAAAACATCGCCTCGGGTATGCGTCCTGTTTCTAACAGTGCGCCTTCTTCGCCCACGAGTCGGTACAAGTGCTTTTCTTCACTCACGTAGGTCAAACTCCTTTTTTGCTGGGAACGTCCCAGCGTCCTGTGATGTGCGGCTACCTTACAGAGCGCCTGGCGCGACAATAAGGCGGAAGGTGCTCTAGGAACGAATGGCCTGTGTTTCGGTTTACAGCCAGTGGTGAGCAGGGCGATTGTCTGGGCCGCGCTCCGTCGCGTCCCAGGGGCTAGCGGTAGGTAAGCCGATGGCTCCAATCTGCTGCTGGCCAACACTTTCCGGCAAAAATCCCGGATAATGCTCGCCATTTATCTGTTCCCGCCTGCTTTTGGTACCCCTGCGCATGGAAATCAAGGTCAATTTTCTCGACAACCTCCGTCTCGAAGCCAAGTTCGACGACTTCACGGTGATCGCCGACCAGCCGATCCGCTACAAGGGCGATGGCTCGGCCCCGGGGCCGTTCGACTACTTCCTGGCCTCGTCGGCCCTGTGCGCGGCGTACTTCGTCAAGCTGTACTGCCAGACCCGCGACATTCCGACCGAGAATATCCGCCTGTCGCAGAACAACATCGTCGACCCCGAGAACCGCTACAACCAGATCTTCAAGATCCAGGTCGAGCTGCCCGAGGACATCTCCGAGAAGGACCGCCAGGGCATCCTGCGCTCCATCGACCGTTGCACCGTGAAGAAAGTGGTGCAGACCGGCCCCGAGTTCATCATCGAGGAGGTCGACAACCTCGACGCCGATGCCCAGGCATTGCTGATGCCGGTGTCGGACACCACCACCTACATCCCCGGCAAGGACCTGCCGCTGGAGCAGACCATCGCCAACATGTCTGCCCTGCTGGCGGAGCTGGGGATGAAGATCGAGATCGCCTCGTGGCGCAACATCGTGCCCAACGTCTGGTCGCTGCACGTGCGCGACGCGCAGTCGCCGATGTGCTTCACCAACGGCAAGGGCGCGACCAAGGAAGCGGCGCTGGCCTCGGCGCTGGGTGAGTTCATCGAGCGCTTGAACTGCAACTTCTTCTACAACGATCAGTTCTGGGGCGAGGACATCGCCAACGCCGCGTTCGTGCACTACCCCAACGAGCAGTGGTTCAAGCCTGGGCCCAAGGACGCGCTGCCGGCCGAGATCCTCGATGATTACTGCCTTGAGATCTTCAACCCCGATGGCGAGCTGCGCGGCTCGCACCTGTACGACACCAACTCGGGCAACAAGGAGCGCGGTATCTGCTCGCTGCCGTTCGTGCGCCAGTCCGACGGCGAGACGGTGTACTTCCCGTCCAACCTGATCGAGAACCTGTACCTGAGCAACGGCATGAGCGCCGGCAACACCCTGGCCGAGGCGCAGGTGCAGTGCCTGTCGGAGATCTTCGAGCGGGCGGTCAAGCGCGAGATCCTCGAAGGTGAACTGTGCCTGCCGGACGTGCCGCAGGAGGTACTGGCCAAGTACCCGGGCATCGTCGCCGGCATCCAGGGGCTCGAGGAGCAGGGCTTCCCGGTGCTGGTCAAGGACGCGTCGCTGGGTGGTGAGTTCCCGGTGATGTGCGTGACCCTGATGAACCCGCGCACCGGCGGCGTGTTCGCTTCGTTCGGTGCCCATCCGAGCTTCGAGGTGGCGCTGGAACGCAGCCTTACCGAACTGCTTCAGGGCCGTAGCTTCGAGGGCCTGAACGATCTGCCGCAGCCGACCTTCGACAGCCTGGCGCTGACCGAGCCGAACAACTTCGTCGAGCACTTCATCGACTCCAGCGGCGTGGTGTCGTGGCGCTTCTTCAGCGCCAAGGCCGACTTCGAGTTCGTCGAGTGGGACTTCTCGGGCCACGGCGAGGACTCCAACCAGCAGGAGGCGCAGACGCTGTTCGGCATCCTCGAGGACCTAGGCAAGCAGGTGTACATGGCCGTTTACGACGACCTCGGCGCCACCGCCTGCCGAATTCTGGTGCCGGGTTATTCGGAGATCTACCCGGTCGAGGACCTGATCTGGGACAACACCAACCGGGCGCTGGGCTTCCGTGCCGACATCCTCAACCTGCACAAGCTGGACAACCGCTCGCTGAAGCTGCTGCTCAAGCGTCTGGACAATGCCGAGGTGGACGACTACACCACCATCACCACGCTGATCGGCGTCGAGTTCGACGACAACACGGTGTGGGGCCAGCTGACCATCCTCGAGCTGAAACTGCTGATTCACCTGGTGCTGCAGCGCTTCGAGGACGCCAAGGAGCTGGTCGAGATGTTCCTGCAGTTCAACGACAACACCGTCGAGCGCGGGCTGTTCTACCAGGCGCTGAACGTGGTGCTGGAGGTGATGCTGGACGATGAGCTGGAGATGACCGACTACGAGGCCAACTTGCGCCGCATGTTCGGTAACGAGCGGATGGACGCCGTGCTGGGCTCGGTGGACGGCAGCGTGCGTTTCCATGGCTTGACCCCCACCAGCCTGAAGCTCGAGGGGCTGGACCGCCACCTGCGCCTGGTCGAGAGCTACAAGAAGCTGCACGCCGCACGGGCGAGGGCGGCCGGGCTGCACAACTGATCACGTCTTGAATGCCAAGGGCCGCGTAAAGCGGCCCTTTTCATTTGTAACGGAGTTCTCTGTAGGCGCGCATTGTCATTGTCGTTTCCCGTCGCATGGTGCGTCGCAATCAGACAAGCACCTGTCTGCGCCAATCTGCTTGCGTGGCTCTTGGATCTGAATAATTGATCCATCGGTCAACCCCGCGCCAAGGGCTGGCTGGCGCAACAGATTCGAGTAAGCAGCCTCGCCTCACAATTCCAACGCTGCGGCGCCCCACAACTACAGCCCCAGAAACCCATGACGCACACGCGGCCGGCCACGGCAGCGACGTGCGCGCTTGTGAGACTTGACTGCCATGATCGCTACTTCCGTTTCCGCCGCCGATACATCGGGCGGCCATCGCAATGCGTTGCTTGTCGCCCATCTCGCGGCGATCCTGTTCGGCCTGACCGGCATCCTCGGCGCGCTGATCCAGGCCGATGCCAGCCTGATCACCGTTGGCCGCGCCACCTTCGCCTTCATTGCCCTGGGCTTTGTCGCCGGGCTCAAGGGCACCCGCCTGCTCGATGCGCTGAAGCGGCGCAACCTGCCGGTGCTGGTGCTGACCGGCGCATTGTTGGCGGCGCACTGGCTGACCTTCTTCGTGGCCGTCAAGGCCGGGGGTGTGGCGGTGGCCACCCTGGGCTTTGCCAGTTTCCCGGCCTTCATCGCACTGATCGATGTGCTGGTGTTCCGTGAACGCATTGGTGGCGTCGAGACGCTGTTGCTGCTGATGGTCACGGCAGGCCTGGTACTCGTGGTGCCGTCGTTCGACCTGCTCGACAGTGGCACCCAGGGTTTGTTGTGGGGCCTGGCCTCGGGGCTGTCGTTCGCCTTGCTGGCGGTGGCCAACCGCCGTCGCCCGGCCGGCATGAACGCGATGCAGGTGGCGTTCTGGCAGAACCTGGTGGTGGCACTGCTGGTGGCACCGCTTGCGTTCAACCACCTGGAAGGAGCCCGCCTGGATGGCGCCGACTGGGTCAACCTCGCCTTGCTGGGCGTATTCTGCACCGGGCTTGCGCAGTTCCTGTTCGTCAAGAGCCTCGAGGGTCTGGAGGCACGCACGGCGGGCATGATCCTGGCCCTGGAGCCGGTGTATGCCATCGCCGGTGCCTGGTGGTTGTTCGCTGAACAGCCATCACCACGCATGGCCGCGGGGGCGGCATTGATCGTGCTGGCGACCGTGTGCTGCGCCTGGCGCAAGGCGCCGATGCACTGAGCTTTGATTTCCCGCTGCGACGATGAACCACAGTGGCGTAATGAGCGGGGTTGGTCTTAGCTGTTGCGGGCCCGGCGAGCGGTTGTCGCCCGTTGGGGAAGGATCGTCAGGGATAGGCCCAAGGAGGGTTGGATGAACAGGAAAATGCTGGCTGGCGCGATACTGCTGTGGATGTGCTCGATGACGGCGCAGGCCGATTGCGCGGTACTGGGACCCTGGGAGGACCCTTGTGCCGGCCCGGTGCTGGGCCCGACGACTTGCGTGTGCGAGCGCTGATCACAGCGAAGGTGCAGGGAAGAATCAATCATTGACCAGGAGGTTTACCCATGAAGAAAGTCATGCTGGCTGTACTGCTGCTGTGGGGCTTTTCCGTGACGGCCCAGGCGTCGTGCCCGGTGTTCGGCCCGGGCAAAGACCCTTGCGCGGGGCCTGTGTTCGGGCCTTCCACCTGCGAGTGCCCTTGACTCCATGGCCGCCTGAGACAGCAGGCGCGAGCTTGCGCGGCGGATAACGGGCGAAGCCAGGCCGGGCTGGCTACACAACGATCACCACGTGTTTCAGGGGCTTGGAACATCTCGCTGATCGTGCAGCCCGGCCAGCACCTCGGCGGCGGTGGTGACGTGACCGAAGTGGTGTTTCCACAGGTCGATGCCCAACTGCCCGGAGCGGTCCAGCGAGGAACCCATGGTCAGGTCGGTGACCAGTGTCGGGGTAAGCCCCGCATCGAACAGGGCGAAGCCTGCGGCCAGCACGCAGGTCTCGGTCTGCAGCCCGCAGACCAGCACACGCTCGACGCCGAGGCTTTTGATGTAGTCGAGTGTCTCGGCGGTCTGGCCGTAGCCATGCTTGACGAACACCTTGTCCGCCTCGACCAGGGCCACGTCCTCGTTGGCCGGGTGCCAACCGAGCTGGCGCTGGAAAGGTGTGACCTGCTCGTCGTGCAGTTCGACCGAAGCGATCGTGGGGATGTGCGCGGACAACACGCGGATGCCGTCCACCAGTTTCTCGGAAGGGCTGAAGGTGGATTGCACATCGACGATGAGCAGGACTTGCTGCATGGCGGTTTCCCGGGCGAGGTTCGAAAGCTGGCGAGTATACCGCCGCACGCCGGGTTATTGCGGCAAGGGCCTCTCTATGAACGTGTCGCGTTCACCGGACAATCCGCTTCAGGGCCTCGCCTGCAATTTCGCGAGTCAGTGCCTCTGCACCCATATGCCTTCCCAGGCGCAATGCCTGCCCGGACCACAGGTTGCTGAAATCACTGTTGCCTTGCGGGTCGGTGATCGCGCGCAGCGGCATCAGCGCGCCGCCGGCCAACGGGAAACGCGGGGCGAGGGCGCTCATCGGGCCCAGCTCGCGCATGAGGCGGTTGTTGATGCCGCGGGCCGGGCGGCCGGTGAACAGGTTGGTCAGCGCGGTATCGCTGGCGGGGGCACTGTCCAGGGCGCGGCGGTGCGCAGGTGACACCTTGGCCTCGGGGCAGAACAGGTAGGCGGTGCCGATCTGCACGGCCGAGGCGCCCAGGGCCAGGGCGGCGAGCAGGCCGCGGTGATCGGCCACGCCGCCTGCCGCGATCACCGGCAGGCTCACCGCGTCGACGATCTGCGGCACCAGGGCGAAGGTGCCGATCTGGCTGGTGATGTCGTTGCTGAGGAACATGCCGCGATGGCCGCCGGCCTCATAGCCCATGGCGATGATCGCGTCGCAGCCGTGCTGTTCCAGCCAGATCGCTTCCTCCACCGTGGTGGCGCTGGACAGCACCTTGGCGCCTGCCGCCTTGACCCGCTGCAGCAGCGCCGGCGCTGGCAGGCCGAAGTGGAAGCTCACCACTTCCGGGCGCAGTTCCTCCACCAGCTTGCAGCTTTGTTCGTCAAAGGGCGCGCGATTGGACACCGGCGTTGGCGCCTCGAAGTCCGCGCCGACTTCATCGTAGAAGGGCTTTAGCGCCTGTTTCCAGCGAGCGTCCTGCTCGGGGTCTGGCGCCGGCGGTTGATGGCAGAAGAAGTTCAGGTTGAGCGGACCCTGGCAGGCGGCGCGGAAGGCGTCGATTTCGCCACGCAGCTGCTCGCTGGAGAGCATGGCGCAGGGCAGGGCGCCCAGGCCCCCGGCATTACCGACGGCAATGGCCATGGCTGAGCCAGTGGCGCCGGCCATGGGCGCCTGGAGGATGGGCAGCTCGATGCCAAGCAGATCGAGGATGCGGCGGTCTTGCCAGGTGCTCATGGGCGACTCCTTGAGTGCGGCCAGCGTTGCTACAGGGCCTTGCTGACCTGGATGTCGCTGATCTTGTCGGCGTCGTCGCCATGGATCTTGCGCAGGGCTTCCTGTGCCTGCTCCAGGGAGGCGTCGGGCATCAGGGCGAAATCCCAGCGGCGTTCGCCGTCGAGTTTGTACTTGATCACGTACTTGATGGTCTGGGTCATGCTGGCCTCATCCGAGTTTCGACGACGAGCGACGAATGATCTTGATCTTGTGGGTCAGGGTTGGCTTGCGCGTCACGGAGATCGGGCGGGTGGTCACGGTGTCGATGGTGATGTTCCAGAAACCGGTGCTGGGAACGGTGATCTTCGCCGGGAATTTCTCGAAGTGGCCGCCGTGGTAGGTATGCCGGCCGCCATTCTTGAAGCTGCGGAAGTTGGCGTCGTTCATCAGGCGGATGTTGCAGCGCTGGGAACACTCGATGACGACGATATCGTCCTCGTTCAGGTGTTCGCGCTGGTGTACGAATTTCATGGGGCGCTCCGCAAGGATTGTTTCTGCAAACGCGAAAGATATCACGATGTGAGGTTACACTTGCGCCCGGGCTGACCAAGCCAAGGAGATTTCCGCCAGACGTGGGAGCAAAAACGCCTGGACGTGGTCAGAGGATGACTTTGAAGTTGGAGAGTGTGTGCATGAAATGGGTAGTAGCGGCAGCGGTGCTGGCATTGGGAGGCTGTGTCAGCGTGACGGAACTCGAGCAGTCCCACGCCACCTTGGACGTGATCTCTGGCAAGACGCCACGTGAGTACGCCGACTGCGTGAAGGGCAAGCTGGCTGAAACGCGCGATCCGTTGCAAGAGGAGGTGCGCGGGGAAAACCTGCGCCTGACCGTGCCGCAGAAGCTGACGGCTGGCGTCGGCCCGGCGGCGTTGCTCGATATCGACAAGCGGGGCAGCGGCAGCGCGATCAAGGTCTACGAGCGGTTGAACAACTTCCCGCTGCGCCTGGGCGACGTGCGCACTGCCGCAACCCAATGCATCTCCGGTTCTTGATCCAGCTCAGTTAATCGGTAATTAGCTGGCGTATTGCCATTTTCCTTCCCGGCGGCACGTTGTCGCAGGCCGGGGAATAGGCCTAGTATTTCTGGGCTTATATCGTTTGAGCCTAAGCTTATAACAAGGAAATGGAGCCTCCGTGATGAAACCCCTGAGCCATGTCGTGATCGGCAGCCTGCTGATCTTGGCCTGGCCCTCGGCGCACGCTGCCGACGGCCAGAAAATCTTCAATCAGGGCGGGCAGAATCCCGCCGCCATGGCTTGCCTCGGCTGCCATGGCCCGGACGGCAAAGGCATCGCCGCCGCCGGCTTTCCCCGCTTGGCCGGCTTGCCTGCCGGTTATCTGAGCAAGCAATTGCAGGACTTTCGCAGTGGCAGCCGCAAGCAGGCGGTGATGGAGCCCCTGGCCAAAGCCCTGGACGATGCGGAAATCGAAGCGATCAGCGTCTACCTTGCCAAGCTGCCGGCTGATACCGCACCTGACACGCGTCGCCAGCAGATCGCCACCGATCCGGTGGCCCGCCTGGCCATCTATGGCGACTGGAGCCGCAAGATTCCTGGTTGCGTGCAGTGCCATGGCCCGGGTGGCAGCGGTGTCGGCGAGCACTTCCCGCCGTTGGCCGGGCAGCCGGCTGGCTACCTGGTGGCACAGCTCAACGCCTGGCGCGATGGCAGCCGCAGCAACGACCCCAACCAGCTGATGGTGGATGTCGCCAAAGCGATGACCGATGCCGAGGTCAAGGCGGTTGCCGACTACTTCGCACAGCCGGCAAGCCAGGAGGCCAAGCCATGAAAACCCTTATGCCAAGCCTGTTGCTGCTGGTCATGGGCGCTGCCCAGGCCGCCCCTATCGCCATGGAAGACCAGTCCCAGCTCAAGGTGCCGGGCGTGCAGGCGGCTCCGCAATTCGTACCGCCCGCAGAAAGCGCCATCCCGGACAACGCCTTTGGCAAGATGGTCCGTGAAGGGCATGCGCTGTTCGTCGATACCCGCAGGCTGATGCCCGAAGCCGTCGGCAATGGCCTGAACTGCAGCAACTGCCATCTCGACCAGGGCCGCCTGTTCCATTCCGCGCCGCTTTGGGGCGCCTATCCGATGTACCCGGCGTACCGCAAGAAAAACGACAAGGTCAACACCTTCGCCGAACGTATCCAGGGCTGTTTCAGCTTCAGCATGAACGGCAAGCCGCCGGCGGCCGACAGCCCGCAGATGACCGCGTTGAGCGTTTATGCCTACTGGCTTTCGACCCAGGCGCCGACGGGGGTGGAGATCGCCGGTCGCGGCTACCCGGAAGTGCCGAAGCCCAAGGATGGCTACGACTTCAAGCGCGGCAAGCAGGTGTATGACGAACAATGCGCGATCTGTCACGGCGGCAACGGCGAAGGGCAGAAGGTGGCCGGGGAGTACGTGATGCCGCCGTTGTGGGGCAAGGACTCGTACAACTGGGGGGCCGGCATGCACCGGATCAACACGGCGGCGTCGTTCATCAAGTACAACATGCCATTGGGCAAGCCCGGCAGCCTGAGCGACCAGCAGGCCTGGGACGTGGCAGCCTGGATCAATCGCCATGAGCGGCCGCAGGATCCGCGCCTGGTCGAGGGCTCGATCGAGAAGACCCGGCTGAAGTTCCATGCCAATGACGGGGTCAACCTGTATGGGCAGAAAGTCGATGGCGTTCTGATCGGACAGGGCATCGGTGGCTGAGCTGATCCGATGAAAGGCCAAGCCCGCAGCCATGGTCGTTTCACGGGTGCGGGCCGGCTCTGTGGCAAGCCGTCGGGCGCTTAATATCCATGCCCTTGCGGAACTAACTACACTGGAATGTCTCTATGATGGCATCGGCCGCTGCGGGGGGCATTGTAAGGTGACCGCCGCCTGATTAGACTGCGCCGAATTTCGTACGCAAAGCCCTTGTTAAGGACGTATATGATCAAGAAATGCTTGTTCCCGGCAGCCGGTTACGGCACTCGTTTCCTGCCCGCTACCAAAGCCATGCCCAAGGAAATGCTGCCGGTGGTCAACAAGCCACTGATCCAGTATGGCGTTGAAGAAGCACTGGACGCCGGCCTGAATGAAATTTCCATCGTCACCGGCCGTGGCAAGCGCGCCCTGGAAGACCACTTCGACATCAGCTACGAGCTGGAAAACCAGATCAAGGGCACCGACAAGGAAAAATACCTGGTCGGCATCCGTCGTCTGCTGGACGAGTGCTCGTTCGCCTACACCCGCCAGACCGAAATGAAAGGCCTGGGTCACGCTATCCTCACCGGCCGCCCGCTGATCGGTGACGAGCCGTTCGCCGTGGTACTGGCCGACGACCTGTGCGTCAACCTCGAAGGTGATGGCGTGCTCGCGCAAATGGTCGCGCTGTACAAGAAGTACCGCTGCTCGATCGTTGCCATCCAGGAAGTAGACCCGCAAGAAACCAACAAGTACGGCGTTATCGCCGGTGAAGAGATCAAGGACGGCATCTTCCGTGTGGATTCCATGGTCGAGAAACCGAAGCCGGAAGACGCACCGTCGAACCTGGCCATCATCGGCCGTTACATCCTGACCCCGGATATCTTCGAGAAAATCGAACAGACCGAACCAGGCAAGGGCGGCGAGATCCAGATCACCGACGCGCTGATGAAACAGGCCGCCGAAGGCAACGTGATCGCCTACAAGTTCAAGGGCAAGCGTTTCGACTGCGGTGGCGCCGAAGGCTACATCGAGGCGACCAACTTCTGCTTCGAGAACTTCTACAAGACCGGCAAGGCTTACTAAGCCACAAGCTTTAAGCTTCAAGCGGCAAGAACTGGCGCGCGTCTGCTTGTACTTGTCGCTTGGCGCTTGCAGCTAGCCACGAAAAGAGCCACCCTCGGGTGGCTTTTTTTGTGGAGTCTGGAAAGTGGCCTACGATTTTGATCTGTTCGTGATTGGTGCCGGTTCCGGCGGTGTGCGCGCGGCGCGATTCGCCGCGGGCTTCGGTGCCAAGGTGGCGGTGGCCGAGAGCCGTTACCTGGGGGGCACCTGCGTCAACGTCGGCTGCGTGCCGAAGAAACTGCTGGTGTACGGCGCCCATGTGGCCGACGAGCTGGAACAGGCCGCGGGCTTCGGTTGGACCCTCGAGGAGGGGCATTTCGACTGGGGTACGCTGATCGCCAACAAGAACCGCGAGATCGAGCGCCTCAACGGCATCTATCGCAACTTGCTGGTCAACAGTGGCGTCACCCTGCTGCAGGGGCATGCCCGGATCACCGGCGCCAATGAAGTGGAGGTCGAGGGCCAGCGCTACACGGCGGCCACCATTCTGATCGCCACCGGTGGCTGGCCACAGGTGCCCGACATCCCCGGCAAGGAGCTGGCGATCACCTCCAACGAAGCCTTCTACCTCAAGGCATTGCCACGTCGCGTGCTGGTAGTGGGGGGCGGTTATATCGCCGTGGAGTTCGCCGGCATCTTCCAGGGCCTGGGCGCCGCTACCACGCTGCTGTATCGCGGCGACCTGTTCCTGCGCGGTTTCGACGGCTCGGTGCGCACGCACCTGAAGGAAGAACTGGAAAAGCGTGGCATGGACCTTCAGTTCAACGCCGATATCCAGCGCATCGACAAACTCGATGACGGCAGCCTCAAGGCCACCCTCAAGGATGGTCGCGAGCTGGTGGCCGATTGCATCTTCTACGCCACCGGTCGGCGGCCGATGCTGGACAACCTGGGCCTGGAGAACACCGGGGTGGAGCTGGATCCGCGTGGTTTCATCCGAGTCGATGAGCAGTTCCAGACCACCGAACCTTCGATCCTGGCCATCGGCGATGTGATCGGCCGTGTGCAACTGACGCCGGTGGCCCTGGCCGAAGGCATGGCCGTGGCCCGACGTCTGTTCAAGCCTGAGCAGTACCGTCCTGTCGATTACCAGAATATCCCGACGGCGGTGTTCAGCCAGCCGCCGATCGGCACCGTGGGCCTGACCGAGGAACAGGCGTTGGCCGCCGGGCACAAGGTGCAGATCTTCGAGAGCCGCTTCCGGGCGATGAAGCTGACCCTCACCGACATCCAGGAGAAGACCCTGATGAAGCTGGTGGTCGACGCCGAGACCGACAAGGTCCTGGGTTGCCACATGGTCGGCCCGGATGCCGGCGAAATCATCCAGGGGCTGGGTATCGCCCTGAAGGCCGGGGCGACCAAGCAGCAGTTCGACGAAACCATCGGCGTGCACCCGACCGCCGCCGAAGAATTCGTGACCATGCGTACCGTCACTCGCTGATACGCCTTGTCGCGGGGCAGGCCCGCTCCCACGCCAGGTATCGCCGGGCATGGGAGCGGGCTTGCCCCGCGATGCTTTTGACCCCGCGCAATCCTTTGCTCAGCCCAATCCCTTCTATTAATAATCCCGCCTTATAGCCAAAACCAATCGCGAGCATGAGCTTTGCCAATGAGCCTTTAACGGGACCAGCGGTTAGGATTCTCTCCGTCAACTGATTTCAACTCATTGAAATTCAATCCATGAAGGAGCGTCTCTCATGCCTATCATCAACAGCCAGGTCAAACCGTTCAACGCCACCGCCTACCACAACGGCGAGTTCGTCCAGGTCAGCGAAGCCGACCTGAAAGGCAAGTGGTCCGTCGTATTCTTCTACCCGGCCGACTTCACTTTTGTCTGCCCGACCGAGCTGGGCGACCTGGCCGACAACTACGCCGAGTTCCAGAAACTGGGCGTGGAAATCTACGGCGTGTCCACCGACACCCACTTCACCCACAAAGCCTGGCACGACACCTCGGACACCATCGGCAAGATCAAGTACCCGCTGATCGGTGACCCGACCCACGTCATCTCGCGCAACTTCGACGTGCTGATCGAGGAAGCCGGCCTGGCCGATCGCGGTACCTTCGTGATCAACCCGGAAGGCCAGATCAAGATCGTCGAACTGAACGACGGTGGTGTAGGCCGCGATGCTGCCGAGCTGCTGCGTAAAGTCAAAGCTGCCCAGTACGTTGCCGCTCACCCAGGCGAAGTCTGCCCGGCCAAGTGGAAAGAAGGCGAAGCCACTCTGGCACCGTCGCTCGACCTGGTCGGCAAGATCTAAGTCGATGCACACCCCGCGGGCGGTAGACAGCCGCCAAAGCTGAAGCAGTTACCGCCCCGTAAAAACGCCCGGGCGATCTCGCCTGGGCGTTTTTGTATCCGAGTTTTGAAAAAGGAATCGCCCGTATGTTGGACGCCACGCTTAAATCGCAACTGAAAACCTACCTGGAGCGGGTCACCCAGCCGATCGAGATCGTTGCCTCCCTCGACGACGGCGCGAAGTCCCGCGAATTGCACGACCTGCTGGTGGAAATCGCCGGCCTGTCGAACCTGATTACCTTCAGCGCGGACGGCGCCAACACCCGTCGCCCTTCGTTCTCGCTGAACCGCCCAGGGTCTGATATCAGCCTGCGCTTCGCCGGCATCCCCATGGGCCACGAGTTCACCTCCCTGGTGCTGGCGCTGCTGCAAGTCGGTGGCCATCCCTCCAAGGCCAGTACCGAAGTGATCGAGCAGATCCAGGCGCTGGAAGGCGAGTTCACCTTCGAGACCTACTTCTCGCTGTCGTGCCAGAACTGCCCGGACGTGGTCCAGGCGCTGAACCTGATGGCGGTGCTCAACCCCAATGTGCGCCACGTCGCCATCGACGGCGCGTTGTTCCAGGATGAAGTCGAAGCCCGCAAGGTCATGGCCGTGCCGAGCATCTACCTGAACGGCGAAGTGTTCGGCCAGGGCCGTATGGGTCTGGAAGAGATTCTTGGCAAGATCGACACCAATGCCGGCGCCCGCCAGGCCGAGAAGATCAACGCCAAGGACGCCTTCGACGTGCTGGTGGTCGGCGGTGGCCCGGCCGGTGCCGCCGCAGCGATCTACGCCGCCCGCAAAGGCATCCGTACCGGTGTTGCTGCCGAGCGTTTCGGCGGCCAGGTGCTCGACACCCTGGCCATCGAGAACTTCATCTCGGTGCAAGAGACCGAAGGGCCTAAGCTGGCCACGGCCCTGGAAGAGCACGTCAAGCAGTACGACGTCGACATCATGAACCTGCAACGCGGCGAAGCGTTGATCCCGGCCAGCGACGGCGGCCTGCACGAAGTACGCCTGGCCGGGGGCGCCTCGCTCAAGGCCAAGACCGTGATCCTGGCCACCGGTGCCCGCTGGCGTGAAATGAACGTGCCGGGCGAGCAGCAATACCGCGCTCGCGGCGTGGCCTACTGCCCGCACTGCGACGGCCCGCTGTTCAAGGGCAAGCGCGTGGCGGTGATCGGTGGCGGCAACTCCGGCGTGGAAGCGGCCATCGACCTGGCCGGTGTCGTTGCCCAGGTGACCCTGATCGAGTTCGACAGCCAGCTGCGTGCCGACGCCGTGTTGCAGCGCAAGCTGCACAGCCTGCCGAACGTCAAGGTGATCACCAGCGCGCTGACCACCGAGGTGGTTGGTGACGGTGAAAAGGTCACCGGCCTGCGCTACAAGGACCGCAGCACCGAGGCGCTGCATGACCTGGCGCTGGAAGGCATCTTCGTGCAGATCGGCTTGCTGCCCAACACCGATTGGCTCAAGGGCACCGTGGAGCTGTCGCCGCGCGGCGAGATCATCGTCGACGCCAAGGGCCAGACCAGCATCCCGGGTGTGTTCGCTGCCGGTGACGTGACCACGGTGCCGTACAAGCAGATCGTCATCGCCGTGGGCGAGGGCGCCAAGGCTTCGCTGGCCGCCTTCGATCACCTGATCCGTACTTCGGCACCGGCCTGACCGGCTGCGGGGGCAACGCAAGAACGCCGCCATCCCTCAGGGGTGGCGGCGTTCTTGTTTGTTTCGGCTGTCTCAGGCCATATTGCCCAAGGCTTCGTCGGTGGCCTTGCCACGCCCGCCCAGCCACACCAGCAGCAACCCGGCCGCCGCCAGCAGGCCACCGGCCATCGGCACCGCCGCGTAACCCAGATCCAGGCTGATCACCGCGCCACCCAGGGCCGCGCCCACGGCATTGCCCAGGTTGAACGCGCCGACATTGATCGACGACGCCAGCCCCGGCGCTTCGGCTGCGGCGATCATCACCCGCATCTGCAGCGGCGGAACCACAGCGAAGGTGAATACCCCCCAGACCAGCAGCGCGAGCGCCGCGCCGACATGGCTGCCCAGTACCAGCGGCATCAGCAGCATGATTGCTGCCAGAGCGCCGAGGAAGATCCGTGCGGCACCGTCCAGCGACCAGTCGGCCAGCTTGCCACCCAGGCTGTTGCCCAAGGTGAAGCCGACGCCAATCAGCACCAGGCCAAGGGTGACGAAACTGGCGGAGGCGCCGGTCAGCTCGGCGAGCACCGGTGCGACATAGGTGTACAGGGTGAACATGGCGCCTGCGCCGAGCACGGTGGTGGCCATGGCCAGCAGCACGTTGGGGCGGGCGATTACCGCCAGCTCCTTGCGGACATGGGGCACGTTGCCGCGCTCGCCCTTGGGCAGCGCATACCACAGGGCGGCGATGGCCAGCAGGCCGAGCACCGCGGTGCCGGCAAAGGCCATGCGCCAGCCGACCTGCTGGCCGAGCCAGGTGGCGGCCGGCACGCCGCCGATGTTGGCGATGGTCAGGCCCATGAACATGGTGGCCACCGCGCTGGCCTGCTTGTCCCGGGGCACCACGCTGGCGGCCACCACCGCGCCCAGGCCGAAGAAGGCGCCATGGTTGAGGCTGGTGATCAGACGTGAGACAAGCAGGGTGTAGTAGTCCGGCGACAGCGCCGACAGCAGGTTGCCGAGGGTGAAGATGCCCATCAGCATCATCAGCGCGGCACGCTTGCCGAAGCGGCTGAACAGCAAGGTCATGATCGGCGCGCCGACCATGACGCCGATGGCATAGGCGGTGATCAGCATGCCGGCGCTGGGAATGCTGGCGCCGACGCCGTCGGCGATCACCGGCAGCAGGCCCATGGGGGTGAATTCGGTGGTGCCGATGCCGAAGGCGCCGATGGCCAGGGCGAACAGCACCCGTCCGGGGGAAAGCGTGCTCATTGGGAGCTCCGAAAAAGCGGTTGAAATCAGGGAGGTGGGCCTCCATGCCCGAAGGATATCAGTCCCAGGCCGGTGCCAGGCCGTCCGGGCTGACTTCACGGCCGTCGCGCTCCAGGGTGGCGATGCGCGCCATGTCGTCGGCGTCCAGGCGCAGGCTCTGGGCGAGCAGGTTGCTGGCCAGGTTCTCGCGCTTGGTCGATGAAGGGATCACCGCGTAGCCCAGTTGCAATGCCCAGGCCAAGGCCACCTGGGCCACGGTGGCCTTGTGCTTGGCGGCGATTTGCGCCAGCAGCGGATCCTTCAGGACCTTGCCATAGGCCAGGGTCATGTAGGAGGTTGTGGTGATACCTTGTTCCGCGAGGAAGGCGGTGAGCTTGCGGTTTTGCAGATACGGGCTGAGCTCGATCTGGTTGGTGGCGATCTCGCCCTGGCCGACCGCTTCGATGGCCTGGCGGGTCAGTTCGATGTTGAAGTTGGAGATGCCGATCTGGCGGGTCAGGCCCTGGCGCCTGGCCTCGGCCAGGGCCTGCATGTATTCGGGCAGCTCGACGCCATTGCCTGGGGCCGGCCAGTGGATCAGCAGCAGGTCGACATGCTCGGTGCGCAGCTTGGCCAGGCTCTCGCGCAAGCTGGGGATCAATTTGTCGGCGGCGTAGTTGTCGACCCAGATCTTGGTGGTGATGAACAATTCGTCGCGCGGCACGCCGCTCTCGGCGATGGCCTGGCCGACCTCGGCCTCGTTCTTGTAGATCTGCGCGGTGTCGATGGCGCGGTAGCCCAGCTCCAGCGCCGACTTGACCGAGTCGATGACGGCCTGGCCGGTGAGGCGGAAGGTACCCAGGCCAAAGGATGGAATGCTCATGGATGTGCTCCTGTCGAGTGAATGCGTGCAGTGTGCGCGGTTCGGCGGGATTGATTAAGGCCTCGGCAAAACAAGGTCCTTTGAGCTGGAGTCATGAATGCGGGGCTGGGTTGTGATCAGAGCGTGACAATAATGGCGTACACGCGTGCGGGAGATACGCTGGATAGCACGGCTTTGCTGGTGATCGCGGCCAGGCCAGGACTACCTGAGAATGTTGTGATTGAGCAAGTGCGGCTAGGCGGGATCATGGCAGGATCGACGAAGCTGTGGCCTGCCGTATTTCCAGGAGCAACCTGATTTGTCAGTCAATGCCCTTTACCAGCAGCGGTTCGAGACCGTACTGGCCTATATCGAGGACAACCTCGAAGGTGACCTGTCGGTGGAGGCCTTGAGCGCCGTGGCACATTTTTCGGCGTTTCATTTTCACCGTCAGTTCAGTGCCTATGTGGGCGTCCCGGTTGCCCGTTATGTGCAACTGATGCGCCTGCGCCGTGCGGCGCATCGGTTGGTCGGCCAGCCCGAACACTCGGTGCTGGACGCGGCCCTGGCGGCGGGCTTCGAAAGCCCCGAGGCATTCAGCAGGGCGTTCAGGCGGGCCTTTGGGCATGCGCCCAGCGCGTTTCGCCGCCAGCCCGACTGGCAGGTGTGGAATACGGTGTTTGCCATCCCTCATTTTTCCAGGAGCATCACCATGCAGGTACGAATCGTCGATTTCGCCGCCGTGCGCCTTGCCGCGCTCGAGCATCGGGGGCCGCCGAGCCAGGTCAGCGAATCCGTGCGCCGGTTCATCGACTGGCGCATGAGCAGCGGGCAATCGCCCGTGGCCAGCAGCCGCAGTTTCGGCATCCCCTACAACAATCCGGACACTACCGCGCCGGAAGACTTCCGCTTTGCCATCTGCGGGGAAATCCATGAGGCCGTGGCGCCGAATGCTCAAGGCGTCTGCGAGTCGAGCCTACCCGCGGGGCGCTGCGCAGTGGTGCGCCATGTCGGCTCCCCGGACCACATCGGCGAGACGATCTACCCGATCTACCGCGACTGGCTGCCGGGAAGTGGCGAGGAACTGCGCGATCACCCGTTGTTCTTCCATTACCTGAGCATCTACCCGCAGACGCCGCTGGAGCAGTGGCAGACGGATATCTATGTGCCGTTGCGTTAACGCGCAGCCGATCCGCAAATGAAACGGCCCGCCATAAGGCGGGCCGTTCAATGCAGCAGGCGACGATCAGCGGCGGCGGAACAGCGGCAGCGGTTCGTCGGTGGCGCCCTGGTAGGTCACCGAGAAGTCCTTCAGGCTCTGCAGCGCGTCTTCCGGGTCCTTGTCGGCACGGATGGCGAACGCGTCGAAACCGCAGCGGGCCATGTAGAACAGCTGGTCGCGCAGCACGTCGCCAATGGCGCGCAGCTCGCCCTTGAACTTGTAGCGGTCACGCAGCAGGCGCGCATTGGAGTAGCTGCGCCCGTCGGTGAAGGCCGGGAAGTTCAGGGCGATCACCTGGAAGTGCTCGACGTGCTCGCCGATTTCCTCGGCTTCTTCGTCGCTGTCCAGCCAGATGCCCAGGCCGCCGTCGCGGGCCTTGAGCAGGCTCGGATGGTCGCGCCACAGCTGCAGCGGCACGATGTAGTCGTCGCAGTTGGTCAGTTCGTCGATCGAGACGTCCTTGGGCAGCAGGTGCCAGGTTTCGTCGACGATCTGGTTGTTCTTAATGATTCGCTGCATAGACGCGTTCCTTGAAGGGGTCGATGCCGATCCGCTGGTAGGTGTCGATGAAGCGCTCGTCTTCGGTGCGCCGCTCGACGTACACATTGATCAGCTTCTCGATCACGTCGGCCATGTCGTCCTGGGCGAAGGAGGGGCCGAGGATCTTGCCCAGGCTGGCGTCGCGCGCGGCATTGCCGCCCAGCGAGACCTGGTAGAACTCCTCACCCTTCTTGTCCACGCCAAGGATGCCGATGTGGCCGACGTGGTGGTGGCCGCAGGCGTTCATGCAGCCGGAGATGTTCAGGTCGAGCTCGCCGATGTCGAACAGGTAGTCCAGGTCGTCGAAGCGGCGCTGGATGGATTCGGCGATCGGGATCGACTTGGCGTTGGCCAGCGAGCAGAAGTCACCGCCCGGGCAGCAGATGATGTCGGTCAGCAGGCCGATGTTCGGGGTGGCGAAGCCTTGCTCGCGCAGTTCCAGCCACAGCGCGTGCAGTTGACGCTGCTCGACGTCGGCGAGGATGATGTTCTGCTCGTGGGAGGTGCGCAGGTAGCCGAAGCTGTAGCGCTCGGCCAGGTCGGCGACCGCGTCGAGCTGCTTGTCGGTCAGGTCGCCCGGGGCGACGCCGGTGGGCTTGAGCGACAGGGTCACGGCGACATAGCCCGGCTTCTTGTGCGCGCGGGTGTTGCGCGAGCGCCAGCGGGCGAAGCCCGGATGCTCGGCGTCCAGCGCGCTGAAGTCGGTGTTGTCCAGGGCCAGGTACTCGGGGTCGACGAAGTGGCGGGCGACGCGCTGTACTTCGGCCTCGGTCAGGGTGGTGTTGCCGCCACGCAGGTGGACCATCTCGGCCTCGACCTTCTCGGCGAACACTTCCGGGGTGAGGGCCTTGACCAGGATCTTGATCCGCGCCTTGTACTTGTTGTCACGACGACCGTAACGGTTGTACACGCGCAGGATGGCGTCCAGGTAGCTGAGCAGGTCCTGCCAGGGCAGGAACTCGTTGATGAACGCGCCGATCACCGGGGTACGGCCCAGGCCGCCACCGACCAATACGCGGAAGCCCAGTTCGCCTGCGGCGTTGCGCACCGGCTCCAGGCCGATGTCGTGCACCTCGATGGCGGCGCGGTCGTCACTCGAACCGTTGACGGCGATCTTGAACTTGCGTGGCAGGTAGGCGAATTCCGGGTGGAAGGTGGTCCACTGGCGGACGATCTCGCACCACGGGCGCGGGTCGACCAACTCGTCGGCGGCGACACCGGCGAACTGGTCGGTGGTGACGTTGCGCAGGCAGTTGCCGCTGGTCTGGATCGCGTGCATCTGCACGGTGGCCAGCTCGGCGAGGATCTCGGGGATGTCTTCGAGCGCCGGCCAGTTGTACTGCACGTTCTGGCGCGTGCTGATGTGCGCGTAGCCCTTGTCGTAGTCGCGGGCGATCTTCGCCAGCATGCGGGTCTGACGTGCGTTCAGCTGGCCATAGGGCACGGCGACTCGCAACATCGGCGCGAAACGTTGGATATACAGGCCGTTCTGCAGGCGCAGAGGGCGGAATTCTTCTTCGCTCAGCTCACCGGCCAGGTAGCGGCGGGTCTGATCACGGAACTGCTTGACGCGGTCCTCGATGATCCGCTGATCGTACTCGTCGTATACGTACATATAAGTCCTGTCTCAGGCTGCATGCAGCTAATCGCGCGCACGGCCGCGCACTCCGGGGCGGAGCGGAGGAACGATAGCAGAGTGGGTTTATGCGCTAAAGTGATGTTTTTGCATATGAAAAGAACCATTTGGACTAAGTGAGACTGACTGGCATTTGTCCGCTGCGGTACATCGCAGGGCTATAATCCGGGATTTGCTTCGCAGGGATGTAACAGCATGCTCAAGGCCTTGTGCCAGAGCCTGTGCCTGAGCCTGCCACTGGCAGCGAGCGCGCAGGCCGCTTCGGTGGTATTTCTCAACCCGGGCTATTCCGATGAAACGTTCTGGGTCGACTATTCACGCTTCATGCAGGCCGCCGCCAGCGACCTGGGCATGACCTTGCGCGTGCAGTACAGCGAGCGTCGCGCCGACCTTGCGCTGAACCAGGCTCGGGAGGCGCTGCAAGGACCGCAGCGTCCGGACTACCTGGTGCTGGTCAACGAGCTGTATATCGCCCCCGAGATCATCCGCCTGTCGCGGGGGACTGGGGTCAAGCTGTTTCTGGTCAACAACGGCCTCACCGACAGCCAGGCACACAGTGTCCAGGCGCAGCCGGACAAGTATCCTGAAGTGCTCGGCACGTTGGTCAGCAACGACGAGGAGGCCGGCTACCAGATGCTCAAGGCGCTGGCAGCGCAACTGCCTGCCGCAGCCGGGCCGGTCGACCTGCTGGCCTTCGCCGGGGTCAAGACCACGCCGGCCTCGCAGTTGCGCGTGCAGGGCATGCGCCGGGCACTGGCCGAGTTCCCCCAGGTGCGCCTGCGCCAGGTGGTGTACGGCGGCTGGAGCCGCCAACGCGCCTTCGAACAGGCGCAGATGCTGCTCGAGCGCTACCCCGACACCCGCCTGGTGTGGGCGGCCAACGACCAGATGGCGTTCGGTGCCATGCAAGCGTTCGAGGCGTTGGGCAAGGTGCCGGGGCGCGATGCCCTGTTCAGCGCGGTCAACAGCTCGCCCGAGGCGCTGCGCGCGCGTATCGACGGGCGTTTGAGCGTGCTCATGGGTGGGCATTTCACCTTGGGCGGCTGGGCCATGGTCATGCTGCATGACGATGCCCAAGGGCTGGCGGTGGACCGCGACGGCCAGCGCGAGCACAGCGCGCCCGCGCTGCAACTGATCGACCCGGCCAAGGCCAGGCGCTGGCTCAAGCTGCTGGAGCAGGATGGCCACGGTATCGACTTCCACCGTTTCAGCGCCGAAGGGCGGCCGGCGGATTTCCGCTACCCGTTTCTCACGTCACCCGTCGAGTATTGAAAGACCCTGCTTGAGCGAAGGGCATTGCTGGACTTAACTGCTGCTTGTGAAGTGCATTCCCATAACCACTACAAGAGGCAATGCAATGGGAAACTCTACCAAGGTCCGCAAAGCTGACAGCAGTGTCGATGCCTGGGCGATCCTGTGTCTGATCGTGCTGGTGGTGGTCACCGCGGTGTACTGGGTCAGCCATCAATAGCGGATAACTGCTCAAGACCGTGAGAAACACCTGAACCGCCCGCGGAAGGGATATCCGCGGGCGGATTGCTTTTTGGCAAGCAGTATTGGCGGATTTGCCCTGCGATCAACGCGCCGTCAGGTGCATCGCCAACTGCACCAGGCCTATCAGCACGAAAATGAAGATCAGCGTGAACACTGTCCCCATCACGATGAAATGGCTGGCCTTGCCGTAGGTGAAGTCGCGGGCGCGGTTCTTGCCGCTTTGCACGCCAAACGCCGCGGCAAGGATGCTCTGCAGCATCTGCCAGAAGGTCGGTGGCTTGCCATGTTGGCTGTCGTCCATGAGTGGCTCCTGGGTTCAGAGGCAATCACCGACAGTGTAGGCGACTCAGGCCGATGCGATTGCCGGGCTTGCCTGCTCCTGGTCGTCCTGGGCCACCACCCGCTCGCACAATTCGATGATCTGCTCGCGCATCCAGCGGTTGGCCGGGTCCTGGTCGGTGCTTTCGTGCCAATAGAGGTGGGTCTCCAGTGCCGGTACCTCCACCGGCAGCGGTTGATGGCGCAACTGGTGGCGGCGGGCGAAACGCTCGGGCACGGTCATGACCATGTCGGTCTGCTGCAGTACCTGGGAGGCCATCAGGTAGTGCTGCGAACGCAGGGCGACACGGCGCTGCACACCCATCTTGCCCAGGGCCAGGTCCACGTAGCCCAGGCCGTTGCGACGGCTGGAGATATGGATGTGGGTCATGGCCAGGTAGCTGTCCAGGGTCAGCTTGCTGTCGGCCTGGGGGTGGCCGGGGCGCATGGCGCAGACGTAGCGGTCCTGCATGAGCTTGACGTGACGCACCTGCGGGTCGGTGTTCAGCGGCGCGTCGACGGCGAAGTCCAGGCGCCCGGCGGCCAGTTCCTTGGTGGTCTCGCGGCGCTTGCACAGGAAACTCTCGATCACCAGTGCCGGGGCGAGCCGTCGCAGGCGCTGGAACAGCGGCGGCAGGATCACCGCCTCGGTGAGGTCGGTCATGCTGATGCGGAAGGTCTTGCTCGCCTGCAGCGGGGTGAAGATGCGGCTTTCCTGTACCGAGGTGCGCAGCAGCGACAGCGCGTTGCGCACCGGGCCAATGATGTTCTGCGCCATGGGCGTGGGCACCATGCCCTGGGCGGTGCGCACGAACAGCGGGTCGTTGAACGTCTCGCGCAACCGTGACAGGGCGTTGGACACCGCCGGCTGGGTGATGCCGACGATCTGCCCGGCGCGGGTCAGGTTGGCTTCGGTGTAGATCGCATCGAAGACGATGAACAGATTGAGGTCGACCTTGCTGAGGTTCATGGGCGCCGCTCTTTGTTGGAGTTATGGATCGATCATATATTGGTTATGAATGTTTATACACGAAGAAAATAGACTAGGTGGATGAAGGGTGGCTGTTCTAGGCTCAGGTCCATGTTCTTCATTGACGGAAGGTAGCCCCGATGGATTTCGCCTATTCGCCCAAGGTCCAGGCACTGCGCGAGCGCGTCAGCGCATTCATGGATGCATACGTCTACCCGGCCGAGCCGGTGTTCGAGCGCCAGGTCGCCGAGGGCGACCGCTGGCAGCCTACCGCGATCATGGAGGAGCTCAAGGCCAAGGCCCGCGAGGAAGGGCTGTGGAACCTGTTCCTGCCCGAATCCGAATATGGCGCAGGGCTGAGCAACCTTGAGTACGCGCCGTTGGCCGAGATCATGGGCCGCTCGCTGCTGGGGCCCGAGCCGTTCAACTGCTCGGCGCCGGACACCGGCAACATGGAAGTGCTGGTGCGCTACGGCAGCGAGGCGCAGAAGCGCCAGTGGCTCGAGCCGCTGCTGCGCGGCGAGATCCGTTCGGCGTTCGCCATGACCGAGCCGGACGTGGCCTCTTCGGATGCCACCAACATGGCCGCCACGGCCGTGCGCGATGGTGACGAGTGGGTGATCAACGGCCGCAAGTGGTGGACCTCCGGCGCCTGCGACCCGCGCTGCAAGGTGATGATCTTCATGGGCCTGTCCAACCCCGACGGCCAGCGTCATCAACAGCACTCGATGATCCTGGTGCCCACCGACGCAGCCGGCGTGAAGATCGTCCGCCCATTGCCGGTTTTCGGCTACGACGACGCGCCACATGGTCATGCCGAAGTGTTGTTCGAGAACGTGCGGGTACCTTACGAGAACGTGCTCCTTGGCGAAGGCCGTGGCTTCGAGATCGCCCAGGGCCGCCTCGGGCCTGGGCGCATCCACCACTGCATGCGTTCGATCGGCATGGCCGAACGCGCCCTGGAGCTGATGTGCAAACGCTCGGTCGAGCGCACCGCGTTCGGCCGGCCGCTGGCGCGGCTGGGTGGCAACGTCGACAAGATTGCCGACTCGCGGATGGAGATCGACATGGCCCGGCTGCTGACCCTGAAGGCCGCCTACATGATGGATACCGTCGGCAACAAAGTGGCGCGCAGCGAGATCGCCCAGATCAAGGTGGTGGCGCCGAACGTGGCACTGAAGGTGATCGACCGGGCCATCCAGATCCATGGCGGGGCAGGGGTGAGCGGTGATTTCCCGCTGGCCTACATGTACGCGATGCAGCGCACCCTGCGCCTGGCCGACGGACCGGATGAGGTGCATCGGGCGGCGATCGGCAAGTATGAGATTGGCAAGTATGTGCCGAAGGAGATGTTGCGTAGCGGGCAGTGAAAATATCAGCTGTGTAGTTCGTTTTCGCATTATGTGTAGGGCATTTCCCAAACGCCGGACTGCCCCCGTGTTTTCGCCCTGAGTGCTGCTAGTTTCCGCTGCTTTGCATCTGCAGAGGGAAACATGAACAGGGTCAATATCGGTGGTAAAGGGCAGGCGCTGGACGGGGATGTCACGACCACTGGGGCGATATGCATTGCTGATAATCCGAACCATCGTTGTGACGGTATCCAGGTGTTGCGCAGAGGTGATGCTACCACCGAGTGCCCCGACTGTGGCCAGGCCGGCACCGTCGTCGAAGGGATCAGCTGGTTCATCTCACATGGCCGGGAGGTGGCCTTCGACGGCGCGCGGGTAGCCTGTGGTTGTCCTGGCGGCGCCAATCGGGTAGTGGCGCCGCTGGGTGAAGTCATTCGCACGCGCTCGGCGCCGGTTGCGATGTCTGGTAGTCATGCGCCCGTCGTCCCATCCGCTGCGCCCACCGGCTTTGAACCGAGGGTGCTCAGGGCGTCCGCCACGCCAGCCCCGGTGCTGGAGCCAGGGTTTCATATTGTGCGCCGGAGCATGTCCGGCCCGCAGTTGCTGGCCGAGCTGCTCGAAGGCGACCACAGGCTGCCAATCGCTCGTCTTCAGCGCCTGAACCCCACCTTCGGGCAAGGCTTCAAGGCCGGCGAAATTTTCGTGCTAGGTGACCCCGACAACCACCATGCCTGCACCCGTGAAGAAGCCGACCTGATGGCGGCGGCGCAGCTGGCGCGGGATGCCTTGGCCGAGCTCGATGAGCAGGAGGCCAACTTCATGATGCAGCACATTGGCGAGGTCGCCGGAGTGCTCAATGGTGCGAGTCAATCCATGGGCGTGGGCAAGGACACGCTGTCGCGTGGGCTGGGGCAGGTGGGAGATACGCTCAAAGGGCTGGAAAGCCTGCATCAGCGCGAGTTCACCTTGCACGGACATCTCAATAGCCCGCAATTCTTCGAATCACGTCGAGCGCTCTATCAGCAACTGAATGCACGGCTGCGTAGTGCATTTCTAGGCAAATACTTGAACCTCGGTGGGCATGAAAGCCTGCGTAAGAGCTTGAGTATCTCTACTAAAAGCCTCGTGCATCACTGGTCGAAGGCTGGCACGCCGGGAGCGATACCGGGGTATGCGACGCATTTGGATGAAGTGGCGAAGATGTCGAAGTATTTGAAGTATGGGGGGCATGTGGCGGTAGGGTTGGGTGCGACATCGTCCTACCTGAAAGTACAAGAAGTATGTCGTGCAGGGGAAACCGAGCAATGCAGAAAGGTTCGCTTCA
Source organism: Pseudomonas sp. FG36 (assembly GCF_057809275.1). Classification (NCBI taxonomy): domain Bacteria; kingdom Pseudomonadati; phylum Pseudomonadota; class Gammaproteobacteria; order Pseudomonadales; family Pseudomonadaceae; genus Pseudomonas; species Pseudomonas sp. FG36. The sequence continues at coordinate 64,241 of NZ_JBMDJQ010000031.1, forward strand.
CTGAAGCTGGCAGCTTTACTGGCGGGCTTACCGGTGGCGTTTATGGTGCACGGGTAGGCACAGTGGTGGCCACCTTCTCTTGTGGTGCCGTAGGTGCTGTTACAGCTGGCGTAGGGGGTGCTGCGTGCGGTCTAGTGCTCGTGGGGGCTGGTTCATTCATCGGTGCCACAGGCGGTGGCATGGGAGGTGAGTGGCTAGGAGAAGCTTTGTATGAGTGGCGATCGAAATGAGCAGTTTCTGGTCGACGGAATGGGCCATGGTGTTTATGGCATTACCGTTTTTGCTTTGCCAGATCGGATTGAGCATGAGTCTGATACTTACTCGTGAGAGCTGTTACTACCGTGTTGTCAAAGCGCTCCCCAGAAGTGCCTGGGTGGAACAGCGGAGGCGTTCCTTTGATGAACTGAGCTTCAGATCCAGATGGCACTTCATAAATGCAGTCAGTGGAGCGTTTCTCTACCCCTCTTATGTCATTCGCAAAGGCCTTTTCGACGAGAGCGAGGTAGTGGCTTTCCCTGCTGGTCTTCGATGCGTGATGGTTGTTTCTGCCTGGTTTTCCATTATTGGATTCTTATGGTTGATATTTGCAGTGGCGTTGCTGGCATTTACACGGGCTGGGTGATCAGACTTTACCCGTTAAGGTTACAGCTACAAATGACAGTTTGTGCTATGACGGCTGGGATGTTTTGGCCTGCGTTAGGTATTCGTCAGGGGGGGCTGAACCCGGAAGATAGTCGTGATTTTCCGGTCTACCTGAAAAAGCGCATGAAGCTAGGTATGTACTGCATTCTGATCGCTGTTGCCTGGATGGCTTTCGTTGCTCTCCTGGTGCAGGTCAAGCGTGTCTAATGCCTCCTTGTACCGCTGGGTTGTGCGAACGTTGCCTATTGCAGATGCTCATGCCGGTCCGCCCAGCGCGCCCCGCATTGGTAGAGTTCCAGGTACCAATACGGGCGTGTTTATTCAGGGCGTCTTGAGGTCCAGGGCGCCGTCGGCGTTGACCTTGGCCTTGTCACGAAGCAACTCGGCGGTTTGCTTGCCGCTCTCGGCCCGACGTTTTCCCGTTCGACGTTGATTACCGTGAGCTGCTTCTCGGTCTCGGCTTCGGTGGTACGTTCGGTCTGCTGGTGCTTGGCCTCGACGTCTTTGGCGCCGCGGGCGGAGACCAGCTCCTTCTCTTCTTCTTCCCTGAGCCGGTTCTGCCGCGCTACGGCCAGCTCGGCCAGCGCCTGCTTGCCTGGCAAGGGCAAAAGACCCGCCGCAGCGGGTCCTCTTGTCAATTTTCAGCCCGGCGGACTCAGACCCCCGCCGCCAGCTTCGCACTCACCTGCCGACGACGATACGCACTGTCGCGGCTGGCCAGCCACCAGTACAGCGGCGAGGTGATCGCCAGCCCCACCAGCCACGACAGGTCGGCGCCGTTGATGTGTGCGGACACCGGCCCGACATACAGCGGGGTGTTCATGAACGGGATCTGCACCACGATACCCACCGCGTAGGCGATCAGCGCCTGGGGGTTGTAGCGACCGTAGATGCCACCGTCGACCTTGAAGATCGAGTCGATGTCGTAGTCGCCCTTGTGAATGACATAGAAGTCGATCAGGTTGATCGCCGTCCACGGCACCAGTACCACCAGCAACACCAGCACCATGTCGACGAAGTGGCCGATGAAGTCCGCCGAGGCGAACACCGCCACCACGCAGCAGGCCGCCAGGACAACCAGCGACAGCACGGCGCGGCTCTTGGCAGTGGGGATCCAGCGGTAGGCGAAGGTCTGCACCAGGGTGATGATCGACAGCACCGCGCCGTACAGGTTGAGAGCGTTGTGGCTGATCACGCTGAGCAGGAACAGCACCAGCATCAACGGGCCGAGGGTGCCGGTGGCAAGCTTGACCGCATCCATGGTGTCCATCCCGGCAGGGATCGCCAGCACCGCCACCGCGCCGAAGATGAACGACAGGCTCGAGCCCAGGGCCGAGCCCAGGTAGGTGGTCCAGAAGGTCGAGGAGACCTTCACGTCGGCCGGCAGGTAGCGCGAGTAGTCCGACACGTAGGGTGCGAAGGCGATCTGCCACAGCGCCGCCAGGGACACGGTGGCCAGCCAGCCGGCCAGGTTGAAGCCGCCACGGGTGAGGAAGTCGTCGCTCTGCACATGGCTGAAGATGTAACCGAAGCCGACCACGATACCGATGCCCAGCACCCAGGTACCGATGCGGTTGAGCACGTGGATGAAGCGGTAGCCGATGATACCGATGATGCCCGAGCCCAATGCGCCGATGACGATGCCCACGGACACCGGCACCGTCTCGACCACGCCATGCAGCGACTTGCCGGCCAGGACGATGTTGGAGGCGAAGAAGCCGATGTACATCACCCCGGCGATCACTACCACCAGCAGGGCGCCGAGCGAACCGAACTGGGCGCGGCTCTGGATCATCTGCGGGATGCCCATCTGCGGGCCCTGCGCCGAATGCAGGGCCATGAGCACGCCGCCGAGCAGATGGCCGACCAGGATGGCGACGATGCCCCACACCAGGTTGAGGTGGAACAACTGCACGCCCAGCGCGCCGGTGACGATGGGCAACGGCGCGATGTTGCCGCCGAACCACAGTGTGAACAGATCCCTTACCTTTCCATGGCGGTCTTGCGGCGGCACGTAGCCGATCGTGTGTTTCTCGATGAGGGGTGCCGAATTGGCTGCACTGGTCATGACTGACTCCAAGGCAAGGTGGGGCATCGGGGGAGGCCCGGGTGCGTGCCGGCAAGGGGCGACGCGTTCTTGTTGGAGCGATGATGCGGCGCGGGCGGGGATCGAGAAATTAGTAAATTTGTGCTCATGAGCCTTAAAAAACCTAAGGCTGGCAAAAGCTTGGGCGGGGGTTGCACACGCCCGCCGCTTTTGACGCGCTGGCGCCGGGGGAACACGCTCGTAGCGCAACGGCTATGCTGTCTAGTGCGCGGGTTGAGTGGGGGAGCGCCTCATGGCGACGCTGGAGCGGGCCATCGCGATGGCCATCAAGGCACACGAAGGGCAGTTCGACAAAGGCGGGGCGGCTTACATCCTTCACCCGTTGCGGGTGATGGGGCGGGTGATCACCCCCGAGCAGCGCATTGTCGCGGTGTTGCACGATGTGCTGGAAGACACGCCGCTGACCCTGGCCGACCTCGCCCGTGAAGGTTTCCCGCTGAAGATCCTCGCCGCGCTGCTGGCGCTGAGCCGGCGCGAGGGCGAGAGCTACGAGGCGTTCGTCATTCGCCTGGGTGTGGATCCCTTGGCGCGCCAGGTGAAGCTGGCGGACCTGGCCGACAACAGCGACCTTTCGCGCATCCCTTGCCCAGGCCCGGCCGATGTGGCCCGGCTGTGCCGGTACCAGCAGGCCAGCGCCTACCTGCAGACGCTGGCCTGAGGGCCTTCAGCCGCAGGCCTTGAGGTTGACCGGGCCGACGAAGGTGTTGCCGCGCCCCATCACGCATGCCACCTGCTGGTTGCGCTGCAGCTCCCAGGCCTGCGGCGGGTAGGTCTTGTTCCAGGCCTCGAACAACTGGCGGTCCTGTTTGGACAGACGCAGGTCGTACTGCTTGCTCATGTAGAAGTAGGTGCGCGCGATCATCCCGCGGATCGACGGGCGTGGCATGACCTTCTTGGCCTTGAAGTCGACCTGGGTCAGGCAACTGCCGTACTGGCCATGCTGCTCGGGCAACCAGCCGAAGCTGAAGTTGCTGCGGTCACCGTTGACCTCGCCGATGCTCGGCACCAGGTTGTGCAGGTCGGCTTCGGCCCGCTGGTAGACCTTGTCGTTGCGCGAGCAGTTCTTGCGTCCGCCATCCTGCCAGCATTGGCGCTGATGGCCGATCTGCCAGGCCGGGACAATGTGCTCCCACTCGATGCGCGAGGCACGGTTGAGGTTCTTGCGCGGCGCATAGCCGCAGGACGCCAGGTCGACCTTGTTGCCCTGGTACTTGCAGCCGCAATAAAACTCGGTGGACTGCGGCGCGTACAGCTTCCAGGCGACCTTCTTGGCCTCCTGGAAGGTGCGCGGGGCGTCGGCGTGGGCGAGGGGGGGGAGCAGCAGCAGGCAGGCAGCGAAAAGCGAAACTCTCATGTGCAATCAGTCTTCCTTCGGCACGGTCCAGAACACCTGCACGCCGCCATCGTCGCGGTGGGCGAGGGTGACGTTGTCGTTCTCGGCAATTTCCTCGAGCAGCGTGGCCCAGTCGTCGGGCGATTCGTGCTCCAGGCGGAAGATCAGGGCGGCGCGGCTGCGCTGGGCGGTGGGGCTGTTGATGATCTTCTGGATGCGCTGACCCAGTAGTTCATAACTGCTTGGCGACGCTGGGGCGGGTTTGGCCACGGGGCTGTTCCTTGTTTTGCTGTATGCACATACAGTATTTCACTGTAAGCCATTTCGCAACAGCGGGTAGGATGAAAGCCGTATAAGACCGTGGTAGAGGGATTGGTTCCATCGAAGGCATCGCCGGGCCGGCCCGCTCCCACAAAATCGCCGCAGACTTGTGGGAGCGCGCTGGCCCCGCGAGGGGCCGGTATGTTCAACACACCAGCCCGAGGTGCATGCTGATCAGTATTCCCAGAAGATCCGCTGCAGCTCTTTGCTGTCCTGGGTCTTGGTCATTGCGACCATTGCCAGGATCCGCGCCTTCTGCGGGTTCAGGTCATGGGCCACGACCCAGTCGTTCTTGTCGTCAGGCTGTTCGGCATTGCGCAGCACGAAGCCGCCCTGGTTGACGTGGGACGAACGGATGATCTGCACGCCTTCCTTGCGCAGCTCCTGCAGCGCCGGCACCACGCGCGACGATACCGAGCCATTGCCGGTGCCGGCGTGGATGATCGCCTTGGCGCCACCCTGGGCCAGCGCCTTGTAGGCGGTGTCGGTCACGTTGCCATAGCCGTAGGCGATGTCCACGGCCGGCAGCTTGCTGATGGTCTTGATGTCGAACTCGGAGTTGACGGTGTGGCGCTTGGCCGGCAGGCGGAAGAAGTACGACTTGCCCTCGACCACCATGCCCAGCGGGCCCCACTGGCTCTTGAAGGCTTCGGTCTTGATATTGACCGCCTTGCTCACGTCACGGCCGGACTGGATCTCGTCGTTCATGGTTACCAGCACGCCCTTGCCGCGGGCGTCCTTGCTGCTGGCCACGGCCACGGCGTTGTACAGGTTGAGCATGCCGTCGGCGGACATCGCGGTGCCCGGGCGCATCGAGCCGACCACGATGATCGGCTTGTCGGTCTTCTCCACCAGGTTGAGGAAGTAGGCGGTTTCTTCGAGGGTATCGGTGCCATGGGTGATGACGATGCCATCGACGTCCTTGCTGTCGGCCAGTTCGGCGACGCGCTTGCCCAGCTTGAGCAGGTCGTCGTTGCCGATGCTTTCCGAGGCGACCTGCATCACCTGCTCACCGCGCACGTTGGCCAGGTCCTTCAGCTCTGGCACGCCGGCGATCAGCTTGTCGATGCCTACCTTGGCGGCCTGGTAGGTGGCGCTGTTGGCGGCGCTGGCGCCACCGCCGGCG
>NZ_JBMDJQ010000032.1:0-68045 GCF_057809275.1 Pseudomonas sp. FG36
CCCCCCCCCCCCCCCCCCCCCCCCCCCCCCCCCCCCCCCCCCCCCCCGCGGCGATTGGGCTGCAAAGCAGCCCCACTCAGGCAGTCTTCGGCGTCAACCTGCTCAAATGCACCGCCACCAGCAACGCCACCGCCAACAAGCTGCCGATGAACAGCCCGATACCGTTCCAGCCCCACTGGTGCCAGAACACCCCGCCCGCCGTCCCGGCGACACTCGACCCCGCGTAATAGCTGAAAAGGTATAGCGAAGAAGCTTGCCCCTTGGCCTTCAGCGCCCGACGGCCGATCCAGCTGCTGGCCACCGAATGCGCGCCAAAGAAGCCGAAGGTGAACACCAGCATGCCGAGAATGATCATGGCCAGCGGGTTGGCCAATGTCATGAGCAGGCCGCCGGCCATGACCAAGATACTGGCCCAGAACACCTTGCGCCGCCCGAGCTTGTCGGCCAGCGCGCCGACCTGAGCCGAGCTGTAGATCCCCGACAGGTACACCACCGACAGCAGGCCGACCAGCGCCTGGTTCATATGGTAGGGCCCGGCGAGCAGGCGATAGCCAATGTAGTTGAACAGGGTGACGAAGGCGCCCATCAGCAGGAAGGCCTCGAGGAACAGCCAGGGCAGCCCGGCATCCTTGAAGTGCATGACGAAACCGTCCAGCAGGCTGCGGGGTTTCAATGACTGGGCCCGGAAGTTGCGCGATTCGGGCAGCACCTTCCAGAACACCACGGCCGCCACCAGGGCCAGGCCGCCGATCACCAGCATCGCCGTGTGCCAACTGACGAAGTCGATCAACACGCCGGTGATCAGGCGCCCGCTCATGCCTCCGATGGCATTGCCGCCGATATACAACCCCATGGCCAGGCCGATGTGCTGCGGGTGGATCTCTTCGCTCAGGTAGGTCATCGCCACCGCCGCCAGGCCGCTCAGCGACAAGCCCACCAGTGCCCGCGTGGCCAGCACCAGCTCCCAGCTCGGCATCACCGCGCTGGCCAGGGTCGACAGCGCCGCGCACAGCAAGGCGAAGACCATCACCGGCTTGCGGCCGATACGGTCGGAAATGGGGCCGGTGATCAGCAGGCCGACCGCGAGCATGGCGGTGGACACCGACAGCACCAGACTGCTCTGCGCAGCATTGATGGCGAACTCCTGCGACAGCAGCGGCATCATGGGCTGTACGCAGTACAGCAGGGCAAAGGTTGCAAAGCCGCCGCTGAACAGCGCCAGCACGGTTTTCATGAAGGCGGGCGTACCTTTCTCGATCCAGATGTCGTTGAAGGCAGGTTCGGGTTCGACGGGCAGGGGGGCGACGGCGGATCTCACGGGAGCGGTACCTCGGGCGTTGCGATGGAAAAATCATATAGCTGGCTAATGATTAGATCCAATATATTGTTCGACCTGTTTAAGACGTTTAACGACCTGTTCGGAGCCGGCCATGGAGCTGCGTCACCTGCGTTATTTCATCGCTGTGGCCGAAGAGCTGCACTTCGGCCGTGCCGCCCAGCAACTAGGCATCTCGCAACCGCCGCTGAGCCAGCAGATCCAGGCCCTGGAACAAGAGCTGGGCGCACGGCTGTTCGAGCGCACCAACCGCCGGGTTGAGCTCAGCGAGGCCGGGCGGTTGTTCCTCGACGAGGCACGCCTGGTGCTGGCGCAGGTGGAAAAGGCTGCCGATGTGGCGCGTCGGGCGCAATTGGGCGAGTTGGGTGAGATGAAGATCGGCTTCACCTCGTCGGCGCCTTTCACCTCGCGGATTCCCCAGGCTATTCACGCCTTTCGCCAGCGTTTCCCCTCGGTGCATCTGAATCTGAAAGAAATGAGCAGCCGTGAAGTGGTGGAGGCGGTGTTCGACGAGTCCATCGAAGTAGGTCTGATGCGGCCGATGCCACTGCCGGACGGGATTGTCTGTACCGAACTGTTTCGCGAGCCTCTGGTGGCCGTACTCAATGCATCGCATCCGCTGGCCAGCGGCAGCGAGCAGGGGCTGTACATGCAGGCCTTGGCCCACGAGCCCTTCGTGTTCTTCCCGCGCAGCTATGGCAGCGGCTTGCATGCCCAATTGCTGAGCCTGGCGCGCCAGGCGGGTTTCAGCCCGCATTTTGCCCAGGAGGCCGGGGAGGCGATGACCATCATCGGCCTGGTCTCGGCGGGGCTGGGTGTGTCAGTGCTGCCAGCGTCGTTCCAGCGTATGCGCATCGAGGGAGTGGTGTATCGCACACTGCTCGACGAGCAGGCCATGACAGCCGTTTGGCTGGTGCGCCGCGAAGCGTCTGGCTCGGCCATGGCCAATGCCTTCGTCGCGTTGCTGGCCGGGCTGGAGCAGCCCGAAGGTGCTGGCTAAACCGCCGCGCTGGCCACATACTCGGGCATTCGTTGATACACGGAGGTCTGACATGCGGCGCGTGGTGTTCAATCAGAAAGGTGGCGTGGGCAAGTCGAGCATTGCCTGCAATCTTGCGGCGGTCAGTGCCAGTGAAGGCTACCGGACCTTGCTGATCGACCTGGATGCCCAGGCCAACTCGACCCAGTACCTCACCGGCCTGACCGGCGACGATATCCCCATGGGCATCGCCGACTTCTTCAAGCAGTCGCTGTCCAGCGGGCCGTTCGCCAAGAAGAACAAGGTCGATATCTACGAAACGCCCTTCGATAACCTCCATGTGGTGACTGCCACTGCGGAGCTGGCCGACCTGCAGCCCAAGCTCGAGGCCAAGCACAAGATCAACAAGCTGCGCAAACTGCTCGACGAGTTGGACGAGGATTACGAGCGGATCTATATCGACACCCCTCCAGCACTCAATTTTTACGCGGTTTCCGCATTGATCGCGGCCGACCGCGTGCTGATCCCATTCGATTGCGACAGCTTCTCGCGACAAGCCCTGTATGGCCTGCTGGCCGAGATCGATGAGCTCAAGGAAGACCACAACGACGACCTGATGGTCGAGGGTATCGTGGTCAATCAATTTCAGTCCCGCGCCAGCCTGCCCCAGCAGATGCTCGACGAACTGCTGGCCGAGGGCCTGCCGGTGCTACCGGTTTACCTCGGCAGTTCGGTGAAGATGCGTGAGTCGCACCACGCCAGCCTGCCGCTGATCCACCTGGAGCCACGGCACAAACTGACCCAGCAGTTCGTCGAGTTGCATGATCTGCTGGAGCGCAGCGCCTAGATCCCTTGGCTGCGTAGCCATTCCAGTAATGACTGAAGTGGAAACGCACCGGCCTGGCGGGTCACTTCGCGGCCATTCTTGAACAGGATCAGGCTGGGGATCGAGCGGATACCCAACTGGCCGGCCAGGTTTCGGTTGGCCTCGCTGTCGAGTTTGGCCAGGCGGCAGCGGCCCGACAGCTGGCGAGCGGCTTGTTCGAAGGTCGGGGCGAAGCTCTTGCACGGGCCGCACCAGTCGGCCCAGACATCCAGCAGCAGCGGCAGATCACCTTTGATCTGGGCGGCATAGTTGCCTTCGGTCAGCTCGAACGAGGTGCTCAGCAGCACGTTCTGTTTGCAGCGGCCGCATTTCGGCGTGTCGCCCAGGCGCTCGGCGGGGATGCGGTTGAGGCCGTTGCAGTGGGGGCAGGGAATAAGCAGTGGATCAGGCATGTTCAGCTCCAATGGGCATTCAAGGGGCACTGTGGGAGCGGGCTCCACAAAAGGGCGCTATTCAGGACGAACAGCTGATCTCCAGGTGCTTGCCCCACTCCGGCGGTCGCTCGGCATACGCTTGCATCCCAGGCTGTTCCTCGAACGGTTTGCTCAGCACCCGATGCAGCCGACGCACTTCACTGTAGTCACCGGCCTCTGCCGCTTCGATGGCCTTCTGCGCCAGATAATTGCGCAGTATGTACAGCGGGTTGACCGCATGCATCCGCTCACGGCGACCTTCGGCATTACCCGGCTCACGCTCGCAGCGTGCCAGGTAGTCCGCACCCCAGGCATCGAAACCGGCCAGGTCGACGAAATCGTCGCGCACCACTTGCAGGGCCTCGGCCACCGGTTGCTCGCCCAGCCGGCGGAAGAACAGCGTGTAGTCCACGCCGCCGCTCTGCATGCGTTGCAGCAGGCGTTCGACCAGGGCCATGTCGTCGTCCTCGGCGGTGGTCAGGCCCAGGCGGCGGCGCATCAGGTCCAGATAGTGGGCCTGGTACAGCGGCAGGAACAGCGCCAGCGTCTCCTTCAGTGGCTCGACCTCGATCACCGTGGTCAGGGCCTGGGCCAGGGCGCTGAGGTTCCAGTGGGCGATCGGCACCTGGTTGGCGTAGCTGTAGCGGCCGCGGTCGTCGGAGTGGTTGCAGATGAAGTTGGCGTCAAAGTCGTCGAGGAAGGCGTAGGGGCCGAAGTCGAAGGTGATGCCGAGGATCGACATGTTGTCGGTATTCATCACCCCATGACAGAAGCCGTAGGCCTGCCAGCGGGCGATCAGCTCGGCGTTGCGTTCGACGATGGTGCGGAACATGGCCAGGTAAGGCTGTTCAGCGTCGCGGCATTCGGGATAGTGCTGGTGCAGCACATGGTCGATGAGCACTCGCTGCTGTTCTGGCTGTTTCGTGTAGTAGAAGTACTCGAAATGGCCGAAGCGCACATGGCTCTGGGCCAGGCGCAGCAGCATCGCGGCGCTTTCGCGGGTTTCCCGCCACACCGTGGTGCTCGAGCCGATCACGCACAGTGCCCGGCTGCTGGGGATGCCCAGCGCGCTCAGGGCCTCGGAGGCGAGGAACTCGCGAATCGACGAGCGCAGCACGGCCCGGCCATCACCCATGCGTGAGTAAGGCGTCTGGCCGGCGCCCTTGAGGTGCAGGTCCCAGTGTTCGCCGGCCTCGTTGAGGATCTCGCCCAGCAGCAGGCCGCGGCCATCGCCCAGGCGCGGGTTGTAGGAGCCGAACTGGTGGCCGGAGTAGAGCATCGCCCGCGGGTCGGCCTCTTCCCAGAGTTTGTGGCCGCTGAACAGCTCGGCGAACACCGGCAGCTCGGCCTGGGCCGGGTCGAGGTCGAGCAGGGCCATTGCCGAATCGCTGGCAACGACCAGGCGTGGATCGGCGATCGGGTCGGGCAGGACCTGGGTGGAGAAGGCATCGCCGAGTTGGGCGAAGCGGTTGTCGAAGGTGAGTTGGTCGAGGGACTTCACGGGGCCTGCTCCTGAATTCGGTGCCATTGGGGCCGCTGTGCGGCCCTTTCGCCGGCTTGCCGGCGATCGAGGGCAAAGCCCTCGCCTGCATTCTGGAGGGCATGCCTGTCGCAGTCCACTCAGCTCGGCGGCGTGCTGTCCGGTTTGCTGTCCATCGGGATCAACTGCTGCTTGCCGTTCTTCGCGTCCATGAGGAATACCTCCACCTGGCGCACCGAGATCTTGATGTTGTGCGCCTTGAACTCACGATTGATATAGCGGTTGAGCTCGTCCAGGGTCGGGTTGCGGTCGCCGAGGTCGCGCACGTGCATGCGCAGCTCGTGGTCCAGCGAGCTTTCGCCGAAGTTGAGGAAGTACACCAGCGGCTCCGGGTCCTTGAGCACCCGCGGGTTCTCGTGGGCGCCCTTGAGCAGCAGGTCGCGCACCAGGTCCAGGTCCGAGCCGTAGTCGATGCCCAGCTTCAGCGTCACCCGGGTGACGGTGTCGGTCAGCGACCAGTTGATCAGCTGGCCGGTGATGAAGGTCTTGTTGGGGACGATGATGTCCTTGCGGTCGAAGTCGGTGATGGTGGTGGCGCGGATACGGATCTTGCTCACCGTGCCGGACAGGTTGCCGATGGTGATGGTGTCGCCGATGCGTACCGGGCGTTCGAACAGGATCATGATGCCGGAGATGAAGTTGGCGAAGATCTCCTGCATGCCGAAGCCCAGGCCCAGTGACAATGCCGCGACCAGCCACTGCAGCTTGTCCCAGCTGACCCCGAGGGTGGCCAGGGTGCTGACGATACCGACCCCGGCGATCACATAGGACAACAGCGTGGTAATGGCGTACGCGCTGCCCTGGGCCAGGTTCAGTCGCGACAGCACCAGCACTTCGAGCAGGCCGGGCAGGTTGCTGGCCAGGGCCACGGCGATGCCGGCGATGACCATGGCGCCGAGCAGGTCGCCGAGGCTGATCGGCACCATGCTGGCAGCCGCGCCGGTGCCGCTGCTGTATTCGTACAGGGTGATGTTGTTGAGGTAGGCGAACACCGTGATCAGGTCCGACCAGACCCAGTACAAGCCGCCGATGAAGCCGCCGAGCAGGGCCAGGCGGATCAGGCGCAGCGACTGCTGGTTGACCTGCTCGATGTCCAGGGTCGGCTCCTCGACCACCACCTCGCCATCCAGGCCTTCCTTGGCGGCCTGGCGTTTGCTCAGGGCGCGCTGGTAGGCCAGGCGCCGCGCCGCCACCGACAGGCCACGCACGAACGCGGCCTCGATCACCAGCCAGAACAGCAGCAGGTAAAGGGTGTAGATCAGCCGGTCGGTAAGCTTGAGGGCGGTGTAGTAGTAGCCGAAGCACACCGCCACGAACAGGGCGATAGGCAGGGCGGTGAAGGCCACCCCGACCGCCTTGCGGAACAGCGAGGTGTCCTGGTGCGCGGGGCTGCTCAGCAGCAGTCGGCTGAGCAGCCAGGCCATCAGTGCATAACAGGTCAGCACCACGCCGATGCCCAGTACGTCGTCTGCCAGCGCCGAGGGCTGGTGCTCGGCCACCGCCACCACGCCGACCAGGGCCAGTACCACGGTACCGAGGCGACGTACCCAGCCGCGCAGGAACTCGACCTGGGGCTTGTGCCAGCGGAAGTGAATCTCGGCAACGCCACCCGGGGCAAGGATGCGGTACGCGGTGTAGAACACCAGCCAGGCCTGGGCGATCTGCCACAGGGCGGCGCCGAGGTTGGCGTTCTGCCCGCGGGCGTCGAGTTGCAGGGCGTAACTGCCCAGGGTAAGCGCCAGGGCCACCGGCAGTGCCAGCAGGATGTTGATCAGGATCGCCTGGGGCGTATGCCACTGGCTGTCGCGCTTGAAGTGGCCGATGTCCTGGTGGACCTTGCCCAGGCGCCGGTACAGGGCCTTGCGCCGCCACAGCAGGGCACCGATCACCAGGATCAGCGGCAGGAACAGCAGTGGTTGCTGCACCAGGCCGTCGCCCAGCTCCTTGATACCCGCGCCCCAGGGCAGGCTGGCCACCTGGTAGGCCAGGCCCTCGGGTACTTCGCGCAGCCACTGCCAGTCCAGCGGCTTGTTGCTGGGGATCCAGAACATCTGCTCTTCCAGCGTGGTGCGCAGGTTCTGGGCGGTGCTCAGCAGTTGTTTCTGGTTCAGTTGCAGGGTGATGCATTCGTTGAGCAGCGCCGACAGTTCGCGGTTCAACCGCTCAAGCAGGTCGCCACGGGTGATCGCTACTTCCAGCAGCGCCTTGCGCAGTTGCGGGGTGACATCTTCCTCGGGCTGGCTGGCCAGCAGCTTGTCCACATAGTTGGACGGGCTGCTCATCTGTTCGCGTTCCTGATTGATCTCGAACTGGTACAGACGGATATCGGCAATCTGGTCGGCCAGGTTGCGGTCGAGCTTCAGGTGCGGCAGGGCCTGCTTCTGCTTGTAGAGAATTTTCGACAGCAACAGGCTGCCCTTGAGCACATTGATCTGCTCGTCCAGGGCCTGGTCGGCCTGGGTGAGGCTGTCGAGCTGCTGCTTGGTGCGCAGGTTCTGCTGGGTCACCTCGTTGAGGCGGTCGGTGCTGCGCAGCAGATAGTCGGACAGCTGCAGGTTGGCGGTGCTTTCGGTGGCCAGCAAGTTACTGCCGCCGGCCTTCTGCGCTTCGATCGACTGGCGGGTGACGGCCTGTTGCGACTGTGCCAGGCGCTTCTCGTTGATCAGCGTCTGCAGGTCCTGGATTTCCTGTTCCTGGCGGGTGGCGCGCTCGATCAGCAGGTCGTGGCGGGCGTTGCCCAGGTCCTGCAGCACGCTGTTGCCGGCCAGTTCCTGGCGACGCAGCAGGGTCAGGGCATTGAGCGAAGCCAGCTCGGCGTTGAGCTGGTTGCGCTGGTCGGCATTGATCGACTTGCCGTTGTCCTTGCCGCTTTTGAGGCTGTTGTTGATCTGCTGGGCACGCATCTGGTTGCCGCTGATCTCGGCCTGGGCGCGCTCGGGGCGGGTCTGGGAGTTGATGATCAGGCTGTTGGCTTCGGACAGCGCCTTCTGCAGGTCGCCCTGCTGAGTGCTGCGCTCGCTGAGCATCTGCTCAAGCTGCGGCACCGTCAGGTTGGCGTAGCGCTGCGCCACCGGCACGACGCTGGAGGCTTTGAGCTTGATCAGCTCGCGCTGGCTGTCGCGGATCTCCTGGGGGGCGTTGGCCAGCTGCTGCTTGAGGGCTTCGAGCTTCTTTTCGCTGTCGTCGCGGGCGTTGAGCAGCGCCAGGGTCTGTTCCAGCACCTGTTGCACGGCTTTCTGCTCGGTTTCCGGCAGTTTGCGCTCGGCGATCTTGCTCAGGCTGCTCTGGATGCCCGGAGTGGTCGGGATTTCCACCGCGCCGGCGGCGAACGAGAGGGTCAGGCACAGCCCCAGCAGGGCTGCGCGGCAATGGTCACGCAGGGACATAGGCAGAGTTCTTGTGTTACGCGGCAAATCGGAGTTTAGAGGAACAGCCCGGGGCCGGGGCGGGTACCTTCGGGGAATCTGACGCCCACTTTCTGGATCTTGTTCCCGTCCATGACCGCGACGGTCCAGATCGTGCCGTGCCATTCGATCTGGTCGCCTACTACTGGAGCGCCTCCGACCTTTTGTCGGATGAACTGCGCCAGCGGCATCTTCGCGTCCAGGCCATCGAGTTTCAGGCCATAAAGTGCAGCCACCGCGCCCAGCTCGGCATCGCCTTCGAGTACGAAGTCGCCGAAGAAGCGCAGGTCCAGGCCGCGTTGCGGCGCCTGGCTGAACAGCTTGCCCAGCGCCGGCAGGTTATGTTCGTGGCCGATCACGCAAAGCATGTCGCCGACCTCCAGCACGGTGCTGCCCGACGGGTGCAGCAGCTGTTCGCCACGGAACAAGGCGGCGATCCGCGTGCCCTCGGGCATCTTCAGCTCGCGCAGGGCGGCGCCGATGCACCATTTTTCGGCGCCCAGGCGGTAGACGAACAGCTCCCATTCGCTGGTGACGTGCACTTCGAGCGCGGAGCGGGAAATCGGTGCCGGGTCCGGTGGTACCGTGACCTTCAGCAGCTTGGCCATCCACGGCAGGCTGGTGCCTTGCACCAACAGCGACACCAGCACGATGAAGAACGCCAGGTTGAAGAACAGCTGGGCCTGGGGCAGGCCGGCCATCAGCGGGAACACCGCCAGGATGATCGGCACCGCGCCGCGCAGGCCGACCCAGCTGATGAAGCCTTTCTCGCGGCCGTGGAAGGCCTTGAACGGCAGCAACGCGGCGACCACCGACAGGGGACGGGCCACCAGGATCATCCACAGTGCCAGGCCCAGGGCGGGCAGGGCGATGGGCAGCAGGTCGTGGGGCGTGACCAGCAGGCCGAGCACCAGGAACATGCCGATCTGGGCCAGCCAGGCCATGCCGTCGAGCATGTGCAGGATGCCGTGGCGGCTGCGGATCGGCTTGTTGCCCAGCACCAGCCCGCACAGGTAAACCGCGAGGAAGCCGCTGCCGTGCAGGGCGTTGGTCAGGGAGAACACCACCAGGCCGCCGGCCACCACCAGGATCGGGTACAGGCCGCCGGCCAGGTTGATGCGGTTGACCAGTTGCAGCATCAGCCAGCCGCCGCCCAGGCCCATCAGGCCGCCGATGCCGAACTCGCGCAGCAGGTGGGTGAGCAGGCTCCAGTGCAGGCCGGTCTGGCCGCTGGCGATCATGTCGATCAGGGTCACGGTGAGGAACACCGCCATCGGGTCGTTGCTGCCCGACTCGATTTCCAGGGTGGCGGTGACCCGTTCGTTGAGGCCTTTGCCGCCGAGTAGCGAGAACACTGCCGCGGCGTCGGTGGAGCCGACGATGGCGCCGATCAGCAGGCCTTGGATCAGGCTCAGGTCGAACAGCCAGGCGGCGACCATGCCGGTCAGCCCGGTGGTGATCAACACGCCCACCGTGGCCAGCGACAGCGCCGGCCACAGCGCCACGCGGAAGCTCGCCACCCGGGTGCGCAGGCCGCCGTCGAGCAGGATGACGGCAAGCGCCAGGTTGCCCACCAGGTAGGCGGTCGGGTAATTGTTGAAGATGATGCCGCCACCGTCCACGCCCGCGACCATGCCGACGGCGAGGATGATGACCAGGATGGGGATGCCCAGACGCGATGACAGTGAGCTGACCAGGATACTTGCGCCCACCAGCAATGCGCCGATCAGGAACAGGCTGTTGATGGTGCTTGCATCCAAAGGCAGGTACTCCGGGACAGCGGGGAAAGGAACTTGCAACTGTGAACTAGCAGGTCGCGTGCCAATCGATTCTAACCTGATGAATTGGCAGGCTGTAAAGCGTTTCTGCAGATGTAGAAAAGGCACCTCGAAAGGTGCCTTTTCTTGTGTTGCCTGTTACGGCCTCATCGCTGGCAAGCCAGCAGGTCAGGCCTGCTTCACTTCACGCATCGGCTTGCCCTTCACCGGTGCATCGCCCGCCACGTAGTACTTGGCGGTGCTGCGCGGCAGCGGCTTGCGGCCACGGATCTTGTCCGAGATCTTCTCGGCGATCATGATCGTGGTGGCGTTGAGGTTGCCGGTGATGATCAGCGGCATGATCGACGCATCGACCACACGCAGGCCCTGCATGCCGTGCACGCGGCCTTCGGCATCGACCACCGCCATGTCGTCGGTGCCCATCTTGCACGAGCAGGACGGGTGGAAGGCGGTTTCGGCGTGCTCGCGGATGAATTTGTCCAGCTCTTCATCGGTCTGCACGTGCGCGCCCGGGCTGATCTCGCGGCCGCGGTACGGGTCCAGCGCCGGCTGGGCCATGATTTCGCGGGTCAGGCGGATGCCGTCGCGGAATTCCTGCCAGTCCTGCTCGGTGGACATGTAGTTGAACAGGATGCTCGGGTGCTGGCGCGGGTTCTTCGACTTGGCCTGGATGCGACCACGGGCCGGCGAGCGCATGGAGCCCATGTGCGCCTGGAAGCCGTGCTCTTTCACACCGTTCGAGCCGTTGTAGTTAATCGCTACCGGCAGGAAGTGGTACTGGATGTTCGGCCACTTGAATTCAGGACGGGTGCGGATGAAACCACCGGCCTCGAACTGGTTGCTGGCGCCGATGCCGGTGCCGTTGAACAGCCACTCGGCCCCGATGGCCGGCTGGTTCCACCACAGCAGCGACGGGTACAGCGACACCGGCTGGGTGCAGGCGTACTGCAGGTACAGCTCGAGGTGGTCCTGCAGGTTCTCGCCGACGCCCGGCAGGTCGTGGACAACCGGGATGTCGAGGCTTTCCAGCAGGGCGCGCGGGCCGACGCCGGAGCGCTGCAGCAGTTGCGGCGAGGCGATGGCGCCGGAGGAAACGATGACTTCCTTGCGGGCGCGGGCTTCGACGCGCTCTTCGCTGTCACCGACCAGGTAGGTCACGCCAACAGCGCGCTTGTTGTCGAACAGCACGCGGTCGCTCAGGGCGTGGGTGACGATGGTCAGGTTCGGGCGCTTCTTGGCCTGGTCCAGGTAGCCGCGGGCAGTGCTGGAGCGACGGCCGTTCTTGGTCACCGAACGGTCCATCGGGCCGAAGCCTTCCTGCTGGTAGCCGTTGAGGTCTTCGGTGCGCGGGTAGCCGGCCTGCACGCCGGCCTCGACCATGGCGTGGAACAGCGGGTTGTTGCCGGCTTTCGGCGTGGCCACGCTGACCGGGCCTTCGCCGCCGTGGTAGTCGTTCGGGCCGATGTCGCGGGTTTCGGCCTTACGGAAGTACGGCAGGCAGTCCAGGTAGGTCCAGTCTTCCAGGCCTGGCAGTTCAGCCCAGCCGTCGAAGTCCATGGCGTTGCCGCGGATGTAGCACATGCCGTTGATCAGCGAGGAGCCACCCAGGCCCTTGCCGCGGCCACATTCCATGCGGCGGCCGTCCATGTGCGGCTCCGGATCGGTTTCGTAGGCCCAGTTGTAGCGACGACCCTGCAGGGGGAAGGCCAAGGCAGCCGGCATCTGGGTGCGGAAGTCGAAGCGGTAGTCCGGGCCGCCGGCTTCGAGCAGCAGGACGGTGACGCTGGCGTCTTCGGTCAGGCGGGTGGCCAGGGTGTTACCGGCCGAACCGGCACCGACGATGATGTAATCGAATTCTTGGGACATTGAAGTACCCTCGTTGGCAGTTGTCAGGGAGCGGAAACGCCCGCGCTCAAGGGCGCGGGCGTGGCGGGACCGGGTTTAGAAAACCGAGTTGTAGCCGCCCAGCTCGACCTGAACCGACTTGATGCGAGTGTATTGAGCCAGCGAGCTGACACCGTTTTCACGGCCGACGCCCGACTGCTTGTAACCGCCAACCGGCATTTCGGCCGGCGACTCGCCCCAGGCGTTGATCCAGCAGATACCGGCCTCGAGCTTGTGGATGATGCGGTGGGCGCGGCTGATGTCGTTGGTGCAGACACCGGCGGCCAGGCCGTATTCGGTGTCGTTGGCGCGACGGATGACTTCTTCCTCGGTCTCGTAGCTGAGGATGCTCATCACTGGGCCGAAGATCTCTTCCTTGACGATGGTCATGTCGTCGGTGCAGTCGGTGAACACGGTCGGGGCGACGAACGCGCCCTTGGCGAAGTCGCCGTCCAGCAGACGCTCACCGCCGCAGAGGACGCGGGCGCCTTCTTCTTTACCCTTGGCGATGTAGGACAGCACGCTTTCCATGTGCTGGAAGCTGACCAGCGGGCCGAAGTTGGTGTTCTCGTCTTCCGGGTTGCCGGCACGGATGCGGGCGACGCGCTCGGCGATCTTGGCTTCGAAGGCGGCTTTCATCGCGGCAGGGATGAACACGCGGGTGCCGTTGGTGCAGACCTGACCGGAGCTGTAGAAGTTGGCCATCATGGCGATGTCGGCGGCCTTGTCCAGGTCGGCGTCGTCGCAGATGATCAGCGGCGACTTGCCGCCCAGTTCCATGGTGACTTCCTTGAGCGACGAGCTCGAGGCGCTGGCCATGACTTTCTTGCCGGTGGTGGTGCCGCCGGTGAAGGAGACTTTCTCGATGCGCGGGTGCTCGGTCAGCCAGGTGCCGACTTCGCGACCGCTGCCGGTCAGGACGTTGAACACGCCGTTCGGCAGGCCGGCTTCGGTGAAGATCTCGGCCAGTTTCAGGGTGGTCAGCGAGGTGACTTCCGACGGCTTGAAGATCATCGCGTTGCCGGCGGCCAGGGCCGGGGCGGATTTCCACAGGGCGATCTGGATCGGGTAGTTCCAGGCGCCGATACCGACGGTCACGCCCAGCGGCTCGCGGCGGGTGTAGACGAAGGACGATTCGCGCAGCGGGATCTGCTCGCCTTCGATGGCCGGTACCAGGCCTGCGTAGTATTCCAGCACGTCGGCGCCGGTGACGATGTCGACGTAGCGGGTTTCGGAGTACGACTTGCCGGTGTCCAGGGTTTCCAGCATGGCCAGCTCGTCGTTGCGCTCGCGCAGGATGTCGACGGCGCGGCGCAGGATGCGCGAACGCTGCATGGCGGTCATGGCGGCCCAGACTTTCTGGCCACGCTCGGCGCTTTCGACGGCCTTCTCGACGTCAGCTTGAGTTGCGCGCTGCACGTGGGCGAGGACTTCGCCGGTAGCTGGGTTGATGGCTTCGAAGGTGGCATCGCTGCCAGCGTCGACGTAAGCGCCATCGATGTAGAGTTTTTGCGTTCCGAAACGGGCCATAGTGTCCTCGCAAGTGCAGTGTGTGGTTGGCTGCCGCGTCACGCTCCCGCCGGTTGGCTGGTCGCTGCGCGCGGCTGTTCAGCGGCCTGGTCGGTTGTGCCCAGGGTCTGCTGCTTAGCCAGTTGTAGATCCATGTATTCGTAAGCGATGCGTATTGCCTGCTCGGTGTCGAATGCGTCACCCGACAGGGCGCCACGCAGCCACAGGCCGTCGATCAACGCTGCCAGGCCGCGGGCAGCCTTGCGCGCATGGTAGAGCGGCAGGACGCGGCGGAACTGGCAGCACAGGTTGGAATACAGGCGGTGGTCGTTGATCCGCTGCAACCTGTGCAAAGACGGCTGGTGCATGCTGGAGGCCCAGAAGGCCAGCCAGGTTTTCATTGCCGGGCCATTCACCTGGCTCGCATCGAAGTTACCTTCGATGATCACCTTCAGGTGGGCACGCGGGCTGTCGTCCGTGAGGGCCTGACGACGCGCGATCACACCCTCGTTGAGCATGTTCATGATGTAGCGCATCGTCGCTGCGATCAGGCCGTTCTTGTCCTGAAAGTAGTGACTGATGATGCCGTTCGACACACCGGCCAAACGGGCAATCAGCGCAATGCTGGCATCTCCCAGTCCGACCTGATCGACCGCCTGCAAGGTGGCTTCGATCAACTGCTGGCGGCGGATGGGTTGCATACCGACCTTGGGCATCTTGCTATCTCCTCAGGCCTGCGGGCAGACGACAAGCGGCTGCCTCGGCGAAGGCCAGTCTATTTTGTTTTGATTGAACGTTCAATCAATAAAGAATAAGCTCTGCGACAATTTGTGCCATTGACAGTTTTCGGACGGTCACAGAAGCACGAATCGACACCCCAGGAAATCGCGTAACCCCCGGAATACAAGGCGTTGACGGGCATGGGCGATGCGAAAGACAGATTTTGCCGAGCAGTCACTGGCTGCGCGGCCGGCCCTTGGAGCGGGCCAGGTGTCTGTGGCGAATGCGCGCACCTCCTTATGGAGGGCAGGTTTTTCCACAGCCGACCGGTCTGATTTTTTTGCAACGTTCCTATTCGGGATCACGGTTTCCAGGGTGCTTTTATAACACCTGTCGCAGTAGGGCTATTGCACCAATTGCGTGGGAAATAACTGTTTAGCCTCCACTGCCGCACTGCCCGGAGCATTCGTGCAATGAGTTCTGCCTCCCTGACAAAGCCCCCCGCCGAGCGGGTACGGGTCAATCGCGTGGTGTTCTACACCTCGGCGCTGATGATCCTCGTTCTGACTGCCTTGCTGATCGCTGTACCCGAAGCCGCTGGCCAGGTGCTGGGCGTCGCCCAGAAATGGCTGACCCGCACCTTTGGCTGGTACTACATGCTGGTCATCTGTGGTTACCTGCTGTTTGTCGTCTACCTGGCCTTCTCCGACTTCGGCAAGCTCAAGCTGGGCGGCAAGGACGACACCCCGGACTTCAGCTACGGCGCCTGGGCCGGCATGCTGTTCTCCTCCGGTATCGGTATCTCGCTGCTGTACTTCGGCGCTTCCGAGCCGCTTGATCACTACTTCAACCCGCCGGAAGGTACGCCTGCCAGCCTCGAGGCCGCGCGCCAGGGCCTGCAGCTGACCTTCCTGCACTGGGGCCTGCACGGCTGGGCGATCTACGCCCTGGTCGGCCTTGCCGTGGGCTACTTCGCCTACCGCCACAACCAGCCGCTGGCACTGCGCTCGGCGCTGTACCCGCTGGTCGGCGAGCGTTGGGTCAAGGGCGGCGCTGGCCATGCCGTGGACATCTTCGGCATGTTCGTCACCCTGCTGGGCCTGGTGACCAACCTGGGTATCGGCTCGATGCAGGTGGCCTCGGGCCTGGAATACCTGTTCGGCATGGACCACAGCAAGACCAACCTGCTGGTGGTGATCCTGGTCATGGCCGGCGTTGCCACCGTGGCCGCGGTGTCGGGCGTGGAGAACGGTATCCGCCGTCTGTCCAACCTGAACATCCTGCTGTTCAGCGGCCTGCTGATCTTCGTGCTGCTGGCCGGCAATACCCTGCACCTGCTCAACGGCTTCGTGCAGAACGTCGGTGACTACCTCAACGGTGTCGTGCTGAAGACCTTCGACCTCTATGTCTATGAAGGCGACAACGACAAGTCCGAGCGCTGGCTGGGCCTGTGGACCGTGTTCTATTGGGCCTGGTGGATCTCCTGGGGCCCGTTCGTCGGCATGTTCATCGCCCGTATCTCCAAGGGCCGGACCGTGCGCCAGCTGGTCAGCGGCGTGCTGCTGATCCCGCTGGGCTTCACTCTGGCCTGGTTGTCGATCTTCGGTAACACCGCGCTGGACCTGGTGATCAACCAGGGGGCGGTGGAACTGGGCAAGACCGCGCTCGAACAGCCATCGATGTCTATCTACCAACTGCTGGAATTCTTCCCGGCCGCCAAGATCGTCATCGGCCTGGCAGTGTTCGTCGGCTTCGTGCTGTTCCTCACCCCGGCCGACTCCGGCGCGGTGATGATGGCCAACCTGTCGTGCAAAGGCGGCAAGGTCGACGAAGACGCCCCGCACTGGATGGTGGTGTTCTGGTCGGTGGTCATCACCCTGGTCACCATCGGCCTGCTGTTCGCCGGTAACTTCGAAGCCATGCAGACCATGGTGGTACTGGCCGGCCTGCCGTTCTCGGTGGTCCTGGTGCTGTTCATGTTCGGTCTGATGAAGGCCATGAAGCAGGACGTCGCGGTCGAGAGCGAGCGCGCCGAACTGGCCGCCCGTGGCCGTCGCGGTTTCAGCGAGCGTCTCAGCCAGCTGGACCTGCAGCCGACCCAGGCCGTGGTGCAACGGTTCATGGACAAACAGGTCAGCCCGGCGCTGAAAGAAGCCGCCGAGCAACTGCGTACCCTGGGCTTCGAGGTCGAGACCCGGGTAGGTCAGTCGCGCAACATGATGGGCCTGCGAGTGATGATGGAAGAGGGCAACCCCTTCGTCTACGAAGCCAGCCTGGATGGCTACCTGGCCGCGCCGAGCGAGGCGCCGGTCGAGGGCGAGCCGGAAGTGCAGCAGCGCTTCTACCGTGCCGAGGTGTACCTGCACGACGGCAGCCAGGAGTACGACCTGATGGGCTTCACCCGCGAGCAGATCGTGCGTGATGTGCTTGATCAGTTCGAAAGCCACCGCCAGTTGCTGGGGCGTGTGTACAGCTGATAACGGCTGATCTCAGGCAAGGGCCCGGTTCATGAGAACCGGGCCCTTTTTGTTTTCAGGGAGGCAATGTGGCCTGACGACATCTTCTGCCTGACTGCAAAACTTCAACGGCAAATCGCAGTGTATGAGCACATATTGCCGGTATGGCAGCATTCTGTAGCCGTCCTTTGTCGTTGGCAGTATTAGTTAGCGCCTGGTAGGTCAGTCAGTCTTTCATCCTTGTGCCCCATCCGTTGAGGGCACATCTTCATGTCGACTCTAGAAACCTCGCCTTTCGACTTTTTGGCCGCTGCCGCCAGCCATTTCGCCGATCGGCCTACCCTGCGGGCGGTCGCGAGCCAGCAACTGCTGCGATTGTTGCTGAAACAACTCCCCTACCTCGAGGCCGTGCAGCCACCGCTGACATCCGCTGATTCGCTGACGCTCGACTCACCGGAGCCGGGGACAGCCTGGTGGACCACTCGGCCTCTGGTCGATGCGCTGCTCAAGTGCATGGCCCAAGGCGAGCCCATGGACATCGAGCCGCTTGCCCAGCGGACCTACAATCTGGGGCTTGCCGGGCCACACCGCTTCGCTGGGGCCACCAGCGATCTGGACACCCGAGCCTTGGCGGGCCTTAGCGAATCGCTCAACGAACTGATAGAGCAGCTTCCCGGATACTTCGCCGAGGCGCAGGTGGCGTTCTGGCGATCCTGTGACGAGGAGGGTGTCAGCCGCGACCGTTGGTTCCAGTTGCTGTTGAAACAGGCGCTCCTGCGCAATTTGCCGCTTCAGGGGTTGGATACCCAGCAGCAGGCATGTGTACGCGGGTTGCTGTTGGGGGAGCCTGGCCCATCGGTGTTTGCAGTACAGGTGACGCTGACCGCGGGAGGCCAGTCGTTCCAGCTCATGCAGGAGTACCTGCTGGTAACCGGTGAATGGGACGAGCGGCTGGTGGTGCTGTGGTGCGCGCCATCCAGTGTGGTCAGGGCCTTCGATTCGTTGGAAAACTTCGCATTGGCACTGCGAGACGATCTCGCAGAGCGCTATCGGTTCGATGAAATGACATGGGATCGCTATTGCCTTGAAGGCAATGTGTTTGCCCAGCAAAGCGCACTGTTGCTGGATGCAATGCTGGAGCGGATCAGTGCGCTGCGTTACTCGCGTATTGAGGATGTACAGGCGTTGGAACAGCTGTTCCGACGCCTGAGTGACCCCTCGCAAGTCTTCTACAGTGGCTATTTCATCGATCAGGATGTGGCGCCGGTACCGCCGCCGGGACTGGTTACGGCCAAGGCCGATGACAGCTTTGCCTGGCAAGAAGCACTTTTCACGCTTTCCCTGTATCAGCTCGAGTCACAGGGCTTTGGGGCGCTTGATGGTATTGAGGATCTGAACAGCTACACGACGGAGCGACTCAGCGCAGATATGCGCCAGGCGCATCCGCAGGATAGCCCGGCTCCGGACGACATCCTGCTGGAACTCAAGATCGCCGCAGGAGTACCGGGTGGCGCCGGTGTGGGGGCGGGAGGCGGTGAACCTCTGGTTCGGGCAGGTAGCAAGACATTGACGGAATTTGCCATTGGCAATCTCGCCTCGCTCGGGGGAGCGATCATCACCGATATCTCTTGCAGTGGGAGCGGTCCATTACCTCGTTGGTTGGACTCGGACTATGTCAGGCACCTGGTGGCCCGCGTCGACATTGGTGGGCGTTATCCCAAGTATGTGGCCGAGCGGCTGGATGAACGCCAGGAACGCCCGACGAGGGTCGAGCGATTTTCCCGGGAATGGCGTATAGGCCTTTTGTTCGCGGCGCTACAGGCCAAGCTGGATGGTCGTTTGGGCGCCGGTGCGCTGCAATGTGTCACAGATTATTGTCGAGGTTATCTGGATGACTTGAATCCAGCCACGTTTCTGGTGCCTCTGGCCTTCAAGCGTCGTCCGGACTCCACGGTTCATGACATTGTTTCCGGTATGTATGTGCTACTCGGCAGCGCGCCATCCGTCCTGGTGCTCTACAGGCCGCTGTATGGACGAGATGCGGTCCGGGCATTTGCCAGTGAGCAGGCGCTGGTCGAGGCGATTTGCCAGGACACCACGTTGCAGCAGAGCATTCTGGACTGGTTGCCACAGCACGTCCGGCCCATCTACGACAACGGTGGTTTTGCCGAGCCGCATATCCTCAGTATTGGTGTCGACCCATTCCTGAACTTCGAGGCTCCGGCACCTGCCAGCCTGGCGATCAGGTTATGGGAAACCAATGTGGATGAGAAACTCTACGCCGCTAACCGCGACTTGCTGGTGGAATTGGCGGATCTGCGTTCGACTTCCAATGCTGAAAATCGCTGGTTGATGTTGCTGGAAGGGGCCTGGTTGCTGTTCAACACGGCAACACTCTTTCTCAGAGGGCCGATCGCTTCCTTCGCTTGGCTGGTGCAAAGCGTCTCCGGCCTTGAGAGCGATCTGCGGGCCATTGCCGATGGCGACGATTTCGATCGGTCGGCCGCCAGTGTGGATGTCCTTCTCACGCTCGGCATGGCACTGGCGCATCTGCGCCAGCCAGCGCGCGCTGCACTCAATCCAGGCCGGCTGCCGGATGTTGAGCATTTCGAAGGGCCTCCCCGGCGTGGTGCAGCCAGGCAACTGGTCAGTGTCGTACCGCGCCAGGGAAAAGTGGGCGGGCAGGGAGGACTTGGCAGCATGCAGGAGCGTCAGCTCGACTTCTCATGGCGTGGCAACCAGGGATTCAACGGCTTGCTGCCCTCTCAGCGCATTGCCCTCAGGGCGATGCGTGCAGCACTTCTGCTCGATGGCCTGGCCCCCTTGGAGAGTGGCCAAGGCAAAGGGGCCTATCAGGTAGGCGCAAAGTACTATGTGCTGCTTGGCGACGACAGCTACGAAGTTGTTATTGCGGACGTGGGTGTGCGGGTCGTGGATGCGAAGGGCTCGTTGGGCCCATGGCTATCTCTGGAGCAAGGGGCGTGGCGCGTCGATTCGGGGCTGCGTTTGCGGGCAGGTATGCCACGGCAATCGTTAAGGGCGAGACTGGATGAAGAGTGGGCGTCGACAAGACATGTGGCTGACGAGCTTACTGTTAGGGCCGAGCAGGCTGCGGCAGCATTCAAGGTACAGGGGCAGGAGGTCATGCGGATGGCTGGTCAGCTTGAGCAGTTGGCGTTGCTCAAGCGAACCGAAGCCGCGAAGGAAAGTGCCGATGACGCGATGATCGAGCGGTACGAAGCCAGGATGATCAGCCTTGAATCGACAGTGAAGGCCAAGCGCCTGGAGTCGGTCGCAACGGTCGAGACGGTCATCCGGTTGGGGAATGAGAAACTGCCGCTGCTCGAGCGGATGCTGGAGCCCAAGTATGGCCTCAACCGCATGCCAGGCACCGAGCCACTACTTGGCGAAGAGCGAGCTTCATTGCGCTGCGCTTTGATCTCCAATAATGATTTCGTTCTCAATGAGCTGTGGCGGCTGGCGGACTATCCCCGTCTCAAGGAACTGGCAGATGATTTGGGGACGAGGAACCCATTTGAAGCCAAAGCGCAGTACCAGTTTTTCAGGCAGTCTTTGGAGAATGTCGTGGGACTGCAGGAGCGTATGTTGCTCGCCAGTGCCGAACTCGATGCCCTGCTCGCTGGCGCGGCTCCCGATTTGCTGATCAGTGGTGGGGGGGAGTCTCGATCAGTGGCTCAGATCGTCGAGCAGAGGCCATTCACCACTGAAGATCTACGTTTTCATCATGTGCTGAACCTGGCGGACTTGGCCCTGCATCTGGACTCGCCTAGCGGTCAGGCGCAATTGTCGAGGTATCGGGCAGACCTCGCCGGCAAGACGCTCCAGAGTTCGGCTAATGCCCATGGTGAATCGATCACGGCGAACCTCGAGCCCGCCGATCGGATCACCATCTTGCAGGAAGCCTGGGACGAGTACTCTGCGGCGATACTCAACAGCGAGTTGATTGCGGCGCAAGGCGGACGTCTGGTCGAGCCTGACATGCTCAAGCGTTACCGGGCGCACATGCAGTTGTTGAAGGCAGATGCGGGGCAGCGCTTGATCGAGGCCCGTAACGCTTTGGAAGCGCGGCCGGACTCCACGGTGGCTCCTGGCGCATATCGAATTTCTACCGATATCCAGCACGCGATCCGCAACAGCGAAGGTATTACCGTTATCGCCTCTGAAATGCAGGAGGATGGGCATAAGACGCTTGTCGTGCGTGATCCGCTCAGCAACGCAGTAGTGCAGCGATTCGACCTGCAAGATGGCCGCTGGGTCGAGCGTGTCGATGAAGCACCACTGGAACCGGTCTCGCAGGCACCGTCAGCGAGTGCTCTGGACAGAGTGAAGTCGGTACTGGCGTTCAACAAGGTCATTCTTGCGCAAGCTGTACGCTATTTGGAACGAGACCTCGGTGGCTTGCGCCTGGCTCGGTTGTTCGACGAACCCCTGGCACGGCTTCGGGCGATCGAGGCGCAGTTGTCGCAAGGTGATGAGGACGCGCTCGACATGCTGAATGCGGGGCGCAGCGAGTTGCAGGCTGGCAGGGAGCAGTACTTGACCGAACTTTATACCCGAACTTGCTATCCGTCCGCCGAAGCCCTGCGCTACCTGCATGAGCGGCAACTGATCAAGGTTGAGTACATCGGCCCTCGACGAACCATGGCTGATGGTAGTGCGTTTGACGAGTACAAGGTCACGCGCTTGAAAAAAGCGGGAGAGCACAAGGGGAAAGCACTCTGGGCCGCCCATTTCCACTTGGCCAGTGCTGATGCCTTGTCCACGGAGTTCACGCGGGGCCACCTGAAGCTCTGGGCCCAGCGATTCGAATCCAACCGGGGCTTGGGGGCCGCAAGTGAGGTCGTGCCAGGCAAGCGAGTGCACTATGGTCCGCTCAGCCTTGCCGAGGCACAGGGGATCATTCCTTTCTGACAGGGCTCGCATTCGTGTAGCGGCCTTGCCTGCCGTGGGCGGGCATGGCCTGGTTACCGCGTTCGGCGATCATCTGTCGCAGGCTGATCAACTCGATCCCCTGGCTCTTGAGCCGGGGAATCTCTTGTGCCAGGACGCTCAGGGTCTGCGGGTAAGGGTGCCCAATCAGCACCGCCGAACCCTGCTTGCGGGCCACTTCGATACCAAGACGCAATTGCCCGGCAATGGCTTCGGTCGTTCGTACGTCGTCAAGAAAAACATCCCGCGAGAGGTGTGCCAACCCCAGCGCCTGGGCCTCTGCCGCCGCCACCGTCGCCGCGCTGGTGCGGCTGTCGACGAAGAACAGATGGCGGCGTTGCAGTTCACCCATCAACCAGGCCATGGGCTCGCGCTGGGCGGTCATGCGGCTGCCCATGTGGTTGTTGATGCCGGCGGCGTAGGGCACCTTGGCCAGGGCGGCATCCAGGCGCCGGGCCAGTTCGTCGAGGGCGACGCCTGGATGCCAGGCGTAGGGCCCGGTGGCAGGGTCCATGGGCATGTGCAGGATCACCGTGCGCCCGGCCTTGTGGGCCTGGCGGGCGAAGTCGGTGGCGTGCGGGGTGTCGGGCATGATCGCCATGGTCACCGGGCCGGGCAGGGCGAGCGTACGGCTGTCGCGTTCGCTGCTCTGGCCCAGGTCGTCGATGATGATGCTCATGTAGGCCTTGGCCGGGGCCGCTTGCGCGACGCCGGCCAGCAGGCAGAACAGCAGGGACAGCAGATAACGCATGGTGGGTATCAGTCACCCTTGGTGATGTTCAGGCCCTTGAGCAGGCTGAGGGCCTGGCTGAGCTGGAAGTCGTTGTCCTGCGGGCGATCCTTGCGCTTGGCACTGCCGGTCGGTCGGTCGGCGCCGCCGTTGCCGTTGCCCAGGTGGCCCTGCAGGTCGGCTTCCTTGAAGTTGTCGTTGTCGGCTTCGGCGGTCAGCTTGGCCGGGCGCACTTCGATGTCCGGGACGATGCCCTGGGCCTGGATCGAGCGGCCATTGGGGGTGAAGTACAGCGCGGTGGTGAGCTTCAGGGCGCGGTCGTTGGCCAGTGGAAGCACGGTCTGCACCGAGCCCTTGCCGAAGCTGTCGGTACCCATCAGTACGGCGCGTTTCTGGTCCTGCAGGGCGCCGGCGACGATCTCCGAAGCCGAGGCGCTGCCGCCGTTGATCAATACCACCAGTGGCACGCCTTCGCTGGCATCGGTCGGGTCGGCGGAGTAGCGCAGCTCGGAGTTGGCGATGCGGCCCTTGGTGTAGACGATCAGGCCCTTGGTGAGGAAGTGGTCGGCCACTTCGACCGCCGACTGCAGCACGCCGCCGGGGTTGTTGCGCAGGTCGAGAACCACGCCGCGCAGCTTCTTGCCGTTGTCCTTGCGCAGCTTGGCCAGGGCCTTGCCCACCTCGTCGCCGGTCTTGACCTGGAACTGGGTGATGCGGATGTAACCGTAGTCGTTCTCCAGCAACTGGCTCTTGACGCTCTTGACCTGGATCACCGCGCGGGCCAGCGTCACGTCGAACGGCGTGCCGCCGTCGCGCACCAGGGTGAGGGTGATCTTCTCGCCGATCTTGCCGCGCATCTTGTCCACGGCCTCGGTCATGGTCTGGCCACGGGTTGGCGCGCCGTTGATCTTGACGATCAGGTCACCGGCCTCGATGCCGGCGCGGGAAGCCGGGGTGTCGTCGATGGGCGAGACCACCTTGACGAAGCCGTCCTCCATGCCGACCTCAATCCCCAGGCCGCCGAACTCGCCGCTGGTGCTTTCCTGCAGCTCCTGGAAGTCTTCGGGGCCGAGGTAGGCCGAGTGCGGGTCAAGGTTGCTGAGCATGCCCTTGATGGCGTTTTCCAGCAGGGTCTTGTCGTCGACAGGTTCCACATAGGCCGCCTTGATGCGGTCCATGACCTCGGCGAAGGTGCGCAGCTCTTCCAGCGGCAGGGGCGCCTTGGCGGTCACCTCGGTGGCCGGCACCGCGGCCTGCTTGGCCGCTGGCTTGGCCGGTTCGGCGGCAACGGCCAGGGGCGCGCCGATGACCAGGGCGATGGTCAGGGCCAGCTGGGTGAGGCGAGGCGAGTGCAGCATGTCGAACGAACTCCTGATCCTGTTGGTGCTCCCGCTGGGAGCATCGGCGTCGCCGTTTCGTGGGCGGCGCCGTAAAAGTAGCACTAACTAACCGCGACACCATTGCGCGGGGTCGGTGGGCTGGCCCTGCTGGCGAATCGCGAAGTACAGGCCGGCGCTGTCCTGGCCGCCACTGTCGCCGACCGTGGAGATGGCTTCGCCGGCCTTGACGATGTCGCCGGCGCTCTTGAGCAGGCTCTGGTTGTGGCCGTACAGGCTCAGGTAGCCATTGCCATGGTCGAGAATGACCAGAAGTCCAGCGCCGCGCAACCAGTCGGCGAACACCACCCGCCCGCCATGCACGGCGCGCACCTGGGTGCCCGCGCTGGCGCTGATCATCACCCCGTCCCACTTGGCCCGCGCATCACCGCCGCGGGTGTCACCGAAGCGTGCCAGCAATCGACCATTGACCGGCCATGGAAGTTTTCCCCGTGCCGAAGAAAATGCGCCGCCATAGCTGGCCGTGTCGCTGGAAACCACCGGGCCGAGGGTAGTCCGGGCCTTTTTCGGGGCTTCCTCGGGCTCCTGCTTGCGGGTCGCGGCGGCCAGGGCCTGCGCCTTGCGGCGCTGCTCTTCTTCCTGTTTGGCCAGCAGGGCCCGCTGGCGGGCCTCTTCGGCCTCGCGAGCCTGGCGAGCGAGGGTTTCCTCGATGGTCTTGAGTACCTTGCCCAGATCGGCCTGGTCCTGCTCGCGGCTCTGCAGTTTCTGGTCGCGTTCCTTCATGTCGCTGCTGAGCTTGGCCAGTACTTGCTGGCGCTTGTCGCGTTCTGCGACCAGGGCCTGGCGCTGAGTGTCGAGCTCGGCACGCTGTGCCAGCAACTGTTGCTGGTGGCCGGCGATGTCCTGCTCGACGTTGGCCAACTGGCGCAAGGTCTCGTTGAAGGTGCGCAACTGGTCCATGCGCGCTTTGCTGAGATAGTCGTAATAGGTGAGGGTGCGGGCGAACTTCTCGGGATTCTGCTGGTTCAGCAGCAGCTTGAGGTATTCCTCGCGACCGTTGTTCTGGTAGGCCGAACGGGCCTGGATGGCAATCAGGCGTTGTTGTTCAACGCGGGCGCTCTGGAGTTTTTTTTTCTCGTGGTCAAGGCGCTCCAGCTCGCCCTCGGTCTTTTTTAGTTCTTGCTGCAGTGCCTCCACCTGTTTTTCGAGTTTGCCGATATCGGTCTCGGTGGCCTTGAGGTCTTTCTGCACGCCGGACTTCTCCTCCTGGAGCTTGCCCAGCATCTTTTTCAGCTCGGCGATGTCCTGGCGGGTGGCGTCCAGCTGTTGTTGGGTCTGCGCGCGCTCATCGGCAGCGAAGGCCGGGGCAAGCAGACATGACAGGGCGAGTAGGAACAGGGCGCGGAGCATGGGGTTGGGCGTACCAGGGATGGAGACTGGCCTAGTATGCCCGCGCAGGCGTGCAAAAAAAACGCCCAGCGGCGTGTGCGGCGGGGCGTTGGTCTGGAATTCAACTGTTTTGGGGGCCGCAAGGCAGCCCCACTACATCGATCAAGCGTCGATCAGGATCGAGGTGCCGGTCATCTCCGCCGGTTTTTCCAGGCCCAGCAGCTCGAGCATGGTCGGCGCCACGTCTGCCAGCACACCGCCGTCACGGACTTTCACGTGGCGCTTGCCGACATAGATGAATGGCACCGGCTCGGTGGTGTGGGCGGTGTGCGCCTGGCCGGTGCACTCGTCTTCCATCTGCTCGACGTTGCCATGGTCGGCGGTGATCAGGGCTTCGCCGCCGACCTTGTCCAGCGCCTCGACGATACGGCCGACGCAGCCATCCAGCGCCTCCACGGCCTTGACCGCGGCATCGAACACGCCGGTGTGGCCGACCATGTCGCCGTTGGCGTAGTTGACCACGATCACGTCATAACGCTGCTGCTCGATGGCCTCGACGATACGATCGGTGACTTCAGGGGCGCTCATTTCCGGCTGCAGGTCGTAGGTGGCGACCTTCGGCGACGGGATCAGGATGCGTTCTTCGCCTTCGAACGGCTCTTCGCGCCCGCCCGAGAAGAAGAAAGTGACGTGGGCGTACTTCTCGGTTTCGGCAATGCGCAGCTGGGTCTTGCCGTTCTTCGCCAGGTACTCGCCGAGCACGTTGTTCAGGCTGGCCGGGGCGAAAGCCGCCGGGGCCGGGATCTTCGCCGAGTACTGGGTCAGGCCGATGTAGGCCGCCAGCTTGGGCAGGCGCGCGCGCGGGAATTCATTGAAATCGGGCTCGACGAACACGCGGGACAGCTCGCGGGCGCGGTCGGCACGGAAGTTCATGAAGATCACGGCGTCGCCGTCTTCGACCTTGACCGCCTCGCCGATGCGCGTGGCCTTGACGAACTCGTCGCTCTCGTCGCGGGCGTAGGCGGCTTCAAGGCCGGCCACGGCGGTCGCTGCGGTGAATTCGGCGGCGCTGTCGACGATCAGGTTGTAGGCGGCGCTGACGCGGTCCCAGCGGTTGTCGCGGTCCATCGCGTAGTAGCGGCCGATCAGGCTGGCGATGCGGCCCTTGCCGAGCTTGGCGAAGGTGGCGTCGAGCAGTTCGATGGACGATTGCGCGCTGCGCGGCGGCGTGTCGCGGCCGTCAAGGAAGGCATGCAGGTAGATCTTCTCGGCGCCACGCTGCGCGGCCAGCTCGGCCATGGCGATCAGGTGGTCCTGGTGGCTGTGCACGCCACCGTCGGAGAGCAGGCCGAGGATATGCACGGCCTTGCCGGCGCTGGCGGCTTTTTCCACGGCACCGACGAGCACTGGGTTCTCGAAGAACTCGCCGTCGCGGATGGCCTTGGTCACCCGGGTGAAGTCCTGATACACCACGCGGCCGGCACCGAGGTTCATGTGACCGACTTCCGAGTTGCCCATCTGCCCGTCGGGCAGCCCCACGTCCATGCCGGAGCCGGAGATCAGACCGTGCGGCTGGGTGGCGCGCAGGCGGTCGTAGACCGGAGTATTGGCGGCGAAGATGGCGTTGTATTCGGGGCTTTCGCTGTGACCGAAGCCATCCAGGATGATCAGGACCAGGGGTTTAGGCGTACTCGTCATCAATCAAACTCACGGTTGTTCAAAGATGATAAAGACACGCATTTTAGGGCAAATCCGCCAGCGACGGCGAATATTCCTCCCATTGCCCGACCAGCGCGGTCAGGCATGCAACATGAAGGCGTGTTTGCCGCCAGCCCGGTGGGCTTTGGCGGTCATGGGGGGCTGTGTATACTGGCCGCCATTTTCAATCGCCTGGAACACCCCTGATGGTTGCTCACCTGATTCAATTCGCGACAGATCACTTCATCCTGGTGGCCATTTTCGTCGTCCTGCTGGTCCTGCTGCTGGTCAATGAAGTCCGCCGTGGCGGCCAGAGCCTGAGCAACGGCCAGCTGACCGCCCTGGTCAACGCCGACAAGGCCGTGGTGATCGATATCCGTACTGCCAAGGAATACTCGGCCGGGCATATCGTCGGCGCGCTGAGCATGCCGCAGGACAAAGTGGCCGGCCGCATGACCGAGCTGGAAAAACACAAAGACAAGACCCTGATCGTCGTCGACGCGATGGGCCAGCAGTCCGGTACCCTGTGCCGCGAACTGCTCAAGGCTGGTTACACCGCCGCCAAGCTCAGCGGTGGCGTTTCCAGCTGGAAAGCCGATAACCTGCCCCTGGTGAAGTGATATGAAGCCCGTCATCGTCTATTCCAGCGACTACTGCCCCTACTGCATGCGCGCCAAGTACCTGCTCGAGAGCAAGGGCGTGGCGTTCGAGGAGATCAAGGTCGACGGCAAACCTCAGGTTCGCGCCGAAATGAGCCAGAAGGCCGGCCGTACCTCGGTGCCGCAGATCTGGATCGGCAGCACGCACGTCGGTGGATGCGATGACCTCTATGCCCTGGAGCGCGCGGGCAAGCTCGACGCGCTGCTGGCGGCCTGATTCGCACTGCATTCAAGAACATTAGGAAAAGGATCTGCCATGACTGACCAACAGAACAACGGCGCTGGTGCTGAAGAAATCGCACCACAATTCTCCCTGCAGCGCATCTACGTGCGCGATCTGTCGTTCGAGGCCCCGAAAAGCCCGCAGATCTTCCGCCAGCAGTGGGAGCCGAGCGTATCGCTGGACCTGAACACCCGCCAGAAAGCTCTGGAAGGCGACTTCCACGAAGTGGTGCTGACCCTGTCGGTGACCGTCAAGAACGGTGACGAAGTGGCCTTCATCGCCGAAGTGCAACAGGCCGGCATCTTCCTGATCGCCAACCTCGATGCCGCTTCGATGAGCCACACCCTCGGCGCGTTCTGCCCGAACATCCTGTTCCCGTACGCCCGCGAGACCCTGGACAGCCTGGTGACCCGTGGTTCGTTCCCGGCGCTGATGCTGTCGCCGGTCAACTTCGACGCCCTGTACGCGCAAGAGATGCAGCGCATGCAGGAAGCCGGTGAAGTGCCGACCGTGCAGTAATTTCTGCCGGTAAAGCAAAAGGCGACCTTCGTGGTCGCCTTTTTCATGTCTCTTGCTGGTGATCGGGCCCGAGCGGCAAGCGCATCAGCTTCCGGCAAACCCCTGCTGGCGCCACGCCTCGTACACCGTCACGGCCACGGTATTGGACAGGTTCAAGCTCCGGCACCCCGGCCGCATCGGCAGGCGCAGGCGTTGTTCGGCAGGCAGGCTGTCCAGCACCTCGGCCGGCAGGCCACGACTCTCGGGCCCGAACAGGAAGGCGTCACCGGGCTGGTACTCGACCTCATGGAACGGATGCGAGCCTTTGGTGGTGAACGCGAACAACCGAGGCTGATTCAGGCTTTCCAGGCATTCGGCCAGGCTTTGGTGGCGCTGTAGCGTGGCATACTCGTGGTAGTCCAGCCCCGCGCGGCGCAGGCGCTTGTCGTCCAGTTCGAAGCTGATGGGCTCGATCAGGTGCAGGGCGCAGCCGCTGTTGGCGCACAGGCGGATGATGTTGCCGGTATTCGGCGGAATTTCTGGTTGAAAAAGGATGACGTGAAACATGCACGGCTCCAAGCGTGAAGATGACGAGCATTCTACCCCCGAACCCGACCCGCGTTCGAAGGCCTGGCCGCGGGTGCTGCTGTCGCTGGCGATCTTCGGCATGCTCGTGGGCCTGATGATCGGCCGGCTGACGGCGCCCGAGGAGCGGGTGCTGGAGCAGGTCGAGGTGGTGCAGGGCGGGCTAGACCTGTGGTTCAACGAAGAGCCGCAACTGCATGGCGAGAATGTCGAGGGTACCGTGGCCGTGGTGTTCCAGGCCGAGGGCAAGGCCGCGCGGGGCCAGTTGATGTTGCAGGGCAAGCCGGTGAGCTGGCGCTTGCAGAAGAGCGAGGAAGGCTTGCTGTTGACGCTGGTCGCTGCGCGCCCCCTGCGCGGCGAATGGGCCGGCGCGCAGGAGGCGGGGCGTTGGCGGGTGCAGGTCAGGCTGCACGAATAAAAGAGGGGATATCCCGGCCTGCCTGTACCAGGGTCCCCGAAACTGGAGATGTCTGGGTTATTGCAGGTGTCGTGCCAGTTTTATCGGTGTGGAAAAACAGGGGGTTAGCCGGTATCTAAAGCGGTCTTGGTGGATTATTTGCCTTGTCACGGTGCAAGGGGCACGTAATCGGTGCATGCACCGTTCGTGGGGCCAGCCCGCTCCCACGACATCAATAGCGTGGGAGCGGGCTGGCCCCGCGATTCGTTGCAACGTTTGGACTCAGTGCTCTTCCGCCTCGTCCTCATCCCCTCCGGCGACATTCATCCCCAGCTCCTTGATCTTGCGCGTCAGGGTATTGCGCCCCCAGCCCAACAACAGCGCCGCATCGCGACGTCGCCCAGCGGTGTGCTTGAGCGCGGTTTCGATCATGATCCGCTCGAAACTGGGCACGGCGCTGTCCAGCAGGTTGGTCTGGCCGCGGGCAAGGGCCTGGTCGGCCCACTGGCGCAGGGCCTGTTCCCAGTTGGTCACCGGCGCGGCGTCCTGGGGCAGGTTGAGCAGCTCTGGCGGCAGGTCGCCGACCAGCACTTCGCGGCTGGAGGCCATCACGGTGATCCAGCGGCAGGTGTTCTCCAGTTGGCGCACGTTGCCCGGCCAGGGCAGGTTGCGGATGAACGCTTCGGTCTCGGGCTTGAGCAGCTTGGGCTCCACCGCCAACTCCTGGGCGGCGCGGCCGAGGAAGTGGCGGGCCAGCGCCGGGATGTCCTCGCGCCGGTCGGCCAGGCGCGGGATATGGATGCGGATCACGTTGAGGCGGTGGAACAGGTCCTCACGAAACTTGCCGGCCTGTACCAGGGACTCGAGGTTCTGGTGGGTGGCGGCGATGATGCGCACATCCACCTTCACCGGCACATGGCCGCCGACCCGGTAGAACTCGCCGTCGGCCAGCACTCGCAGCAGGCGGGTCTGGGTATCGGCGGGCATGTCGCCGATCTCGTCGAGGAACAGCGTGCCGCCGTCGGCCTGCTCGAAACGCCCGCGACGCAGGTTGGCGGCGCCGGTGAAGGCGCCCTTTTCATGGCCGAACAGTTCGGACTCCATCAGGTCCTTGGGGATCGCCGCCATGTTCAGGGCAATGAACGGCGATGCCGCACGCGGGCTGTGGCGATGCAGGGCATGGGCCACCAGCTCTTTGCCGGTACCCGACTCACCATTGATCAGCACGGTGATGTTGGAATGGCTGAGGCGGCCGATGGCACGGAACACCTCCTGCATCGCCGGTGCCTCGCCGATGATCTCCGGGGTGCGGGCCAGCGCCTGGGGCACTTCCAGGGCCTGTTGCTCCTGGGCGTGCTGGTTGGCGCGTTTGACCAGCGACACTGCTTCGTCGACATCGAACGGCTTGGGCAGGTACTCGAAGGCGCCGCCCTGGTAAGAGGCCACGGCGCTGTCCAGGTCGGAATGGGCGGTCATGATGATCACCGGCAGCCCAGGGTGCTGGTCGCGGATCTGGGCGAGCAGGTCGAGACCGCTGGCGCCGGGCATGCGGATATCCGAGATGATCACGTCCGGTTGCTGGCGGGCCAGGCGGCCCATGACACCATCGGCGCTGTCGAAGCTCTGGGTGGTCATGCCTTCCTGCTGCAGGGCCTTTTCCAGGACCCAGCGGATGGAACGATCATCATCGACGATCCAGACGGTTTCACTTCGGCTCATGGGGCGGTGGCTCCTTGTTCCAGGGGCAGGTAGATCGAGAAGGTGGTGTGGCCCGCGTGGCTTTCACACTCGATCAGGCCCTGGTGCTGGCTGATGATGTTCTGGGTGATGGCCAGGCCCAGCCCGGTGCCGTCCGGGCGGCCGCTGACCATGGGATAGAAGAGAGTGTCCTGCAGTTCCGCGGGGATGCCGGGGCCGTTGTCGATGATCTCGATCCGCGCCACCAGGCGGTGGCGCACATGGCCGATGGTGAACTGGCGCACGGCGCGGCTGCGCAGGGTGATACGGCCCAGGCGCAGTTCGTTCTGCCCGGCGATGGCCTGCATGGCGTTGCGCACGATGTTGAGTACGGCCTGGATCATCTGCTCACGGTCGATCAGTACGTCCGGCAGGCTTGGGTCGTAATCGCGCACCAGGGTGATGCCGCCCTGGCTCTCCGCCTCGACCAGGCTGCATACCCGCTCGAGTACTTCGTGGATGTTGGTCATGGACAACGACGGCAGCTTGTTCGATCCGAGCATGCGGTCGACCAGGTTACGCAGGCGGTCGGCCTCTTCGATGATCACATTGGTGTAATCGCGCAGGCCATCCTCGGGCAGCTCGCGGGCCAGCAGCTGCGCCGCGCCGCGAATGCCGCCGAGGGGGTTCTTGATCTCGTGGGCAAGGCCACGCACCAGCATCTTGGTGGTCTCCTGCTTGCTCAGCTGGGCCTCCTCCTTGGTGATGCGCAGCAGGCGGTCACGCGGGTGCACCTCCAGCAGCAGCAGGGTCTGGCCTTGGTGCAGGATGGGCGTGACGGCGTAGTCGACGGTGATGCTCTGGCCGGTCAGCGAGGTCACCTGGGCTTCGCGCTTGGTGAACGGGTGCGCCTGTTCCACCGCCTGGCGCAGCGAGTTGAGTGCCTCGGCCGATTCGGTGAACAGCTCGCTGATGAACTGGCCATGGCTGCGCTGGCCACTGACAGCCAGGAGCATTTCCGCGGCTGGATTCATGTACTCCAGGCGCAGTTCGGCATTGAGCAGGAGCGTGGCCGTGGTCAGGTTGTCCAGAAGCAGACGGTGCTGTGCATCGCTGATGGTCATAAGGTGTCGTTGACCTCTTTTGGCACAGTGGCGCCCAACGGCTCGGGCCCGGGGCGCGCACGGGATAGTGCTGGATGCAGTGAAAATGCAAGAACCAAACCAAGGCTCCGAAAAGAAGCGGAAATCCCGGATAAAGACCTGGAACTGCGCGAATTCGAGCCAGAAAGCCCTGGTTTATCGATTCTTGTGAACCAAATTGGGTTGCATGATGGGGCGTGTCGCCAAGGCATGCACCAATATGGAGCATAGGGTGGTCAGCGCAATTTGCACAGCTGGGCGCTGGCGCGAACCAGGGCGAGGTGGCGGGTCGTGTCCTGGGTGCGTTGTTGCAGGGCGTCGGCCAAGTGGTTGGCGCATTGGCTCGGCGGGGTCTGGTCAAAACGGGCGAGGGCGCTCAGCAGCTGTTCCTGCAGCAGGTCCAGTTCAGGGCGCACTTCGTTGGCCAGGTCGCGGCGTGGAAGGGCTGGCGCCTGTCGGGCGCGATGCCAGGTGTCGAGCAGGTGGTACTGCAGGAGCTTGTTGGCTTCGATCTGGTCGGCAAAAAAGGCCTCGACGCGTGCCGGATCCAAGTGGTGGGCGACGGCGGCCTGGCGTGCGCTGACCAATACCTGGTGCTCGCGGGCGCTGGCCTGCACGGGTTGCTGGTGATCCCACTTGTGCAGGGCGACAGCTTCGGCCAGGTCCAGGCGCCGATCGATGGTGGCAAGCAACTGATCCAGGGTAGGCGTGATGCTCGGTGAGGAGGCACAACCGGATAGGGCGAAGCAGCAGGTCAGGGCGAGGGTGGTGGCACGCATGGCGATCTCCTTGGGAATGAAGCCTCGAGTTTCGCCTTTGGCGTTGCGGCGGCTAATAGGTGTTGTCCGATGATGAGGGTATGAAAAAGAAACGGCCTCCCGAGGGAGGCCGTCCTGATGTCACCGACGCGAGGCGCCGATCAGATCAGCAGCTGTAGTACAGCTCGTATTCCAGCGGGTGCACGAAGGTGCGGACCTTGATCTCTTCTTCGCTCTTCAGCTCGATGAAGGCATCGATGAAGTCGTCGGAGAACACGCCGCCCTTGGTCAGGAACGCACGGCCTTTGTCCAGCTCTTCCAGGGCTTCCTTCAGGCTGCCACAGACTTGCGGGATTTCCTTGGCCTCTTCAGGCGGCAGGTCGTACAGGTTCTTGTCGGCGGCATCGCCTGGGTGGATCTTGTTCTGGATGCCGTCCAGGCCTGCCATCAGCAGGGCCGCGAAGGCCAGGTACGGGTTGGCCGACGGGTCCGGGAAGCGTGCTTCGATACGGCGGGCTTTCGGGCTGCCGACGTAAGGAATACGGATCGAGGCGGAACGGTTGCGCGCCGAGTAGGCCAGCATTACCGGGGCTTCGAAACCTGGGACCAGACGCTTGTAGGAGTTGGTCGACGGGTTGGTGAAGCCGTTCAGGGCCTTGCCGTGCTTGATGATGCCGCCGATGAAGTACAGGGCGGTATCGGACAGGCCGGCATAGCCTTCGCCGGAGAAGGTGTTCTTGCCGTCTTTCCAGATCGACATGTGCACGTGCATGCCCGAGCCGTTGTCGCCGTACAGAGGCTTGGGCATGAAGGTGGCGGTACGGCCATAGGCGTCGGCAACGTTGTGCACGACGTATTTCAGGGCCTGTACTTCGTCAGCTTTCTTCACCAGGGTGTTGAACTTGACGCCGATTTCGTTCTGGCCGGCAGTCGCCACTTCGTGGTGGTGAACTTCGACGGTCTGGCCCATTTCTTCCAGGGCGTTGCACATGGCGGTGCGGATTTCGTGGTCGTGGTCGAACGGCGGAACCGGGAAGTAGCCGCCTTTCACGCCCGGACGGTGGCCTTTGTTGCCGCCTTCCACGTCAGCGCCGGTCATCCACGAGCCTTGCTCGGAGAAGATCTTGAACATCGAGCCGGAGATGTCCGAGTGGAACTTCACTTCGTCGAAGATGAAGAACTCAGGCTCTGGGCCTGCGAACACGGTGTCACCGATGCCGGTGCTCTTCAGGTACTCTTCGGCGCGCTTGGCGATGCCGCGCGGGTCACGATCGTAGCCCTGCATGCTCGACGGGTCGACGATGTCGCAGGTGATGATCAGGGTCGGTTCTTCGGTGAACGGGTCCAGCACGGCGGTTTCGTCAACCGGCATCAGGATCATGTCGGAGGCTTCGATGCCTTTCCAGCCAGCGATGGAGGAGCCGTCGAACATCTTGCCGACTTCGAAGAAGTCTTCGTCCAGGCCATCGCGCGCCGGCATGGTCACGTGATGCTGAATGCCCTTGGTGTCCGTGAAACGCAGATCAATCCACTTGACGTCATGATCTTTGATGAGTTGAACCGACTTCGACATGTTGTCCTCCGGATGGTCTAGGGCGCAGTTGGCCGCTGCCCTGGAAATAAGGGTGTCGCTGGGCGCGGATAGTCGGCCAAGCTTACCTGCCTCACAAGGGAGCAAATTGCATGCCAGTGCCCGAAAATGGCGAGGGTGGGATAAAAGAGGGCGTTGGCGGGCATTTGCCAAGGCGGCGCTGACAAGGTGTGCACCCATAAGATGCGCTTTTCATGGGGCATGCACCATTATGATGCATGCGTGAGTGGTGGCCTCATCGCGGGGCAAACCCGCTCCCCCGGGTGCGTGCGCGATAAATCCAACCTCCTGTACAAAAGTTGGTCAAAAGCTGAGCAATTTCCGCTATAATTCGCGCCCCTCATTTTCGGTAGGCCCTGGGCGCGCTGTTAAACCAATGAAACTTATCGTCAAAGTCTTCCCAGAAATCACCATCAAGAGCCGGCCGGTGCGCAAGCGCTTCATCCGCCAGCTCGCCAAGAACATCCGCAACGTGCTCAAGGACCTTGATCCGGAGCTCGCGGTTGATGGTGTCTGGGATAATCTCGAGGTGGTCACCCGCGTCGAGGACGAAAAGATCCAGCGCGAAATGATCGAGCGCCTGACCTGCACGCCGGGTATCACCCACTTCCTGCAGGTCGAGGAGTATGCACTGGGCGATTTCGACGACATCGTCGCCAAGTGCAAGCACCACTTCGGCCACCTGCTGGCCGGCAAGCGCTTCTCGGTACGCTGCAAGCGCGGCGGTCACCACGACTTCACCTCGATGGACGTCGACCGCTACGTCGGCAGCCAGCTGCGCCAGCAGTGCGGCGCAGCTGGCATCGACTTGAAGACGCCAGAAGTCGTGGTGCGCATGGAGATCCGCGACCAGCGCCTGTACGTGATCCACAACCAGCACAACGGCATCGGCGGCTACCCGTTGGGCGCCCTGGAGCAGACGCTGGTACTGATGTCCGGTGGCTTCGACTCCACCGTGGCGGCCTACCAGATGATGCGTCGCGGCCTGATGACCCATTTCTGCTTCTTCAACCTCGGTGGCCGTGCCCACGAGCTGGGCGTGATGGAAGTGGCCCACTACCTGTGGAAGAAGTACGGCAGCAGCCAGCGCGTGCTGTTCATCAGCGTGCCGTTCGAGGAAGTGGTCGGCGAGATTCTCAACAAGGTCGACAACAGCTACATGGGCGTCACCCTCAAGCGCATGATGCTGCGCGGCGCCGCGCACATGGCCGACCGTCTGCAGATCGACGCGCTGGTCACCGGCGAGGCGATCTCCCAGGTGTCGAGCCAGACCTTGCCGAACCTGTCGATCATCGACTCGGCCACCGACAAGCTGGTGCTGCGCCCGCTGCTGGCCAGCCACAAGCAGGACATCATCGACCAGGCGACCGAAATCGGTACCGCCGACTTCGCCAAGCACATGCCCGAATATTGCGGCGTGATCTCGGTGAACCCGACTACCCATGCCAAGCGTCACCGCATGGAGCACGAAGAAAAGCAGTTCGACATGGCCGTGCTGGAGCGCGCCCTGGAGCGTGCCAA
This sequence comes from Pseudomonas sp. FG36, assembly GCF_057809275.1. Lineage (NCBI taxonomy): Bacteria > Pseudomonadati > Pseudomonadota > Gammaproteobacteria > Pseudomonadales > Pseudomonadaceae > Pseudomonas > Pseudomonas sp. FG36. The sequence goes on from NZ_JBMDJQ010000032.1 coordinate 36,061, forward strand.
GTTCATCTCCATCGACCATGTGATCGACGAGCTGGGCAAGGACATCGAAATCGAGGAAGTGGCCCAAGCGCTGCCAGGCCAGATCGTCATCGACATTCGTCACCCCGACGCCCAGGAAGACGAACCTCTGGTGCTGGAAGGCATCGAAGTCCAGGCCATGCCGTTCTACGCCATCAACAGCAAGTTCAAGCACCTGGACCCCACGCGCCAGTACTTGCTGTATTGCGACAAGGGTGTGATGAGCCGTCTGCACGCACACCACCTGCTCAGTGAGGGACATGCCAATGTGCGTGTTTATCGTCCGACATAAGACGCCAGGGCTGTATGGCGGCAGCATCCGCCATCGCCCTCCCGACCACCGGGCCCGCTGAGCCGTAAACCGTACATATTGGCCGCCTACACTGGCGGCAACCGAATCCTCTGATCGAGATACAGTTGTGATCGAAAATCTGCGTAACATCGCCATCATCGCCCACGTTGACCATGGTAAAACCACCCTGGTCGACAAACTCCTGCGCCAGTCCGGCACCCTGGAGCGTAACGAGCTCAACGACGAGCGCGTCATGGACTCCAACGACCAGGAAAAAGAGCGCGGCATTACCATTCTGGCGAAGAACACCGCCATCAACTGGAACGGCTACCACATCAACATCGTCGACACCCCCGGCCACGCCGACTTCGGTGGCGAGGTTGAGCGTGTAATGTCGATGGTCGACTCCGTGCTGCTGCTGGTCGACGCCCAGGACGGCCCGATGCCGCAAACCCGCTTCGTGACCAAGAAGGCCTTCGAAGCTGGCCTCAAGCCAATCGTCGTGATCAACAAGGTCGACCGTCCGGGCGCGCGTCCTGACTGGGTTCTGGACCAGATCTTCGACCTGTTCGACAACCTCGGCGCCACCGACGAACAGCTGGACTTCAAAGTCGTCTACGCCTCGGCCCTGAACGGCATCGCAGGTCTCGACCACACCGCCATGGGCGAAGACATGACCGCCCTGTACCAGTCGATCGTCGACAACGTACCGGCGCCGGACGTTGACCGTGAAGGCTCGTTCCAGATGCAGATCTCGGCACTGGACTACAACAGCTTCCTCGGTGTTATCGGTGTTGGCCGTATCGCCCGTGGCCGCATCAAGCCGAACACCCCGGTTGTTGCCATCGATGTCGACGGCAAGAAGCGTAACGGCCGTATTCTGAAGCTGATGGGCCACCACGGCCTGCACCGCGTCGACGTCGAAGAAGCCCAAGCTGGCGACATCGTCTGCATCAGCGGTTTCGACGAGCTGTTCATCTCCGACACCCTGTGCGCCCCGGACGCGGTAGAAGCGATGAAGCCGCTGACCGTCGACGAGCCAACCGTCTCGATGACCTTCCAGGTCAACGACTCGCCGTTCTGCGGCAAGGAAGGCAAGTTCGTCACCAGCCGTAACATCAAGGACCGTCTGGACAAGGAGCTGCTGTACAACGTTGCCCTGCGCGTCCAGGAAACCGATTCCCCTGACAAGTTCAAGGTATCGGGCCGTGGTGAGCTGCACCTGTCCGTTCTGATCGAAACCATGCGCCGTGAAGGCTTCGAGATGGCCGTAGGCCGTCCTGAAGTGATCATCCGCGAAGTCGACGGCGTCAAGCAGGAGCCGTTCGAGAACGTCACCATCGACATCCCTGAAGAATCCCAGGGCAAGGTCATGGAAGAAATGGGTCTGCGTAAAGGCGACCTGACCAACATGGTGCCGGATGGCAAGGGCCGTGTTCGCCTGGAATACAACATTCCAGCCCGTGGTCTGATCGGTTTCCGTAACCAGTTCCTGACCCTGACCAACGGCGCAGGCATCCTGACCTCGATCTTCGATCGCTACGACACCATGAAGTCGGGCCAGATGTCCGGCCGCCTGAACGGCGTACTGGTTTCGGTCGAGACCGGCAAGGCACTGACCTACTCGCTGGAAACCCTGCAGGCGCGCGGCAAGCTGTTCGTCGAGCACGGCCAGGAGATCTACAACGGTCAGATCATCGGCCTGAACAGCCGCGACAACGACCTGGGCGTGAACCCGACCAAAGGCAAGAAGCTCGACAACATGCGTGCTTCGGGCAAGGACGAAGTCATCGCCCTGGTACCGCCGGTTCGCCACACCCTGGAACAGGCCCTGGAGTTCATCCAGGACGACGAGCTGTGCGAAGTCACGCCGAAGTCGATCCGTCTGCGCAAGAAGATCCTGGACGAAGGCGAGCGTACCCGCGCTGCCAAGAAAGCCAAGAACTGAGTTAGCTCAGGCTGAATGAAAACGCCCCCGGTCGAAAGGCCGGGGGCGTTTTTGTTTGCCTTCAGAAATACGGGCCGCTTTGCAGCCCCAGCATTTCAGGCGTGGCGCAGTCTCAGCGCCCGACCACCTTGGGCTTGTACGCGCAATATCCGGGCCGCGGCCCGACCTTGGGGTGGTTGCGGCAGGTATCCGGGCGCTTGTCGTAGATGGTGCACAGGCGGCTCTTGCGATCCAGGTACATGCAGTCATCGTTGCTCATCCGGGTCAGGGTGAAGATCCCCGACTTCTGGTTGAAGCGCTCGATGATGCCTTCCTTCTGCAGGCGTTTGGCCACGTTCTTCGGCGGTTCGTCTTTCTCGAATTCATCCACCACGCCAATGCGGATCAGATCCTTGATCTTCACCTCCACCGGCAGGGTGCAACAGGTCGAGTGGCAGCCACCGCACATATGGCTGGCATAGCGCTGCCAGGTCTCCAGGCGGTCGACTTCGGCGGCGGCGATCAGGGTCGTTTTCATGGTTATGGGGTGAATCACGGTCTTGGGGCGCGCGATCATACCGGAGTTGTTCAATTTGTGAACAACCTTTTGCCCGATTCCCCTGGTGGTTGATGAAAACCGCGAACGCTCGCTGTCGCTGTGTGTCAGAGCGTCTAGGCTGAACACTCTCCCTGCGCTTTCGCCTACTTGCCCGAGGATGCCGCATGTCCCAGGAAAACAAGGCCCGTGAGGCCAAAGCTCATACCGACGAGGTGGCCGCGTTCCGCGCCGCCGTGCTGGCCAAGCTGACCTACGCGGTCGGCAAGGACCCGGAACACGCCTTCGACCACGACTGGTTCGAGGCCATTGCCCTGGCTGCCCGCGACCATATGGTCGACCACTGGATGGATCACACTCGCCAAGCCTACCGCCGTAGCCAGAAGCGGGTGTATTACCTCTCCCTCGAATTTCTCATCGGCCGCCTGCTGTACGACAGCCTGAGCAACCTCGGTTATCTGGAGATCGCCCGCGAGGCCCTCGAAGGGCTGGACGTCGACCTGGAGCGTATCCGCCTGCTCGAGCCCGATGCGGCGCTGGGCAACGGTGGCCTCGGGCGCCTGGCGGCGTGCTTCATGGAGAGCATGTCGACCCTGGGCATTGCCGCCCATGGCTATGGCATTCGCTACGAGCACGGGTTGTTCCGCCAGGCGGTAGTCGATGGTTGGCAGCAGGAACAGACCGAGAACTGGCTGGATTTCGGCAACCCCTGGGAGTTCGAGCGGGCGGAGGTGATCTACCCGATCAGTTTTGGCGGCAGCGTCGAGACCGTGCAGGAAGGCAATGGCCAACAGCGTCAGGTCTGGTGGCCGGGCGAGACGGTGCGGGCGGTGGCATACGACACGCCGGTAGTCGGCTGGCGCGGCTCCAGCGTCAATACCCTGCGCCTGTGGCGTGCCCGGGCGCTGGAGGAGCTGCACCTGGAACGCTTCAACGCCGGTGACCACCTGGGCGCGGTGGCCGAGGTGGCCCGCGCCGAAAGCATCTCGCGGGTGCTGTACCCGGCCGACAGCACCGAGGCCGGCCAGGAGCTGCGCCTGCGCCAGGAGTACTTCTTCGTTTCGGCCTCGCTGCAGGACCTGCTGCGGCGCCACCTGAACATGCACAAGGACCTGCTCAACCTGCCGGATGCCGCGGCCATCCAGCTCAACGACACCCACCCGTCGATTGCCGTGGCCGAGCTGATGCGCCTGCTGGTCGACCAGCACGAAATCCCCTGGGACAAAGCGTGGGCGCTGACCGTCGGCACCCTGGCCTACACCAACCACACCTTGTTGCCCGAAGCACTGGAAACCTGGCCGGTGGCATTGATGGAGCGCATGCTGCCGCGGCACATGCAGATCATCTACCTGATCAACGCCTACCATATCGACGCACTGCGGGCCAAAGGCCTGCACGACTTCGACGTGCTGCGCGCGGTGTCGCTGATCGAGGAGGACAATGGCCGCCGGGTGCGCATGGGCAACCTGGCGTTCCTTGGCTCGCACAGCGTCAACGGCGTGTCGGCGCTGCACAGCAAGCTGATGAAAAGCACGGTGTTCGCCGAGCTGCACAAGCTCTACCCGCAGCGGATCAACAACAAGACCAACGGCATCACCTTCCGCCGTTGGCTGTACCAGGCCAACCCACCGCTCACGGCGATGCTGATCGAGGCGCTGGGGCCGGAAGTGCTGGATGACCCGGAAGGCAAGCTCAAGGCCCTGGCGCCTTTCGCCGACAAGGCCACCTTCCGCAAGCAGTTCGCCGCCCAGCGCCTGCACAGCAAGCGCGCCCTGGCCAGCATCATCCAGGATCGGATCGGCGTGACGGTCAACCCGGAGGCGCTGTTCGACGTGCAGGTCAAGCGCATCCACGAGTACAAGCGCCAGTTGCTCAATCTGCTGCACACGGTGGCGCTGTACCAGGCCATCCGCAACGACCCCGGCACCGACTGGGTGCCGCGGGTGAAGATCTTCGCCGGCAAGGCGGCAGCCAGCTATCACCAGGCCAAGCTGATCATCAAGCTGGCCAACGACATCGCCCGGGTGGTCAACAACGACCCCACCGTGCGCGGCTTGCTCAAGGTGGTGTTCCTGCCCAACTACAACGTCAGCCTGGCCGAAAGCATCATCCCGGCGGCGGATCTGTCCGAGCAGATCTCCACGGCTGGCTACGAGGCTTCCGGTACCAGCAACATGAAGTTCGGCCTCAATGGCGCGCTGACCATCGGCACCCTCGATGGCGCCAACGTCGAGATGTGCGAGCAGGTGGGGGCGGAGAACATGTTCATCTTCGGCCTGACCGCGCAGCAGGTGGAGGCGCGCAAGCGCAGCGGCGACTTTGGCGCCGCGTCGGCGATCGCCGCCTCCCATCGTCTGGGCGACGTGCTGCAGGCGATTCGCAGCGGGGTGTTCTCGCCCGATGATCCGGCGCGCTATGCCGGGTTGGTGGACGGGCTGATCGCCTACGACCGCTTCCTGGTGTGCGCCGACTTCGATGCCTACTGGGACGCCCAGCGGCGGGTCGAGGAGTTGTGGCACGCGCCGCAGGACTGGTGGCGCGTGGCGGTGCTGAACACGGCGCGGATGGGCTGGTTCTCGTCGGACCGGACCATTCGCGAGTATGCGACCGAGATCTGGAAGGCCTTGGATTGAAGCGTGGGGCTGCCCGGCAGCCCCAATCGACCAGCTGCATGAACTCAATGGTCAAAGCGCCGTCTGATCCGCCAGTCGAGTCTCTTTGCTCGCTAGCCCGTCACTCTCCCTGTAAACTGCGGGGGTTTTTCTCCCCCTTTCCTTTTCGGAGCCATACATGTCCCGCGTTACCCTGAGTCGCTATCTGATTGAGCAGACCCGCAGCAACAATACCCCTGCCGATCTGCGCTTCCTGATCGAAGTGGTGGCGCGTGCGTGCAAGGAGATCAGCCACCACGTGTCCAAGGGCGCCCTGGGCGGCGTGCTGGGCAGCATGGGCACCGAGAACGTGCAGGGCGAGGTGCAGAAGAAGCTCGACGTGATTTCCAACGACATCCTGCTCGAAGCCAACGAGTGGGGCGGTCACCTGGCCGGCATGGCCTCCGAAGAGATGGACAATGCCTACCAGATCCCGGGCAAGTACCCCAAAGGCGCCTACCTGCTGGTGTTCGACCCGCTGGATGGCTCGTCGAACATCGACGTCAACGTCTCGGTCGGCACCATCTTCTCGGTGCTGCGTTGCCCGAACGAATACCTGAGCCAGAACGAAACCCTGAACGAGAATGCATTCCTGCAGCCGGGTACCCAGCAGGTCGCCGCCGGTTACGCCATCTACGGCCCGCAGACCATGCTGATCCTGACCCTGGGCAACGGCGTCAAGGGCTTCACCCTGGACCGCGAGCTGGGCAGCTTCGTCCTGACCCACGAAAACATCCAGGTACCGGCCACCACCGCCGAGTTCGCCATCAACATGTCCAACCAGCGCCACTGGGAAGCTCCGGTGCAACGCTACGTGGGCGAGCTGCTGGCCGGCGAGACCGGGCCGCTGAAAAAGAACTACAACATGCGCTGGATCGCCTCGATGGTGGCCGATGTGCACCGCATCCTGACCCGTGGCGGCCTGTTCATGTACCCACGCGATGCCCGCGAGCCGAGCAAGCCGGGCAAGCTGCGCCTGATGTACGAAGCCAACCCGATGTCGTTCATCATCGAACAGGCAGGCGGCGCCTCCACCAACGGTTACGAGCGTATCCTTGACATCAAGCCGGAGAGCCTGCACCAGCGCGTGTCGGTGATCCTCGGCTCGAAGGAAGAGGTCGAGCGCGTCACCGCCTACCACAAGGAGTAAGTCATGCTCGCACCTTGGCAGCCGTTGCTGGAGTGGTGGTTCGGTTGGGGCACAAGTGCCCAGGCCGTGGCTGACGAGAAGAACACGCTGTGGTTCGGCAAGCATCACGACGCCGATGCCCAGGCGCTGTTCGGCGACCTGGTCGAGCAAGCCCTGGCGGGCGGGCTCGACGAGTGGCAGCAGAGCCCCCAGGGCTGGCTCGGTCTGGTGCTACTGCTGGATCAGCTGCCGCGCATGATCTATCGCGACACGCCGCGTGCCTTCGAGGGTGACCGACGTGCCCAGGTAGTGGCCATGCAGGGGTTGCAGAAGGGCTGGGACTACCAGCTGCTGCCGATCCAGCGGGTATTCGTGCTGCTGGTGCTGGAGCATGCCGAGGTGCTGGACTGGCAAAACCTGTGCGTCGAGCGTTACCAGACCTTGCTGGACGAGCAGCCCGAGGCCAACCGTCGGTTGTTCGAAGGCTTCCTCGACTATGCCGAACAGCACCAGCGGGTGATCGCCCGCTTCGGGCGCTTCCCGCACCGCAACCTGGTGCTGAACCGCCCGAGCACCAGTGAAGAGATGGACTTCTTGCTGGAGCCTGGGTCCAGGTTCTAGTGCCAGTGGGGCCGCGAAGCGGCCCCAGCCATCTCAGATCCTGAAACTACCCACCAGATGCTTCAACCGCTCGACCTGATGCTCCAGGTCGGTGCAGGCACGCAAGGTGCTCTGCAGGTTCTGCACCCCTTCCTGATTCAGCGTATTGATCTCGGTGATGTCGACATTGATCGACTCGACCACGGCCGTCTGCTCTTCGGTGGCGGTGGCCACCGACTGGTTCATGCCATCGATCTCGCCGATGCGCTGGGTGACACTGCCCAGGCGTTCGCCGGCCTGGTTGGCGATGCCGACGCTGCGGTCGCTGTGCTGCTGGCTCTGGTTCATGGTGCTCACGGCCACCTGGGCCCCGGCCTGCAGCTCCTCGATCAGGCGCTGCACCTGCTGTGCCGAGTCCTGGGTGCGGTGTGCCAGGTTGCGCACCTCGTCGGCCACCACCGCGAAACCGCGTCCGGCCTCTCCGGCACGGGCCGCCTCGATGGCCGCATTGAGCGCCAGCAGGTTGGTCTGCTGCGAAATGCCGCTGATCACATCGAGGATCTGGCCGATGTTCGCCGTGTGGTTGTTCAGCGTCTCGATGTTGCCGCTGGCATCGCTGATGCGCGCCGATAGCTGGTTCATCACATCGATGGTCTCGCCGACCACTTGCTGGCCTTCCTCGGCCAGGCCGCGGGCGGCGCTGGAGTGCTGCGAGGCGAGGGCGGCGTTCTGGGCAATTTCCTGGGCGGCGGCGCCGAGCTGGTTGATCGCCGCGGCGACACTGCTGGTGCGGCTGGACTGCTGGTCGGCGTTGTGGATCGAGGCGTTCGAGGCGCTGACCACCTGGCCGGCCACGGCATTCACCTGGCCGGTGGCCGAGGCCACTTCGCGGATCGATTCATGGATCCGCTCGACGAAGCGGTTGAACGACTGCGCCAGGCTGCCAAACTCGTCCTGGGCGTGGATGGCCAGGCGCCGGGTCAGGTCGCCTTCGCCCTCGGCGATGTCGCGCATGGCGCGGCCCATGACGTGCAGCGGTTCCATCAGCACGCGGATCAGCAAGCCGAGCAGGGCGATGATCACCACCACCGCGATCAGTGTCGCCACCACAGCCGAAGTGCGCAGTTCGCCGAGCATGGCGAAGGCCGCTTCCTGGTCCAGCACCAGCGCCACGTACCAGTCCGCCGACGGCACGCCATCGACGTGGGTGAAGCTGATGAACTGTTTGCGACCCTCGACCTCCACTTCCTTCAGGCCGCTGCCGATGCGCAGGTTGCTGCCAGGGTAGACCTCCGCCAGGGGCTTGAGCGCCAGTTCGCCCTTGGGGTGGATGAGCACCTTGCCCTCGCCGTTGACGATGAAGGCGTGCCCGTGGCCGCCGAAGTCCAGGGTGTTGATCAGGTTGCTGATGGTCTGCAGGTCGGTGTCGACACCGCTGACGCCGATCATGCGCCCGCCCTGTTGCACCGGAGTGGCCAGGGTAATTACCAGCTTGCCGGCCGATACCGAGATGTACGGTTCGGTGACGATGGTCTGGCCTGCGGCGCTGGCCGCCTTGTACCAGCCGCGCACGCGCGGGTCGTAGTCGGCGGCGCGGTTGCCCACCGGCACCGACTGCATGCTGCCGTCCTGCCCGCCGAAGTAGGTGAGGATGAAGTTGCTGCCGTACACCGGCAGCGCCAGGATGCGCTCGAGGCTGCTCTTGGCGGGGCCGTCGATGGCAATCTGCTGGGCCACCGAGTTCACCAGCTGGATGCGGCTGTCGAGCCAGGTGCGGATGTTGCCGGCGGTGAGGTTGCCCAGCGATTGCAGCGTCGACTCGGTGTCGCTACGCAGCGACTGACGCTGTCGGTAGTCGTTGAACAGGACGAAGCAAGTGAAGGCGACGGCCACCACCAGGGCGGCGGCCAGCAGGATCTTGTGGCTGAACTTGAGGTTCTTGGTCATTTTTCTTGGAATCTGCGCACGGGCACGAAGGGGAGGGGTGCGGCAAAAGGCCACACCACCGCTCTATGTCGACGCGTAGGGATAAAACATTAATCGTTTGCGCGCCAGGCGACCAACGGTGCACAACGAAACCTCGTCGGCCAGGGAACCGAGGAGCCTTTTTCCCTTCTAAGCTCCCTGCAGGCCCTCGCGCCTGTGTATCCATCTCCAGGAGTGTCCCTTCATGTCGTTGCGTTCCCTCGCCCTGTTGTCCTTGTGCGTCGTCCTGACCGCTTGCAGCAAGATCAACCAGGAAAACTATTCCAAGCTCAAGGCCGGCATGAACAAGGCCGAGGTCGAGCAGTTGCTCGGCACGCCCAAGGAGTGTTCTGGCGCGCTGGGCATGAGCAGCTGCACCTGGGGTGACGAGAAGAGCTTCATCAGCGTGCAGTACGCGGCGGACAAGGTCCTGATGTATTCCGGGCAGGGCCTCAAATGAGGCACCTGCACCTGCTGCTGGGCGTGTGCCTGGTGATGCTGCTGGGTGGCTGCGCCACCTCGGCCACCGACCCGCTGGCGCCGAAGACCGCAGGTGCGGTCGACCTCAAGCGTTACCAGGGCAAATGGTTCGAGCTGGCGCGCCTGCCAATGAAGTACCAGGACGGTTGCGCCCAGTCCGAGGCCCATTACAACCTCAAGCCCGATGGCGCGGTCGGCGTGCTGAACCGTTGCCGTACCCTGGGTGATGAATGGCTGCGTGCCGAGGGCCATGCCACGCCGCAGCAGGCGGGCCACACCGACAAGTTGTGGGTGGAGTTCGACAATTGGTTCACCCGCCTGGTGCCCGGGGTGGCCAAGGGGGACTACTGGATCCTGTTCGTCGACGAGCGCTATCGCACGGCGATCGTCGGCAGCCCGGACCGCAAGTACCTGTGGATACTTTCGCGTACGCCTTCGTTGCCGGCGTGGGAGCGTGAGAACCTGCTGGCCAAGGCGCGGCAGCAGGGCTTTGATACCAGCCGCCTGATCTGGCGCACGCCCGACAAGAGCATCGTCGCCCGGCATTGAGGAAGCCATCGCGGGGCAAACCCGCTCCCCACACGTACCGGTGGGAGCGGGCCCCGCGATGTTTCGACTGTCAGTCCAGCAACTGTCGCAGCACTTGTACAAACGCTGCCGCGCTTTGCTCCTCCTGTTCATGCCGCCCTTGGCGCACCACCCACTGCCCGTTGACCATCACATCGCGCACCTGGCGATCAGAGCCCGCGAACAACCAGCGGTTGAGAATGGCATCGCCGTCGGCCACGGCCAGATACGGATCCTGCCCATCCAGCACCAGCCAGTCCGCCCGCTTGCCCACGGCCAGCTCGCCGATCGGCTGCCCCAGCGCCTGGGCACCGCCCAGTAGCGCGGCGTCGTACAAGGTGCGCCCAACCATCGGCTGATCGGCGCGATACAGGCGATTGCGCCGCTGGTCACGCAGGCGCTGGCCGTACTCAAGCCAGCGCAGTTCCTCGACCACGCTCAAGGACACATGGCTGTCCGAGCCGATACCCATCCGCCCGCCCTGGGCCAGGTAGTCCACCGCCGGGAAGATGCCGTCACCCAGGTTCGCCTCGGTGGTCAGGCACAGGCCGGCCACCGCGCCACTGCGGGCCATGGCGGCGACTTCGTCGGCTTCGGCGTGGGTAGCGTGGACCAGGCACCAACGCTGATCGACATCGACATGCTCGTACAGCCATTGCAGTGGACGGCGGCCGCTCCAGGCCAGGCAGTCATCGACTTCCTTCTGTTGCTCGGCAATGTGGATATGGATCGGGCAGGATTTGTCGCTGGCACCGAGCACATCGGCGATCTGCCCCGGTGTCACGGCGCGTAGCGAGTGGAAGCACAGTCCCAGCGCCTGCGCCGACTGTTGTGCCAGCAATGGCGCTAGCTGCTGTTGCAGGCGCAGGTATTGTTCGGTTGAGTTGATGAAGCGCCGTTGCCCGTCATTGGGCGCCTGGCCGCCGAACCCGGCATGGCTGTATAGCACCGGCAGCAAGGTCAGGCCGATGCCGCTGGCGGCGGCGGCGGCGCTGATGCGCCGTGACAACTCGGCAGGGTCGGCATAGGCCTGGCCGTTCTGGTCATGGTGTACATAATGGAACTCGGCCACCGAGGTGTAGCCGGCCTTGAGCATCTCGATATACAGCTGGCGCGCGATCACTTGCAGTTGTTCCGGCGTGATCCGGCCGACCAGGCGGTACATCAGCTCGCGCCAGGTCCAGAAGCTGTCGTTGGGATTGCCGGCCACTTCCGCCAGCCCCGCCATGGCCCGCTGGAATGCGTGCGAGTGCAGGTTAGGCATGCCCGGCAGCAGCGGCCCGGCCAGGCGCTCGGCGCCCTCGGCGTCGGCATCGGCCATGATCGCGGCCAGCCGACCATCGGCGGCGACCTCCAGGCGGACATTGCGGGCCCAGCCCGAAGGGAGCAGGGCGCGTTCGGCGAAGTAGGCGGGCATTGGTGAAATCCTGTTATTGTTAACTTGTATATACATATACAGCCGTTTGCCTGCCGGGTAAACTCCGGCAAGCTACCGTTCACTCCAACCGCACAAGGATTCAACGCCGTGCCGACACTTCCTGTCTCCGCGCTGGTTGCCCAGATGGGCGAAGGGCCGGCGCCGCTCTACGCCCGGGTGAAACAGATGATCATCCAGCAGATCGAGAGCGGCAGCTGGCCGCCTCATCACCGGGTGCCATCGGAAAGCGAACTGGTCAGCGAGCTGGGCTTCAGCCGCATGACCATCAACCGCGCCCTGCGCGAACTCACCGCCGAAGGCCTGCTGGTGCGCATGCAGGGCGTCGGCACCTTCGTCGCCGAACCCAAGAGCCGCTCGGCGCTGTTCGAGGTCAACAACATCGCCGACGAGATCGCCGGGCGTGGCCACCAGCATAGCTGCCAGGTGATCAAGCTCGCCGAGGAAGCCGCCGGCTCCGAGCGCGCTCTGGCCCTGGACATGCGCGAAGGCCAGCGGGTCTTCCACTCGCTGATCGTGCATTACGAAAATGGCGTGCCGGTGCAGATCGAGGACCGCTACGTCAACGCCGCCATCGCTCCGGATTACCTCAAGCAGGATTTCACCCGGCAGACGCCCTACGCCTACCTGTCGCAGGTGGCGCCGCTCACTGAAGGCGAGCACGTGGTCGAGGCGATCCTCGCCGAGCCTGAAGAATGCAAACTACTGCAGATCGAGCGGGGCGAGCCGTGCCTGTTGATCCGCCGTCGCACCTGGTCGGGACGCCAGCCGGTCACCGCTGCGCGCCTGATTCACCCCGGTTCCCGTCACCGTCTGGAAGGACGATTCAGCAAATGACCCAGTTGCAGCTGTTGCGTGCCCAGGATTATCCGCGCATGCCCTGGAAAAACGGTGGCGGTTTCACCGAAGAGATCACCCGCGACGCTGGTGACAGCCTGGACGGTTTCGGCTGGCGCCTGTCGATCGCCGATATCGAGGAGTCCGGTGGTTTTTCCAGCTTCACCGGGTACCAACGGATCATCACCGTATTGCAGGGCGATGGCATGCGCCTGCTGGTCGATGGCCAGGCCAGCCGGCCGTTGCTGCCGTTCGACGCCTTCGCCTTCAATGGTGAAAGCCAGGTGAGCTGCAAGCTGCTGGGCGGGGCGATTCGCGATTTCAACCTGATCTATGCGCCGCAGCGGTATCGGGCACGGTTGCAGTGGTTCGATGGTTCGAATCGGTTGTTCAGCTCGGCTTCGACGGTACTGCTGTTTGCCGCCAGCACCCATGTCGAGGTGGGGCTGGCTGGGGAGGACGCGCAGCAGCTTGGGCGCTATGACTGCCTGCGTGTCGATGGCAATGAAGGGTTGCTGGAAATGGATGTACAGGGGCGATTCTGCCTGATCGAGCTGATTTCACACTGATCTGTCACCGCTGAAGGGGGCTGCTGTGCAGCCCATCGCTGGCAAGCCAGCTCCCACATGGGCCAAGTGAACCCTGTGGGAGCTGGCTTGCCAGCGATGGGGTGCGTAGCGGCCCCTTTTTCGTTTTTCATCCGAGGAATGGTCACTCTTTTTTGGTTGCCTATGCTTGTACATACAAGTAAAGGTGTGTTTGTATAGTCACCACGACACACACATGCCGTCGGACGACCGCAGAGGACATCCCCGTGACTGACAACAACAAGTACCGTGACGTAGAAATCCGTGCCCCGCGTGGCAACAAGCTGACCGCCAAGAGCTGGCTCACCGAAGCTCCGCTGCGCATGCTGATGAACAACCTCGACCCGCAGGTCGCCGAAAACCCGAAAGAGCTGGTGGTGTACGGTGGCATCGGCCGCGCCGCGCGCAACTGGGAGTGCTACGACAAGATCGTCGAGACCCTGACCCGCCTGGAAGACGACGAAACCCTGCTGGTGCAGTCGGGCAAGCCGGTCGGCGTGTTCAAGACCCACAGCAACGCCCCGCGCGTGCTGATCGCCAACTCCAACCTGGTACCGCACTGGGCCAACTGGGAACACTTCAACGAACTGGATGCCAAGGGCCTGGCCATGTACGGCCAGATGACCGCCGGCAGCTGGATCTACATCGGCAGCCAGGGCATCGTCCAGGGCACCTACGAAACCTTCGTCGAGGCCGGCCGCCAGCACTACAACGGCAGCCTCAAGGGCAAGTGGGTACTGACCGCGGGCCTGGGCGGTATGGGCGGCGCCCAGCCACTGGCGGCAACACTTGCCGGCGCCTGCTCGCTGAACATCGAGTGCCAGCAGAGCCGCATCGACTTCCGCCTCGAGACCCGCTACGTCGACGAGCAGGCCACTGACCTGGACGACGCCCTGGCGCGCATCGCCAAGTACACCACCGAAGGCAAGGCCATCTCCATCGCCCTGCACGGCAACGCCGCCGAGATTCTGCCTGAGCTGGTCAAGCGTGGCGTGCGCCCGGACATGGTCACCGACCAGACCAGCGCCCACGACCCGCTCAACGGCTACCTGCCGGCCGGCTGGACCTGGGAGCAGTACCGCGACCGTGCTGTGACCGACCCGGCAGGCGTGGTCAAGGCCGCCAAACAGTCGATGGCCGTACATGTACAAGCCATGCTCGACTTCCAGAAGCAGGGCATCCCGACCTTCGACTACGGCAACAACATCCGCCAGATGGCCAAGGAAGAGGGCGTGGCCAACGCCTTTGACTTCCCGGGCTTCGTCCCAGCCTATATCCGCCCGCTGTTCTGCCGCGGCGTCGGCCCATTCCGCTGGGCCGCGCTGTCCGGCGATGCCGAAGACATCTACAAGACCGACGCCAAGGTCAAGGAACTGATCCCCGACGACGCCCACCTGCACCGCTGGCTGGACATGGCCCGCGAGCGCATCAGCTTCCAGGGCTTGCCGGCGCGCATCTGCTGGGTTGGCCTGGGTCTGCGCGCCAAGCTGGGCCTGGCGTTCAACGAGATGGTGCGCAGCGGCGAGCTGTCGGCTCCCGTCGTCATCGGCCGTGACCACCTGGACTCGGGCTCGGTATCCAGCCCCAACCGCGAAACCGAAGCCATGCGCGACGGCTCCGACGCGGTCTCCGACTGGCCGCTGCTCAACGCCCTGCTCAACACCGCAGGCGGCGCCACCTGGGTTTCGCTGCACCACGGCGGTGGCGTGGGCATGGGCTTCTCCCAGCATTCGGGCATGGTTATCGTCTGCGACGGTACCGATGAAGCCGCCGAGCGCATCGCCCGCGTACTGACCAACGACCCGGGCACCGGCGTGATGCGCCACGCCGACGCCGGCTACCAGGTCGCCATCGACTGCGCCAAGGAGCAGGGCCTGGACCTGCCGATGATCACCGGCTGATCGCCGCGCTTTGGATCGCACCCTTCACGGGTGATACTGAACAACAAGAAGGGGGCCATGGCCCCCATGCGATTGGAGTAGCGAAGTGACCGAATTGACCCTCAAGCCCGGCACCCTGACCCTGGCCCAGCTGCGCGCCATCCACGCCGCGCCCGTGCGCCTGCAGCTCGATGCCAGCGCCGCGCCCGCCATCGACGCCAGCGTCGCCTGCGTCGAGCAGATCATCGCCGAAGACCGTACCGCCTACGGCATCAACACCGGTTTCGGCCTGCTGGCCTCGACCCGCATCGCCAGCCACGACCTGGAAAACCTGCAGCGCTCGCTGGTGCTGTCCCACGCCGCCGGTATCGGCGCGCCGCTGGACGACGACCTGGTGCGGCTGATCATGGTGCTCAAGATCAACAGCCTCAGCCGTGGCTTCTCCGGCATCCGCCGCAAAGTCATCGATGCGCTGATCGGCCTGGTCAACGCCGAAGTCTATCCGCACATCCCGCTGAAAGGTTCGGTCGGCGCCTCCGGCGACCTCGCGCCGCTGGCGCACATGTCGCTGGTGCTGCTGGGCGAAGGCAAGGCCCGTTACAAGGGCCAATGGTTGCCGGCCACCGAAGCCCTGGCCGTCGCCGGGCTGGAGCCACTCACCCTGGCCGCGAAAGAGGGCCTGGCCCTGCTCAACGGCACCCAGGCCTCCACCGCCTACGCCCTGCGTGGCCTGTTCCAGGCAGAAGACCTGTACGCCGCGGCCATCGCCTGTGGCGGCCTGAGCGTCGAGGCGGCGCTGGGTTCGCGCTCGCCGTTCGATGCGCGCATCCATGAAGTGCGCGGCCAGCGTGGCCAGATCGACACCGCCGCCTGCTTCCGCGACCTGCTGGGCGACTCCAGCGAAGTCTCGCTGTCGCACAAGAACTGCGACAAGGTGCAGGATCCGTACTCCCTGCGCTGCCAGCCGCAAGTCATGGGCGCCTGCCTGACCCAGATCCGTCAGGCCGCCGAAGTGCTGGGCATCGAAGCCAACGCCGTGTCGGACAACCCGCTGGTGTTCGCTGCCGAGGGCGACGTGATCTCCGGTGGCAACTTCCACGCAGAGCCGGTGGCCATGGCCGCCGACAACCTGGCCCTGGCCATCGCCGAGATCGGCTCGCTGAGCGAGCGCCGCATCTCGCTGATGATGGACAAGCACATGTCCCAGCTGCCACCGTTCCTGGTGGAAAACGGTGGTGTGAACTCCGGCTTCATGATCGCCCAGGTCACCGCTGCCGCCCTGGCCAGCGAGAACAAGGCGCTGTCGCACCCGCACAGCGTCGACAGCCTGCCGACTTCGGCCAACCAGGAAGACCATGTGTCGATGGCCCCGGCCGCCGGCAAGCGTCTGTGGGAAATGGCCGAGAACACCCGTGGCGTGCTGGCCATCGAATGGCTGGGTGCCTGCCAGGGCCTGGACCTGCGCAAGGGCCTGAAGACCTCGGTCAAGCTGGAACAGGCGCGCCAGGCGCTGCGTCGCGAAGTGCCGCACTATGACCGCGACCGTTTCTTCTCGCCGGATATCGAGGCGGCTGCCGCGTTGCTGGCCAAAGGCACGCTGACCGGGCTGCTGCCGGTGGGCGTCCTGCCAAGCCTGTAACGCCCTCGGGGCCGCTTTGCGGCCCAGGGGCGGCAAGCCGGCTCCCACAGCTGCTTGTGTGGGAGCCGGCTTGCCGGCGATTGGGCTGCGCAGCAGACCCATCCCGATATCACGACCAGAACAACAATAAGGACGTGACATGCAACAAGCTCAAGGTCTCAAGCGCGGGCTATCGGCCCGGCACATCCGTTTCATGGCGCTCGGTTCGGCAATCGGTACCGGGCTTTTCTACGGTTCGGCCTCGGCCATCCAGATGGCCGGCCCGGCCGTGCTGCTGGCCTACCTGATCGGCGGCGCCGCGGTGTTCATGGTCATGCGCGCCCTCGGCGAAATGGCCGTGCACAATCCGGTGTCCGGCTCCTTCGGCCACTACGCCAGCACCTACCTCGGTCCCATGGCCGGCTTCATCCTCGGCTGGACCTACGCCTTCGAGATGGTCATCGTCGCCATCGCCGACGTCACGGCCTTCGGGATCTACATGGGCTTCTGGTTCCCCGAGGTGGCACGCTGGATCTGGGTACTCGGTATCGTCTTCCTGATCGGCGGCCTGAACCTGTGCAACGTGCGGGTGTTCGGCGAGATGGAGTTCTGGCTGTCGCTGCTCAAGGTCGGCGCCATCGTCGCGATGATCCTCGCAGGTCTCGGCATCATGGCCTTCGGCTTCAGCCAGGTGGGCAGCGGGCACGCCGTCGGGGTGAGCAACCTGTTCGAACATGGCGGCTTTATGCCCAATGGCGTCAGTGGCCTGATCGCCTCGTTCGCCGTGGTGATGTTCGCCTTTGGCGGCATCGAGATCATCGGCGTCACCGCAGGTGAAGCGAAAGACCCGCAACGCGTGATCCCGAAGGCGATCAACGCCGTGCCGTTGCGCATCCTGCTGTTCTACGTGCTGACCCTGTTCGTGCTGATGTGCCTGTACCCCTGGCCGCAGATCGGCAGCCAGGGCAGCCCGTTCGTGCAAATCTTCAGCAACCTGGGGATTGGCTCGGCGGCGGCGGTGCTTAATATCGTGGTGATTTCGGCAGCCATTTCCGCGATCAACAGCGACATCTTCGGCGCTGGCCGGATGATGTACGGCCTGTCCCAGCACGGCCAGGCGCCGCGTGGCTTTGGCAAGCTGTCCAGGCACGGTGTGCCGTGGATGACCGTGGTGGTGATGGGCGCGGCATTGCTGGTGGGCGTGCTGCTCAACTACCTGATCCCGGAGAACGTGTTCCTGCTGATCGCATCGATCGCCACCTTCGCCACCGTGTGGGTGTGGCTGATGATCCTGGTCACCCAGGTGGCCATGCGTCGCAGCATGAGCCGCGAACAAGTCGCCCAGCTCAAGTTCCCCGTGCCGTTCTGGCCCTATGGCCCGGCCATGGCCATTGCTTTCATGCTGTTCATCTTCGGTGTGCTGGGTTACTTCCCGGATACCCAGGCGGCATTGATCGTCGGTGTTATCTGGGTCGTGTTCCTGGTCGCTTCCTACCTGCTGTGGTGCAAGCCGCGCGCAGGCGATGGCGAGCCGGTTCGCGAGCCTGCCGAGCTGCACCGCTGAGTCTTACAAGGAGATCCTGATGAGAACCCTCTGGCAGCACTGCCATGCGGCAACCATGGCCGAGGGCCGCTACTCGATCATCGAGGACGCGGCGATCGTTACCAGCGCAGGCCTGATCGAATGGATCGGCCCGCGTGACGAGGTGCCGCCAGTGGCGGCCGATCGCATCGTCGATCTCGGCGGTGCCTGGGTCACCCCGGGGTTGATCGACTGCCACACCCACGCGGTGTTCGGCGGCAACCGCAGCGGCGAGTTCGAGCAGCGCCTGCAAGGCGTCAGCTATGCCGAGATCGCGGCCCAGGGCGGCGGCATCGCCAGCACCGTGCGGGCTACCCGTGCCGCCAGCGAGGACGATCTACTGGCCAGTGCCCGTCAGCGCGTCCAGGCGCTGATGCGCGACGGCGTGACCACGATCGAGATCAAGTCCGGCTACGGCCTGGACCTCGAGAGCGAGCGCAAGATGTTGCGTGTCGCCCGGCGCCTGGGCGAGGAACTCCCCGTGACCGTGCGCAGCACCTGCCTGGCGGCCCATGCCCTGCCGCCCGAATATGCGGGGCGGGCTGACGACTACATCGCCCATATCTGCGACGTCATGCTCCCGGCATTGGCTGCCGAGGGCCTGGTGGACGCGGTGGATGCGTTCTGTGAACACCTGGCGTTCTCCCCAGCCCAGGTCGAGCGGGTATTCATCAAGGCTCGTGAGTTGGGACTGCCGGTGAAACTGCACGCCGAGCAACTGTCGTCGCTGCACGGTTCGAGCCTGGCGGCGCGTTACCACGCACTGTCGGCCGATCACCTGGAGTTCATGACCGAAGAAGACGCCATCGCCATGGCAGAGGCCGGCACGGTGGCGGTGCTGCTGCCGGGGGCGTTCTACTTCCTGCGCGAAACCCAGCTTCCGCCGATGGATGCCCTGCGCCGTCACGGCGTGAAGATCGCCCTGGCCAGCGACCTCAACCCCGGCACCTCGCCAGGGCTGTCGCTGCGCCTGATGTTGAACATGGGCTGCACTTGTTTCCGCATGACCCCGGAGGAGGCTTTGGCCGGTGTCACCGTGCACGCCGCCACGGCGCTGGGCCTGGGTGACAGCCATGGCTCGCTGGAAGAGGGCAAGGTCGCGGACTTCATCGCCTGGCAGATTGAACGCCCCGCCGACCTCAGCTACTGGCTCGGCGGCGACCTGCCCAAGCGCGTGGTGCGCCTGGGCCATGAGATATCCAATTGAGCGAGGGCATATGGACAAGGTATTGAGTTTTCACCAGGGCCGTCTGCCGCTGCTGATCAGCATGCCCCACGCCGGGCTGGGCCTGACCGACGCGGTGCGCGATGGCCTGGTGGACCAGGCGCGCAGCCTGCCGGACACCGACTGGCACATCCCGCGCCTATACGACTTCGCCCGCGACCTGGGCGCCAGCGTGGTGGCGGCGGAGTATTCGCGTTTCGTCATTGACCTCAACCGGCCGGATGACGACAAGCCACTGTATGCCGGTGCCACCACCGGTCTGTATCCGGCCACGTTGTTCGAGGGCGAGCCGCTGTTCAAGGACGGGCTGGAACCGACTGGCGAGCAGCGCAAACAGTACCTGGAGCAGATCTGGCGACCTTACCACGACACCATCCGCAACGAGCTGGAGCGTCTGCGCGAGCACTTCGGCTACGCCCTGTTGTGGGATGCCCACTCGATCCGCTCGTTGATCCCGCACCTGTTCGACGGCAAGCTGCCGGACTTCAACCTTGGCACCTTCAACGGTGCAAGTTGCGACCCGGAGCTGGCTCGACGGCTGGAGGGCGTATGTGCTGAGGCGCAGGGCTACAGCCATGTGCTCAATGGCCGTTTCAAGGGTGGGCATATCACCCGGCATTACGGCGATCCGGCGAACAACATCCATGCGGTGCAACTGGAGCTGGCGCAGAGCACCTACATGGATGAAGTGGAGCCTTTCACCTATCGCGAGCAACTGGCACAACCCACCCAGTCGGTCTTGCGCCGCCTGTTGGAAGCCACCTTGCAATGGGGGCGTGAGCGCTACGGGCGCTGACATGCAGTAATGGCCAGCGCCGTAGCTGCGGGCGCTGGCTTGCGGCTAGTGGTGCTCGGCGCGGATGCGCTGGGTCAGCTCGGCGATCAGGTTTGCCTCTTGTTGCTCGCGCAGAGCCTCCAGCGCACGGGTCGGCGCCTCCAGTTCATCCAGGCTGGCCTCTGGTTGGTCGTATTGCAGGTTGTTCACTGCGCTCTGGAACTTCGTTTCGATCCGCTCAAAATCGCCAGCGTAGGCCTCGCGCAGGTAATCGATCCAGAACGGCGTATAGCCGGCGAACGTCAGAAAGTCCTCCCCCTCCTCAGCCTCCCATATCCGTAACGCAGCATCCGTGGCATCTGCCGAACTCACGTCGGCACCGAACATCATTTCGTCAGCCGGGCTCAGCAGGTCCAGGCGCGAGGCCAGCAGACGCCGATAAGCCAGGCGGACTTCGGCGGCATCCTGGTGCAGTGACCTGGCGCTGGCGATTTCGTCGAGGCGCTCTTGGCGGAAATGGCGGCGCAGCAAACGATAGAGGCGCGACTCGCGACCCGCCCCGGTCGTATCCAGGGCAGTCTGGGCAATCATGTGCATCTGCTCGACCTGCTGGAACTGCAGCAAGATCCCGTCCGGGCAGGTGCCTTCGCGGATGGCCTCGGCAGCAATCGCATCGAACACCTCACGTTCATCTGGCTGGTTCGCTGCCATTGCCAGGATACGCCAGACACGCTCTATGATGGCTGGCCTGGTGTCGGTGTTGCGATAGGGCACGGCGGTTGTCAGCTGGGTGATCAGTTGCAGCAGGTTGTCCGCATCACCGGCCTGGCGAATTTGCTGCCACTGCGCGTCCCGTGACTGGCGCAAGCTGCCGGCACCCTCAAGCCAAGGGCTGGCATCCATCTCTAGCATCGGCGTCCAGGGGGCAAAGCCATGGCGATGGTAGCTGCCGGTACTGCCCGTACTACCGAGGCTGCCCAGCGAGCTGCCGAAGGCAACGCCAGGCTCGATACCCATCGGCGACGCGCTGAGAATGTCGAAGGGCAAGTCCATGTCGAAGGTGAAGGTCCGATCGTAGCGCTGTGACAGGTGCGCCGCGCGCATCGTCGCGGGGGTCAACGGGTTGTCGGTCAACAGGATGGCAGTGCTGCCGAACGTGCTTGGCGGGTTTTCGAGAATCGTCTGGGGCAGGGTGGTCAGGCGGTTTTCCCGCAGGTCCAAGGTGTACCTGGGCATCAGGTTGTCCAGCCAGGCCGGCCAGCTTTCCAATCCCATGTTGCGCAGTGCAAGGCGATCAAGGCGTGGGGCCATACCGTTGAGGCTGCTCAGGCTCGCACTCAACACGTTGCCAGAAAGGTCCAACTCTCGCAGGGCTGGGATGCGAGCGATGACGCGCATGGCCTGGTTGTCGATTACCAGGGCTTGGTCGAGCACGCTCAACCTGCTGAGCGAGGAGAGGCGGGTCAGAGCTTCAGGCAGCCTGGCGAGTGGACGGATGTGGCCGTCAAGAGTCAGCTGGGTGATGTGGCTAAAGCGCGCGATCCACAGGTCCAGTTGCTCTGCGGTGGCTTGAGCACGGGTAAGCCTGATGATGTCGACACAACGGATGAAGAAGTCCGGCAGCGTAGGCGGGCAATCCTCCGGGTTGAAGGCGTCGAGGTGCCAGGGAGACATGGAGTCGTCGCGAGCTCGCCGCTCCCAGAAGTCGAGGATTGACTGGCTGACCTGGGTCCTGGCGATGATTACCTGGTTATCCAGCGACACCGATGTGCCGGAAGGCTGGGTCCATTGATCCATGGCTTCGCGCAGGCTTTGGTATTCGTCGAGGACGCGATGGCTGCCCAGACTGAACTGGAATCGGCGACGCAGGCTGGTCTGACTGTGATGCATGTCCAGCAGTTGCCCGACGCGTATGGTATTGCCATCGAGCAGGATCCGCGTTTGGGCGTTGGCGCCATCGGCATTGACCGACAGCGATGGGGGTACCCGGGTGAGGCTGTTTTCACGCAACGATAGCGTTCTGATCCTGTCCAGCGCCGCCTCGTTCAGCCAGTCTGGCCAGCGATCCAGGAGCATGCGATCAAGTCCGAGGTAGTCCAGGCAAAAGTCAGGGAAATCGAACGTGGCCGCGGTGGCGAAACGGTTGCCGCTCAGGTCCAGATGGCGTAGTTGATCGCGCGAAGCGAAGCGCTCGATGTCCAGTGGATAGAGGGTGAAATTTTGGTTGATCAGTCTCAGCTCGATAAGGTGGGGGAAGCTTCTGACGATCAATGGCAGACAGTTGGCGAATTCCGAGTTACCAGCGAGTGCGTCATAGCCACGCTCGATCTCGAGAGCGGTCAGATTGGGGAAGTGTTGAAACACATCGTTCAACTGCGCTTCGTAATCCGTCCAGGTCAAGGCGCCGTTGCTGGAATGGTCGAGCGCGACGTCGATCAGTTGCAAGCGATTGACCCGGGCTTCGATGAAATCAGGTAGCTGCCGGGGGAACTCTGCGATGAACATTCTCGACAGTCGAAGTGTACCGACCGAGGTCTCGAGTTCCGGTACTGCACTGTGGATCCAGTGCTGCCACAAGGCCAGTTCGATTTCTTCGCGATTGGCGCTCCGAGCCCCTAGGCCTGAGATCCGACCAGGCCCGGTGAAGGCTGCATTCAGGTACCGGCGCAGCTCCTGGCGCTCGGCTCGGAGTTGCTCGGCGCGCACCTGGATCTGCTCAGGTGTTTGCCCGGCGGATTCCAGTGCGCTGAGGACCCGTTCGGCCGAAACAGTGAACTCCGGTGCCAGCTTCATCTCTTCGAGCTTGCTCAGCAGCTGGGCTCTGTCCGGCGTTTCCGGTAGCTTGCCCCCACCGCTCAGGCGGTAGCCGAGGCGCCCGTCGGCGAGGCGCATTGGCGAACGCGGGCCAGGACGTTGCATCTTGAGTGCCTTGCGCAATGCCCAGCGTGAAATCGGCGCCTTTCTGATGCGTACAGAGAGGGTTTGCGCGTCGGTAATATCGTGGGGGGCCAACGCTTGGCGCTGACCTTCGGGGAGTGCTGCGAACAGTGCTTCGAACAGGGAACTGTACGTGCTCGACGCTCGTTGCGGGGTTTGCGCTGTGAGGTTGTACCCCTGAGGCGTGTGAGTGATGATCCTTGCAGGCATGTCATCGACGCCTATGCGGTCGATGCGGCTTGCCGGCAGCGTACCTCGGTGTAGCTCGATGGTCGTGTCAGCTTGCCAGCCCTGGAGTGCTTGCATCGAGTGGAGGATCAGTCGATCGGTATCCGGATTGTCTACCGATTGCAGGTAAAGGCCTTCGAAAGCACGTGCGAGCCTGACCTGCTGTTGGATCAGACGGATCTCCTCAGCGATGCGCAGAGGGACTTTCCCGGCGCTCAAGGTTCTGAATTCGGTGGTGGTGGCGTGGTGCAGGAGCTCTTTGATACACGCAACGGGCAGGCGTGGGTACACATGGCCGAGTACTGCTGCCCCTGGGCCCAGGCTGGTGGGCAACTGACGATAGCGTTCGGTGAATGCCGCCAGGCGTTCGTTTCGAGAGGCATCGGGCATAGCCTCCAGCGTTTCTCGATCCAGAGTGAAGCGAGTCAGGCTGTCCTCGAGCAGCGCCGGGATGGGATGGCTGTCGCTTAACGCCCGGCGCAAGACGGCTTCGTCGATACCGCTCACCCGCAGGATGCGCTCGGCATCCTGCTCGTCGAATCGCGCGGCGAGATTACCAATGCGCTTGAACAGTTGCGTGCCGTGCCATTCTCTTGGGCGATCCAGTGCGTGCAGCCACGCGCCTGCGCCGTTGTGGCGCAGGGGCGGTTCGTAAGCGAGTTTGTTGCTGGGGTGCTCTATCCTGTAGGTACCGACTTCGGGTGCCCATTTTAGTGAGTAGGATTTACCCTCCAGATTTAGCCAAATCTTGTTGTTCTTACGATAGAGCCCCAGCTCATCCGAACTGCCTGGCGGAGTGGATACCTCGGGATGCTCGAAGGGGGTCAGGTCGGGGCGCCACAATCGTGTGCTGCCGTCTGGCAACTCAACCTCCACCAGTTCCTCGATGAATGATGGGGTTTCGACAGGAATCGGCTCCGGCGTTGGATCTGGAATCGGCTCTGGTGTCTCTGTCATGGTCGGATTGACCACGCCGCCCAGTTCAGCCCTGATAGCGCGGCCCCCGCCGCGGTAATCGCGATAAGTGCGACGTTTTCCATGACGTCCACCAGGTAGGCGAAGGCTTGCTGGTGGTCGTCATTGGTCCAGCTTTCGACGCCTTCATAGACTTCGTGACCCAATTGCAGGAGGGTGGCCGCCATCATCAGATAGCCCACCTCTGGGATGAAGAATCCCACGATAGTCAGGGCATTGAAGGCAATTGATTCGAAATAGGCCAGGCGCTCATGGAAGGTCTTGGCGTCCATGGCCGCGGTGGGTACAGCGTGAAACCTGGCATCGTCACGTAGCCTGGTGAAGTTCTGGTAAATCATCTCAGCCCTGAACGGACGATTGAACGCTCGGGGTACGATGGGCAGCTCTGCATTCAGGTCGGGAACGCGCTCGTATATGTTTTTCAATGTGAATGTCATGGGCATCAGGCGATCCTGAACCTTTCTGCTTAGATCCGTCTTGTGTGCATCGGGGATGTGGCGCGTGATAACCGCCAGGTCCTGCACGATCGCATCGCGCAAGTGCGTCTGCAGCGCAAAGAGAGTAGGGAACTCGACCAAGGGGGTATCGGTGGCTTGGGGCGTGTAGAGCACCACGGTTTGGCGGTTGGCGAACTTGATCAGCACCATGCCCGTCAGCTCTACCTGCCAGAGCTTGAGGAAACTGAAATTCGCCTGGGGCTGCGGGAGGCTGTCCAGCGTTTCCAGCGACGTAGCCAGAAGGGTGTCGTAGGTGTATTGGCTGACCTGTTTTTGCAGAAAGGCAGAATGCAAGCTTTGCCTGAATATCGAAAGCTCGACCTGACCCAACGTGTCCAGCACTGGCGCTTGGACGGTGAGCCGGTCCTGCCATGTAACCTCGGTGCCCGGTGATGATTCTGGTTGGGGGTAGTAAATCCTGTCGATAAGGGCGTGATACTGCCCGCCGAGGTCGAGCTCCCGACACATCGCGGCGAAGGCTACGGGGTCGATGTCCACCACGTTCTTGAAGGGTGGGCCGTTCATGTAGCCGCGTTGGTCAAGAATGACCGAGCGCATTTGCGGCGTCGGCACATCCATGCCGCCGGACTTGGCCGATTTGCTCTCGAAGTTTTGGAGCGCATGGTGTTTGAGCGAGCGAACGAAGTTTTCTGGCTCCGCGGCACCCTGTTGGTGCTGGTGGGCATAGCCGACGGCATCGAATAAAAAGGTCTTCGATACATCGATCTCCAGATTGAACTCTTTTTTGATAGCGTCGCCGAGCTTCTCTATGGCGAACGTTTCAAGTGGAGGCAGGGCGGCCAAAAGTGCTTGCGCCGCGAGCGTGCTCCTCTGAAAGCGCTCATGCTCCTGTGCCAGCGCTTTGGCTACCTCGGGGTAGCGCAGGCATCCGGCCGCAAACGATGCGGGGGCGGACTTGAGTGCGGTGCGCAGGTCCTTGAACATCGCCGCAGGCTCTGTTTTCAGCCATGCGGGCATCTTGCGTTCGATCAGGTCTTGATGGGGCGGTGATTGTGTAAGCATGCTCAGGTCCTTGCTCAGGTTGGCGTTGCTCGCACTATCGCCGCCATTGGCTCCGGAAAATGGTATCTATGTGTGATGGCGAGACGCGAAGCATGCTCAAAGCGCAATTCGGGTTTATGATGGCCCACGGCCGAACCAAACCTCACACGGAGTGCGCGATGCAGACCCTCTACCCGCAGATCAAACCCTACGCCCGGCACGATCTGGCCGTGGAAGCGCCGCATGTGCTGTACGTCGATGAAAGCGGCTCGCCGGAAGGTCTGCCCGTGGTGTTCATCCACGGCGGCCCAGGCGCCGGTTGCGACGCCCAGAGCCGTTGCTACTTCGATCCCAACCTGTACCGCATCATCACCTTCGACCAGCGCGGCTGTGGCCGCTCCACGCCCCACGCGAGCCTGGAGAACAACACCACCTGGCACCTGGTCGAGGACCTGGAACGTATCCGCGAGCACCTTGGCATCGACAAATGGGTATTGTTCGGCGGCTCCTGGGGATCCACCCTGGCCCTGGCCTATGCCCAGACCCACCCCGAGCGCGTGCATGGGCTGATCCTGCGCGGGATCTTCCTGTGCCGTCCGCAGGAAATCAGCTGGTTCTACCAGGAAGGTGCCAGCCGTCTGTTCCCGGATTACTGGCAGGACTACATCGCACCGATTCCACCGGAAGAGCGTGGCGACCTGGTCAAGGCCTTCCACAAGCGCCTGACCGGCAACGACCAGATCGCCCAGATGCACGCGGCCAAGGCCTGGTCCACCTGGGAAGGCCGTACTGCCACCCTGCGGCCGAACCCGTTGGTGGTCGACCGCTTCTCCGAACCGCAGCGCGCCCTGTCCATCGCCCGTATCGAATGCCATTACTTCACCAACAATGCGTTCCTCGAGCAGGACCAGCTGATCCGCGACATGCCGAAGATCGCCCATCTGCCGGCGGTGATCGTGCATGGCCGCTACGATGTGATCTGCCCGCTGGACAACGCCTGGGAGCTGCACCAGGCCTGGCCGAACAGTGAGTTGAAGGTGATCCGCGACGCCGGTCACGCCGCCTCCGAGCCGGGCATCACCGACGCCCTGGTGCGCGCCGCCGAGCAGATGGCTCGCCGTCTGCTCGACCTGCCCCTGGAAGAGGCATGAAAGGGCTGATCCAGCGTGTGCGCGGCGCACGGGTGGAAGTGGCGGGGGAGATCGTCGGGGCCATTGACCAAGGGTTGCTGGCGCTGGTGGCGGTCGAGCCTGGCGATTCGCCCGAGCATGCCGACAAACTGCTGCACAAGCTGCTGAACTATCGAGTGTTCAGCGACGAGCAGGGCAAGATGAACCGCTCGCTCAAGGATGTCGGCGGTGGCCTGCTGCTGGTGTCACAGTTCACCCTGGCCGCCGACACCCGCAACGGCATGCGCCCGAGCTTTTCGACGGCCGCGCCACCGGCACTTGGCGCTGCGCTTTTCGACTATCTTTTGAATCAGGCACAAGGTCAGCACCCGCAGGTGGCCAGTGGTCGCTTCGGCGCTGACATGCAGGTGCATCTGGTCAATGATGGCCCGGTAACATTTATGTTACAAATATGAGGTCAAAAAACCCTTTGTTTGGCGAAAACAAGGGGTTTTGTACGATAAATAGTTTGTTCAGCCTGATGCGTTGTAACGCGACCTGCTGGATAATCGCGCGCTGCATGAACCTGCGTTCGCAGGTTCGTTTCACTTTGACTCGAGCATTGTCAGGATCCGTTTGGGGAATCATTACGCCCTCACGGGGTCCGAACAGTGCTCGCCAACCCGGCATTTGTCGCTGGCCGTTGGTTTCATGATCTGTTTTCGGCGAGGATTGCTCGTGATTGTAAGCCCCTGTATTGCACCTAGAATCCCCGGTACCCGGCTGCGCAAGGCCCTGTTGGCCGGCGTGGCGCTGGTCGGCCTGATGAGCGCGGGCCAGCTGTGGGCATTCAATCTGGACGATGTTGCAGCCAAGGCAAAGGATCTGGCCGGTCAGAAGTTCGAGGCACCGAAGAGCAACCTGCCGCCGGTGTTCCGCGACATGAAGTACGCCGACTACCAGAAGATCCGCTTCCTGCAGGAAAAGGCCGAGTGGGCCAAGGACAAGACGCCGTTCAAGCTGTCCTTCTATCACCAGGGCATGCATTTCGACACGCCGGTGACCATCAACGAGATCACCGCCAACAAGGTCAAGGAAATCAAGTACGACCCGAGCCGCTTCGAGTTCGGTGACGTGCCCCATGACGCTGATGCCACCAAGAACCTCGGCTATGCCGGTTTCCGTGTGCTCTACCCGATCAACAAGGCCGACAAGCAGGACGAGATCATGACCCTGCTTGGCGCCAGCTACTTCCGCGTGGTCGGCAAAGGCCACCGCTATGGCCTGTCGGCCCGTGGCCTGGCCATCGACACCGCGCTGCCGTCGGGCGAGGAATTCCCGCGCTTCCGCGAATTCTGGATCGAGAAGCCCAAGCCGAACGACAAGCACCTGGTGATCTACGCACTGCTCGACTCGCCGCGCTCCACCGGTGCCTATAAGCTGACCCTGCGTCCGGGCGAGGACACCCTGGTCGACGTCAAGTCGCGCGTCTACCTGCGTGAAAACGTCAGCCGTCTGGGCATCGCCCCGCTGACCAGCATGTACCTGTTCGGCCCCAACCAGCCCTCGAAGGTGATGAACTACCGCCCGGCCCTGCACGACTCCGAAGGCCTGGCTATCCATGCCGCCAACGGCGAGTGGCTGTGGCGCCCGCTGAACAACCCGAAACACCTGGCTGTGAGCAACTTCAGCGTCGAGAACCCGCGTGGTTTCGGCCTGCTGCAGCGCCAGCGCGCCTTCAGCGACTACGAAGACCTCGACGACGAGTACGAAAAGCGTCCTAGTGCCTGGATCGAGCCGAAGGGTGATTGGGGCAAAGGCACCGTCGACCTGGTCGAGATTCCGACCGCCGACGAGACCAACGACAACATCGTGGCATTCTGGAGCCCGGAAAAGCTGCCTGAGCCAGGCAAGGCGTTCGAATACGACTACCGCCTGCGCTGGACCATCAAGGAAGACCAGCTGCACCCGCAGGAACTGGGCTGGGTCAAGCAGACCCTGCGCTCCGCCGGTGACGTCAAGCAGTCCAACCTGATCCGCCAGACCGACGGCAGTGTTGCCCTGCTGGTCGACTTCATCGGCCCGAACCTTGCGGCGTTGCCGGCGGACACCGCCGTGCGCAGCCAGGTCAGCGTCGGCGACAACGCCGAAGTGGTCGAGAACAACCTGCGTTACAACCCGGAAACCAAAGGCTGGCGCCTGACCCTGCGCCTGAAGGTGCAGGATCCGAAGAAGTCCACCGAGATGCGCGCCGCGCTGCTGCGTGACGTGCCGGTCGAGCAACCGAAGCCCGCCAAGGAAACCAAGCAGGACAAGGCCGCGGCCAAGCACGCCCACGCCAAGGCTGAGAAAGCCAAGGCCGAGCAGGCTGCCGAGCAACCCGCCGCCGACGCGGCATCCACCAACGGGGCCCCGGCCACCACCGAGAAGGTGCTGACCGAGACCTGGAGCTATCAGTTGCCTGCCGATGAGTAACTCAAGCGCAAGGCCGGAATCGCTTGGCGAATACCTGGCCCACCTCCCCCTGAGCGACGAGCAACGCGCGGAACTCGCCCGTTGCACTTCGTTCAGCGAGCTGCACCAACGCCTGGCGGCCAACCCGGCCGCCGCCACCGCCGAGGCCGTCCAGGCTTCGGTGGGGGCCCGTCTTACCGTAGGCAGTGCCGCCGAACTGGAAGAGGCCGAGATGCTCGGCGTCGATGGCAGCGGCCGCCTGTGCCTGAAGATCGCCCCACCGATCAAACGCACCAAGGTCGTGCCCGAGCCGTGGCGCACCAACGTGCTGATCCGCATGTGGCGGCGCATGACCGGCCGCACCAACGCCCCGCAGCCGCCCAAGCGCGAGCTGCCGCCGGCGCGCTGGCGCACGGTCGGCTCGATCCGCCGCTATATCCTGCTCACCCTGATGATCGGCCAGACCATCGTCGCCGGCTGGTACATGAAAGGCATCCTGCCGTACCAGGGCTGGTCGTTCGTCGACCTCGACGAAGTCATCCACCAGCCGCTGTGGGACACCGTGGTGCAGGTGTGGCCGTATGCGCTGCAGACGTCCATCCTGATCCTCTTCGGCATCCTGTTCTGCTGGGTGTCGGCGGGCTTCTGGACCGCGCTGATGGGCTTCCTCGAGCTGCTCACCGGGCGTGACAAGTACCGCATCTCCGGCAGCAGCGCCGGCAACGAGCCGATTCCCGCCGAGGCGCGTACCGCGCTGGTGATGCCGATCTGCAACGAAGACGTGCCACGGGTGTTCGCAGGCCTGCGGGCGACCTTCGAGTCGGTGGCCGCCAGCGGCAACCTCGATCGTTTCGACTTCTTCGTGCTCAGCGATACCAACGACACCGATATCGCCGTGGCCGAACAACAGGCCTGGCTGGACGTGTGTCGCGAGACCAAGGGCTTCGGCCGCATCTTCTACCGTCGCCGCCGGCGCCGGGTGAAGCGCAAGAGCGGCAACCTCGACGACTTCTGCCGTCGCTGGGGCGGCGATTACAAGTACATGGTGGTGCTCGACGCCGACAGCGTCATGAGCGGCGAGTGCCTGAGCAGCCTGGTGCGCCTGATGGAGGCCAACCCGGATGCCGGCATTATCCAGACCGGGCCGAAAGCCTCGGGCATGGATACCCTCTATGCGCGCATGCAGCAGTTCGCCACCCGCGTGTACGGCCCGCTGTTCACCGCCGGCCTGCACTTCTGGCAGCTGGGCGAGTCGCACTACTGGGGCCATAACGCGATCATCCGCATGAAGCCGTTCATCGAGCACTGCGCCCTGGCGCCGTTGCCAGGCAAGGGCGCGTTCGCCGGTGCGATCCTTTCCCACGACTTCGTCGAAGCCGCGTTGATGCGCCGCGCCGGCTGGGGCGTGTGGATCGCCTACGACCTGCCGGGCAGCTACGAAGAGCTGCCGCCTAACTTGCTCGACGAGCTCAAGCGTGACCGTCGCTGGTGCCACGGCAACCTGATGAACTTCCGCCTGTTCCTGGTCAAGGGCATGCACCCGGTGCACCGCGCGGTGTTCCTCACCGGGGTGATGTCGTACCTGTCGGCACCGTTGTGGTTCCTGTTCCTGGTGCTATCGACCGCGCTGCTGGCGACCAACACATTAATGGAGCCGCAGTACTTCATCGAGCCGTTCCAGCTCTACCCGCTGTGGCCGCAGTGGCACCCGGAAAAAGCCATCGCGCTGTTCTCCACCACCATCGTGCTGCTGTTCCTGCCCAAGCTGCTCAGCGTCATCCTGATCTGGGCCAAGGGCGCCACCGAGTTTGGCGGGCGCATCAAGGTCACCTTGTCGATGCTGATGGAGATGCTGTTCTCCATGCTGCTGGCACCGGTGCGGATGATCTTCCACACCCGCTTCGTGCTGGCCGCGTTCCTCGGCTGGGCCGCGACCTGGAACTCGCCGCAGCGTGACGACGACTCGACCCCGTGGAGCGAGGCGGTGCGTCGCCATGGTCCGCAGACCCTGCTGGGCATTGCCTGGGCCGGCCTGGTGGCCTGGTTGAACCCGAGCTTCCTGTGGTGGCTGGCGCCGATCGTCGGCTCGCTGGTGCTGTCGATTCCGGTTTCGGTGATCTCCAGCCGTACCCGCCTGGGCCTGGCGGCCAAGGACGAGAAGCTGTTCCTCATCCCTGAGGAGTACGCAACGCCGCAGGAACTGCTGGCCACCGACCAGTACACCCACGAGAACCGCTGGCATGCCCTGCACGACGGCTTCGTCCGGGCCGTGGTCGACCCACGCCAGAACGCCCTGGCCTGCGCCATGGCCACGGCGCGTCATGGCCAGGCGGCGCCGATCGAGGCGCTGCGCGTAGAGCGCGTGGCCAAGGCGCTGGAAGTGGGGCCACAGGGCCTGGACCTGAACACCCGCCTGGCGTTGCTCAGCGACCCGGTGGCGCTGTCGCGCCTGCACGAGCAGGTATGGGCCGGGCACCACACGGCGTGGATCGATGTGTGGCGCGCTTCCATCGCCAACGATCCGCACTCGCCGTTGCTGCCGCTGCATCCGGAGCACGTGGTCCAGCCAGCACTGGCTTGATTGCGTCGCACCGATAATCGCGGGGCAAGTCGGACCGCCGCATTGCCGCTCCCACGCCGTATCAGCGCTGCGTGGGAG
>NZ_JBMDJQ010000033.1:0-66008 GCF_057809275.1 Pseudomonas sp. FG36
GCGATGACCTCATCGCGGGGCAAGCCCGCTCCCACGCAGACGCTGTTGGCCGACAGGATACCGCCGAATCAAGGCTCCCGTGTAGCACCACTGGGGCGATTGGCCACCACGCGGCGCCGGCGGATCAGCCCGACCGCCAGGATCAACCCCAGTAACAACGCCACCAACCCATACAGCTCGTCATACCCCAGCAACGGCTTTTCGATGCGCAGGTATCCCGGCTCCTTGAGCAGCTCGCGCAGCGCCGCATCGGCCTGTTTCAGGCTGACCTGGCGAAGCTCTCGCACCGGGTCGGTGAAACGCCCGTCCTCGTAGGCGTTGAGCGCCCCCCAGTAGTAGTCGGCGAGCGCCGCGTTGCCCTGGGTGGTCCAGCTCTCCCGGGCAATCGTTGCTTCCTTGATGCGGGCGAAGGTGTCCGGGTCCAGGCCATGCTTGCGCAGGTGGTCGAACAACTGCTCGAGTACCTTGAGTGCCTTGTCGAGGTCCTGGCGCTCGAGGTCGGCATTCAGGCTGAGCAGCCCGCTGTCGCCAAAGCTCTCGCGTTGTGCCGACGGCCCGTAGGACAACCCGTGGCGCAGGCGCAACTGGTCGTACAGCGCCCAGTCCAGGTAGCGCGACAGCAGCTCGAGGGTCTGGTCATGCCCCTCCTCCAGGGTCGGCTCGATGAACAGCCAGTGCAACTTGACGCTGTCGCCCAGCCAGCCGCGGGTCAGGTCGCGGCGCTGCTCGGCTTGCTGGCTGATGCTTTCGAGGTTGCGGCGTTCTTCGGGCTCGGTCGCCGGCAGCTCGCCAAAGGTGCGTTCCAGGTAGGCTGGCAGTAGGCGGTCGAGGCCGCCGACGACGATCAGCGACATGTTGTTGGCCACATACCAGTGCTCGCGCAACTGCTGGACCTGTTCCAGGGTCATGTCGTCGAGGTTGGAGCGCTCGGGGCATTTCAGGCCCAGTTCGGTGGCCAACTGGTCGCTGGCTGGGTGGCCGATGTCCTGGCGGTCCAGCCAGCGCTGCAGGCGGCCGTAATGGCCACCGTCCTCGCGTTCGATGATCTTTTTCGCGGTGGCCAGCGCCTTGGCGTCGATTTGGGTATCGCGGACCACCGCCAGCAGCAGGTCGAGCACCTTGCGCTGGTTGCGCGCCGGGGCTTCGATGACGAAGGTGGTGTCGGCGCTGCTGGTGAAGGCGTTCCACTCCCCGCCCAGGGCCTGGATGCGTTCTTCCAGGCCGCCCTCGCCCGTCTCATCGATACCGCTGAACAGCAGGTGCTCGAGCAGGTGTGGCAGCTCGCGCTGGTCACAGTCGAAGTCGTCCAGGCCCACGCCCACCACCAGGCGGATCGATACATGGTCGCGCTCGTAGCCGGACTTGAGGATCACCTGCAGGCCGTTGGGCAACAGGTAGCCCTCGACCCGCGAGCGGTCGAGGGCGAGCGTGGGCAGGCTGCAGATCAGCAGGCAAACGAACAACAGGCAACGCATAGGCGAGCTCAGGTCTCCGGGTGTCTTGGCTCAAGGCTGGCGGGCTTCGTCCGGCACGCTGTCGAGCATCAGCCCGCCGGTGTCGGTGCCGCCCAGTACCACATAGGCACTGCTGCAGAACAAAGAGTTCAAACGCTTCATGTCGGCAATGAGCTCCAAGTGTAGCGAACTGGTTTCGATACTCTGCACCACTTTACGTTGCAGGCGGCTGACATGGGCGTGGGCCAGGCGCCGCTCCTGGGCGCGGAAGCGACGTTTTTCGCGCAGTAACTGGTGCGCGCTCTGCGGGTCGGCGCTGAGGAACACCGACAGGCCCAGGCGCAGGTTGGCCAGCAATTGCTCCTGCAGGCCGGTCAACTCCTCCAGGCCGACCTGGGAGAACTCCCGGCGCTGCGAGGTTTTCTGCTGCTGCACCTTGCGCAGCATGCGCTCGATCAGGTCGCTGGCCAGCTTGAGGTTGATCGCTACTTCGATAATCTCTGCCCAGCGCCGGTTGTCCTGCTCGGCGAGGTCTTCACGGGGCATCTGCGCCAGGTACAGCTTGATGGCGTTGTACAGCGCCTCGGCATCCTCCCCAAGGGCCCGGACCTGTTGCGGCAAGGCTGTCTGGGTGCCGCGCAGGGCGCCAAGCATGGCCTCGAGCAGGCTGTCGACGATATCGCCCAGGCGCAGGGTCTCGCGCACGGCGTTGACCAGCGCCAGGCTGGGGGTGTTCAACGCGGTCGGGTCCAGGTGGCGTGGCTGGTGGTGGCCATTGCCGTTGTCGCGTTCGGGCAGCAGGTAGCTGCACAGGCGGCCCATGGGTTTCACTGTTGGCAGCATCAGCAGGCAGCGCAAGGTGTTGTAGAGCAGGTGGAAGCCGATCACCAGCTCTTGCGGGCTGAAGCTCAGGCTGTCCATCCAGGCCACCAGCGGGTGCAGCACCGGGATGATCAACAGCAGGCCGACCACCTTGTACAACAGGCTGCCCAGCGCCACCCGGCGCCCGGCGCTGTTCTGCAGGCTGGTGGTGAGGAAGGCCAGCAGGCCGCTGCCGATGTTGGCGCCAATCACCAGGCCGATGGCCACCGGCAGGCTGATCACTTCGGCGCCCGCCAGGGTGGCGGTGAGCAGCACGGCGGCCAGGCTGGAGTAGGAAATCATGGCGAACAGCGCGCCGATCAGGGCGTCGAGGAGGATATCGCCGGTGAGCGAGGCGAACAGCACCTTCACCCCTTGGGCGTGGGTGATCGGCGCGGCGGCGTGGACGATCAGTTGCAGCGCCAGGATGATCAGGCCCAGGCCGATGCCGACGCGGCCCAGCTGGCCGGCGCGGGTCTGCTTGCGCGAGAGGAAGAAGATCACCCCGAGGAAGATCAGCAGCGGCGACAGCCAGGACAGGTCGAAGGTCAGCACCCGCGCCATCAGCGCGGTCCCGACGTCGGCGCCGAGCATGATCGCCAGGGCCGGGGTCATGGCCATCAGGCCCTGGCCGACGAACGAGGTAACCAGCATGGCAGTGGCGTTGCTGCTCTGCACCATGGCGGTGACCAGGATCCCGGCGATGAAGGCCAACGGGCGCTTGTTCATGTTCTGGCCGAGCACGCGGCGCAGGTTCGAGCCATAGACCCGCAGGATGCCGGTACGCACGATATGGGTGCCCCACACCAGCAACGCCACGGCGGAGAGCAGATTGAGCAGGGTCAGCATGGTCGGGCCCCCTTTTCTTCTATGCCCCTGGGCGGGGCCAATGGGTGCAGCGGTGAGCCTGGCCCGGGGGTGGGCTGTTTTTTCCAGTGCTCACTGAAGCTTTAGTTGTTTTGCCTGGCTGGCGCCAGCTTGGCATGGGTGAAACGTATTTGAAACATGCCCTGGCCTCATCGTCGGCAACAAAAAAGGCCCCGAAGGGCCCTTTCGCTACCGCGCTTCCTGGGCTTATTGACCCGGGATGTCCTTGCGCAGTTTCACTGGATCGTGCTCCTTGCCCTTCTTGCGTGCCATCGCCGTGCGCATGCGGATGTTGATCGCCTCCACCGCCAGCGAGAAAGCCATGGCGAAGTAGACGTAGCCCTTGGGCACATGCACATCGAAAGATTCGGCGATCAGCACGGTACCTACGACGATCAGGAACGAAAGCGCAAGCATCTTCAGTGATGGGTGCTTGTCGATGAAGTCGCTGATGGTGCCGGCGCAGAGCATCATCACCAGTACCGCGACGATGATCGCGGCGATCATCACCGGCACGTGGGAGACCATGCCCACCGCGGTGATTACCGAGTCCAGAGAGAACACGATGTCGATGATGGCGATCTGGATGATGGTGTAGAAGAACTTGCCGCCCGCGCCTTTCGGCTCGTCGGGGTTCTCGTCCTCGCCTTCCAGGCCGTGGTAGATCTCCTGGGAGCTTTTCCACAGGAGGAACAGGCCGCCGAAGAACAGGATCAGGTCGCGCCCGGAGATACCTTCGCCCAGCACATGGAACAGGTCGTCGGTCAGGCGCATGACCCAGGTGATCGACAGCAGCAGCATGATCCGCGTGACCATGGCCAGGGCCAGGCCGAAGATCCGCGTGCGCGGTTGCATGTGCTTGGGCATGCGGCTGACCAGGATCGAGATCATGATGATGTTGTCGATCCCGAGCACGATCTCAAGCGCGGTGAGGGTGAAAAAGGCAACCCAGATTTCCGGGCTGGTCAGCCATTCCATGTGTATTCCTTCGAGCGGTAAAGGCAAAGCGCCCTGGTGGCGGGCGCTTTGCGGTTGGATGAGGCGCTTGTATTACAGACTGCTGAACAGCGGGAAAGTCCCCAGTGCCAGTGCGCCGAACATTATGCACAGGCACACCAGCACTGCCCACTTGAGGGTGAAGCGCTGGTGATCGCCGAACTCGATGCCGGCCAGGGCCACCAGCAGGTAGGTGGAGGGTACCAGCGGGCTGAGCAGGTGTACCGGCTGCCCGACGATCGACGCGCGGGCCATTTCCACCGGGGTGACGCCGTAGTGGCTGGCGAACTCCGAGAGTACCGGCAGCACGCCGTAGTAGAAGGCGTCGTTGGACATGAAGAAGGTGAACGGCATGCTGACCAGTGCGGTGATCACCGCCATGTAGGGGCCGAACGCTTCCGGGATCACCGCCAGCAGGCTCTTGGACATGGCATCGACCATGCCGGTACCCGACAGGATGCCGGTGAAGATGCCCGCGGCGAAGATCAGCCCGCTCACGGCCAGCACGCTGGAGGCGTGGGCGGCGATGCGGTCCTTCTGCTGCTGCAGGCACGGGTAGTTGACGATCATGGCGATGCTGAAGGCGATCATGAACAGCACCGGCAGCGGCAGCACGCCAGCGATCAGCGCGACCATCAGCGCGGCGGTCAGGGCGCCGTTGAACCACAGCAGCTTGGGCCGGCGGGCTTCCGGGAACTGTGACACGCTGATTTCGCTGTGGTCGATGTCGTCGGTCGGCAGGTGCAGTTCACCGAGGCGGGCACGTTCACGCAGGCCGTACCAGTAGGCGATGGCGAGGATCGCCAGCACACCGAAGGCCATGGCCGGGATCATCGGCACGAAGATGTCCGAAGGGTCCACGTGCAGGGCGCTGGCGGCGCGCGCGGTAGGGCCGCCCCACGGGGTCATGTTCATCACCCCGCCGGCGAGGATGATCAGGCCGGCCATGATTCGCGGGCTCATGCCCAGGCGGCTGTACATCGGCAGCATGGCGGCGCAGCAGATCATGTAGGTGGTGGCGCCGTCACCGTCCAGGGACACCACCAGGGCCAGCACCGCGGTGCCGACCGAAACTTTCAGCGGGTCGCCCTTGACCAGCTTGAGGATCTTGCGCACGGCCGGGTCGAACAGGCCGGAGTCGATCATCAGGGCGAAGTAGAGAATGGCGAACATCAGCATTACGCCAGTGGGCGCGAGCTTGCTGATGCCCTGCAGCATCATCGGGCCGATGTCGCTGTAGAAGCCGCCGAACAGGGCGAACAGGATCGGTACCAGGATCAGCGCGATCAAGGCCGACAGGCGCTTGGTCATGATCAGGTACATGAAGGTGATGACCATGGCGAAGCCGAGGAAGGTCAGCATGGCGGTACTCCAGGCGTGGCGCGGCGAAAGGAAGGACGATTCGGGCGGATCAGCGCGTCAGGCGCTGCGCGAGGAGCAGGCGGAGGGGGACTGCGAAAAGGCGGGCACAGGAAAACATCAGAATCACCATTGTTGTTGTTGATTGGGCCGGGGCGCGGAAGTTTCCGGGTGCCCTGGCTGGCCGGTCTGCTGCCGGTGGTGGCGCTATCCTATGTGGGCAAGCTTTCAGCCAGCTTTCGGCTGGTGCCAGGCGACGGGAGGTCGTTTCGATGGTGGATGTCGTAGAAGGCGGGTGCCATTGCGGTGCCCTGCGTTATCGCTTGTCGGGCGCCTTGGGCGATGTCGCCCATTGCCATTGCTCGATCTGCCGGCGGGTCAGCGGGGGCACTCTGGTGACCTGGGTCACCCTGCCCTTCGAGGCTTTTCAATGGTTGGCGGGCTCACCGCAGCGCTACATGGCGCCGGAAACCTGTAGCCGGTATTTCTGTGGCAGTTGCGGGGCGCACGTGGCGCTGGTGACGACCCATAGCCCGGATTCGATCGATGTAACCGTGGCGACGCTGGATCACCCGGAGCGGGTGCCGGCCAATCGGCATATCTGGGTGGGGAGCCGCTTGCCGTGGTTGCAGGTGGATCAGGGGTTGCCGGAGGAAGACGAGGAAAACCTGTAGGGCATTGTGCTGCCTCTTCTGGCCCTATCGCCGGCAAGCCGGCTCCCACAGGGTTATGCGATCCCTGTGGGAGCCGGCTTGCCGGCGATAGAGGCTGACCTGCCATGTACTAGGGCAGCTGCAACCCCCCGGCAGCCTTGTGCAACGCCCTCAGATGCTCGCCCACCTGCTTGATATTGGCCTCCACGGCCTTGATCTTCCTACCCCGCTCGGGCCCCAGCAGCGCCCTCACCTGCTGGTCGAGGTCGGTGCTCAGGCGCAGCAGTTGCGCCTGGCGCTCGCTGCTCACCTGCTCCAGTTGCTTGCGCTCGTCCGGCTGCGGCAGGCCGTAGCCCCCTGCCCCGAGCAATTCCGCCGGGCGACTGAGGAAGCCGCTGTTGGCCAGCATCGCCTGCAAGGTTTCGTTGGCCTTGTCGAAACTGCCGTCCTTGAGCGCCCGCCCGTTCAGGTAGCGTTGCTTGACCTCATCCTGGGCCAGCAGCAGCTGGCGCCGCAGCCCGGCCTGTTCGAGCAGCAGCAAGGCCGCGCTGGTGCGCAGGTCGGCGCGGTCGAACCACTGGCGGCGCTGCTCGGCGTCCAGCGCCAACCAGTCTTCCACCGTCGTCTGTTTGATCGGCAGCTGCTTGCGCAACACCTCGAACATCGCCTGGTAGCGGTCGCGGTAAGAGTCGAAGCGATAGCCCAGGCGCAGCGCTTCGCGTGGATCGTCGAGCACGCTGGTATCGGCCAGTCCCCTGCCCTTCATGACCTCGAGCAGGCCGTTGGGCATGATGCTGTCCAGGTCGTTCAGGCGTGGATTGCCAGTGCCGCTGCGCAGCAGCTTGAGCGACTCCACGGCGCAGTTGTTGGACAGGAAGTAGTAGTTGCCGTCGTAGCTCCAGTGCATCTCGGCGGCCTGGCGCACCAGGTTTTCGATCTCGGCGCGGTTGAGCTTGAGCGGCACCGAGGCCAGGCTGCGCAGCTCGGTCTTGGTGTACTCGTCGATCACCTGCCCCAGCGGCAGCACGAACAGCCGCGACGGGTAGGCGCCGACCAGGCCGTCCCAGCTGGACAGCTGCACATCGTTGACGAAGGCGCGGTATGACAGCACCAGGCTCTGGTCGAGGTCCAGGCGACAGGCCGGCCCGCGTGGGCGACCCGGGGCGCAGATCACCAGGCGCAGCATGCTGTGGCCCCAGCGGCTGACCCAGTTCTGGTTGGCTTCGGCCAGCAGGTAGTCAACCTCGTAGACCCGCTCCGGATCGATCTCGCCCAAGGGTTGGCGGGCGAAGTCGTTGCCGGCGTTGAGGAACGGCAGGCCCTTGGCGCAGGCGTCCTGGCGCGGCGCCCAGTCGAAGTGGTCGCGCAGGTACTGGTTCAGCGCTGGGCGGCGACAGGCGTAGCTCGGGTCGAGGAGGAAGTACTCCATGTTGACCGCGATGAACTCCTTCGGGCTGCTCAGCTCGTAGGGATCCGGGCTGCGCACCAGCTGGCCGTTGTGCTGCTCGCGCTCGCCGCGCCGGCCGACGTACTGCGGCCAGCCGGCCAGGTCCAGCAGGCGCGGGTCGTCGCTC
The DNA here is from genome assembly GCF_057809275.1 of Pseudomonas sp. FG36. Lineage (NCBI taxonomy): Bacteria > Pseudomonadati > Pseudomonadota > Gammaproteobacteria > Pseudomonadales > Pseudomonadaceae > Pseudomonas > Pseudomonas sp. FG36. The sequence goes on from NZ_JBMDJQ010000033.1 coordinate 7,765, forward strand.
AAGGTGAAGCGGCGTTCGGCCTGGCCGCGACAGTCCTGCGGCAGGCCGACCTTGCCAAGCGCGCCCTGCTGGCGCTTGCAGCGGCTGATCAGCTGGCGCTCGGCCTGCGGCCACAGGCGGGCGCGGTCATAGATATGGGTCAGCTCGTGGAGCACGGTGGCGAGCAGTTCTTCGCGGACCGTGCCATGGGGGCGGTTGGTCTTCTTGCGAGCGGCGCTGCCGTCTACGAGGCCCGGCAGCAGGCGCCGGTTGAGATCCAGGCTGGCGACCGGCGAGGCCTGGCCATAGGCATCCTCGGGCATGCGCGAGGCCCAGCTGACCAGAATCTGCCGATCAAGCTGCTGCTTGAAGCGCGGTGGCAGCTTGGCCATGGCTTCGTCGAGCAGCAGTTGGCTGGCCTGCTGTTGCGAAGGGTCGAGGCCGTCGGTCTGCAGCACCAGCTGCAGATCGGCCAGGGCGGGCGTGCCAAGCAGCGTCAGGGCGCAGCCCAGCAGCCAGGCACGCATGCGCTTCACAGGGCGAGGATGGCTTCGGCCAGCACCTGGTCGCTGGCGTCGCGGGCTTCGGGCACGCGGGCGCGCAGGGTGTCGAAGGCGGCTTCGAGCTGCGCGCCGCGGATGTCGCCATTGCTGGCGACGAAGCTGGCGGCGTCGGCGTGGGCTTCACGCACCACTTTCGAGTCGCGGATCGAGGTGGTGGTGTCGGAAGTGAAGTCGATCGACCGGCCAAAGGCGCGGACGATGATGTTGCTGGTGGCCACCAGGGTGTGTGCCTGGGCCAGGTCGGCGAGCAGCAGCATGCCGAGGGTGGCGGCGATCAGCGGTTTACGCATGGAGCATCTCCGGAAATGCAAGGGAGCGGGTGTAGTTATTGGACGAGAATCGCCTCGGCCAGTTCACGGTCGCCGACAGAGTGCCGGGCGCAGCCTTGGCGCAGGGCGTCGAACGCCGCCTCCAGGCGCGCGCCACGGATCAGGCCGTCGCTGGCGACGAACACGGCGGCATCGTCACGGGCCGCGACGATCCGTTTGCGGTCGAAGGGGGCGGCAGTCACCTGGCTGGTGACGTAGCCCGTGATGACCAGGCTCTGGGTGGTGGCATCCATCGCCTGGGCGCTGTTCATGCAGGCCAGGGCGACAAAGGAAAGCAGTAGGTAACGCATGGGCTTTGAAGTGGCGATTGTCTCGGGCTGCGAAGGCTACCCCGGATGCACGGCTCGGGGCCAGTGAATCCGGGGCAAGGGCAAGGTCAGATGGCGAGGATGGCGCGCGCCAGCTGCGCATCGCTGGCTTGCAGGGCCGGCAACTGCTGGCGGATGTGCACGAATGCGCTTTCCAGCTTGGCGCCGCGGATGGCGCCATCGCTGCCGACGAAGCTGGCGGCATCGTCACGGGCGGCCTTGACGATCTTGTCGTCGCGGAACGAGGAGGAGATATCGGACGTGGCGTCGGTCGAGGCGGCTACGGCGCCGACGACGGCGTCGGTGGTGACGACGAAGCTGGTGGCGTTGGCGGCACCGGCGAGGGACAGCAGCAACGCGGCGCCAATCAGGTGATAACGGGACATGTTGGTGGACTCCTGCACAGGGTCAAGGTTGGTTCTGGTTATCGGACGCTCGCTTGGCTCGTCACGGTACTTTATATGCCAGGCGCGTAAGACAAGCGTAACACGCGGCGGTTCTGACGCCTGGGCGCGAAAAACAGATCAAATCGGAACTGTATCTATAGAATTTGATTTTTATAAAACTGTTACGCTTGCGTGCGCAAGTGCTCTACTGCGCGGCTTAAAACAAAAAACCCGCCGCAGTTGCCTGCGACGGGTTCTTGAGAATTCACGGTGCCGGCCTGGGCCGGCGGCCGGCGCTTAGCGCCAGAAAGGCTTGCTCAGCTCTTCGTAGCGCTGCGATTCGCTGATACCGGCGTCGGCCAGCAGGCGGGAGTCCAGGCGCGCCAGTTGGCGGCGGCTGGCCATGCGGCGCTGCCACAGTACCAGGGTGGACAGGACGCGCAGCGGCAGGGCGGCGTTGGAAGCTTGGGCGTTTTCGAAAACCAGGTCGGAACTGAGGGTACGTTCCATGATGTGTCATCCTTCCGCTTGTGGCGGCATTAGGGAGTGATTTAACTGGTGCCCATCTTCCTCCTCTCTCGTCCAGAACAGTAGGTACAGTTCAGGTGTATTGTGATGGGCCAGTTAACTGTTGAAAGCGACTGTTGCACTGGTTATTAAGGGAACTGTACTGGTGCGCACTTTTTTGGTGCGGTTTTGTGGTGTTGGCAGTGAAATAGTCGGCAGGAAGTGAGGTATATAGCAGTACAGTAGTACAGTTTTAGATGGATGCTGGTTTCAAAGTGTTCAGCGACACAGTTGCGGCGCTTGTGAAATCGAGCGCCGCCCGCGCGGCGATGGCGCGCGCAGCGGCTCCGGGGGTCTCAGACCGACAATGCTGCCCGCCGTGCACGCTCAGCCTTGCCCAGCAGCCGCTTCATCCGCCACTCGAAGCCGAACGTCAGCGCCACCGCCGCGCAGGCCAGCCCCAGGGCCAGCCCCCACCAGATACCCTGTGCACCGCCACCGAAGGTGAAGGCGAACAGCCAGGCACTTGGCGCACCCACAAGCCAGTAGCACACCAGGCCAATCAGGAAGGTGGTCTTGGCGTCCTTCAGGCCGCGGATCGAACCCATGGCAATGGTCTGCACGCCATCGAACAGTTCGAACCACGCCGCCACCATCACCAGTTGCACTGCCAGCATGAAGATCGCGGCGAAGGCCGGGTCGTTGCGGTCGATGAACAGCCCGACCAGGGCATCCGGCAGCAACCAGAACAGTGCGGCGAAGGCGAACATCAGCGATGCGCCAAAGCCAATGCCCACGCGCCCGGCGCTACGGGCCGCCAGCAAGTTGCCGGCGCCGTAATAAAGGCCGACGCGCATGGTCACCGCATATGAAAGGCCCGTCGGCACCATGAACGCGGTGGAGACGATCTGCAGGGCGATCTGGTGCGCCGCCAGTTCCGTGCTGCCGAGCACGCCCATGCACAGGGCGGCAAAGGCGAACAAGCCCACTTCGACCATATAGGTGCCGCCGATCGGCAGGCCCAGCCGCCACAGCTCGCGCAGTGCCGGCAGGGAAGGGCGCAGCAGGCCCTTGCGCAGCGGGTAGGCGGCATAGGCCTTGTGCCAGCGGATATACAGTGCGAGCGCGATGGCCATGCCCAGGGTCACCACCGCCGTGACCAGGCCGATCCCCATCAGGCCCAGCTTGGGCAGTCCGAACATGCCCTCGATCAGGGCGTGGTTGAACAGGTAGTTGAACACCGTGCCCACCAGGCTGATGACCATCACCGGCGTGGAGTGGCCCAGGGCGCTGGTAAAACCGCGCAGGGCCATGAAAGTCATGTAGCCGGGGAGGGCGAGCGGCAGCAGGGTCAGCAACTGCATCGCCGAGTCGACGTTCTCCGGTTTCTGGCCGAACAGCAGCAGCACCGGCTTGAGGTTCCACATCACCAGCGCCGAGACCAGCGCCAGGCCCCAGGCCAGCCACAGGCCGCTCTGCGCCAGGCGGGTGACGCCCTCGATGTCGTTGGCGCCCTTGCGGATGGCCACCAGCGTGCCGACCGCGGCGATCACGCCCAGGCAGAAGATCGACACGAACGAATAGCTTGCCGCGCCCAGGCCGCCACCGGCCAGGGCCTGCGGGCTGATGCGGGCCATCATCAGGGTGTCGGTGAGCACCATCAGCATGTGCGCCAACTGCGAGGCGATCAGCGGCCCGGCCAGGCGCAGCAAAGCCTTGAGTTCGGTGGTGGGCGCGACGTGCATGGGGGTGGTCCTTGTTGATGATTCTGGAAGCGAGCCGTCGATTCTGAGGCTTCGGTCAGCTTTGCACAAAAGGATAAATGCGATCGGTGTCATGAGTATGACTCATGCCTGTATGATCCTCCGCACCGGCCCAGCTCCCGTATGACAGGTGCATCATGATCCGCCAACTGCCTCCGCTCTATGCGCTGCGCGCATTTGAAGCCGCCGCTCGGCTGAGCTCGTTCACCCGTGCCGGGGAAGAACTGGCGATCACCCAAAGCGCGGTGAGTCGGCATATCCGCACCCTGGAGGAGCATTTCGCCTGCCGCCTGTTCGTGCGCAATGGCCGCAGCCTGCAGCTGACTGAAGCCGCGCGCATGTTGCTGCCCGGTGTGCGTGATGGTTTTGCTTCCCTGGAGCGGGCCTGCGAAACCTTGCGCGGTGAAGATGACATCCTGCGCATGAAAGCCCCCTCGACCCTGACCATGCGCTGGCTGCTGGCACGCCTGAGTCGCTTCCGCCATCTGCAGCCGGGCAACGAGGTGCAACTGACCAGCGCCTGGATGGATGTCGACCATGTCGACTTCAACCAAGAGCCGTTCGACTGTGCGGTGCTGCTCAGCGATGGCAGCTTCCCGGCGGACTGGGAGGTGCGCCGGCTGTTCTCCGAGTTGCTGATTCCGGTAGGGGCACCGGACCTGCTCGATGACGCGCCCTGGGACGAGCGGCGCCTGGCCGGCATCGAGCTGCTGCACCCCACGCCGGACAAGCGCGACTGGCGGGCCTGGCTGGCGCGCATGGGCCTGACCGACAAGGTCTCGCTCAAGGGCGGGCAGGTATTCGACACCTTGGAGCTGGGCATGATTGCCGCCGCGCGGGGCTACGGGATCTCCATGGGCGACCTGCTGATGGTGGCCGAGGATGTGGCGCAGCGGCGGTTGAGCCTGCCCTGGCCGACCGCGGTGGCCAGCGGCATGGACTACTATCTGGTGTGGCCACGGACCCGGCCGGGCGGGGAGCGGTTGCGCAGGCTCAGCGTGTTTCTGCAGGAGGAGGCGGAGGCAATGGATTTGCCGGCTGTGCAGATCCTTTCTGCGCAGGGCTAGCAACGTTCGAAAGGCCACGGAAAGAAAACGTTTGCGAATATCCCGGTCCTGCACTCAAGTATTTCCTGCAGACGCCGATCAACTTGCACCAGCGTCCCGGAAGAGGACGCGATTCCCCGTTGATAGGAAGCGGGCGGTCAGCGTGATCAGGACGATCCCGGCCTCTTGCCAGGAGCCTTGCCATGTCTCAACCGCGTGCCCGAATCGCCTCGCAACTCGGGATCGCCCTCGCCATCGTGCTGGCGCTGGTGATCACCGGTAGCACCCTGTTTGCCCTGCGTTCGCTGGACGACGCCAACCTCACCACCCGCCAGGCGCACCTGGCCAGCGAGGCGCGGCTGCTGGCCGACCAGCTCGACACCTTCCACGGTTCGCTCAAGGACAACACCCAGCGCCTGAGCGGCCTGTTCGAGCGCCGGTTCGCCACGGGCCTGGCGCTGCACGCGGGGGAAACGGTCAACGTCGCAGGCGCCGCGACGCCCGCGTTGTACCTGGGTGATCACCTGCTGAACAACGATTTCCACCAGGTCGACGAGTTCCAGCAGATGACCGCCGGGGTCGCGACCCTGTTCGTGCGCAGCGGCGACGACTTCGTGCGCATCAGCACCAGCCTGACCAAGCAGGACGGCAGCCGCGCCATCGGCACCCAGCTCGACCGCCAGCACCCGGCCTATCCGAAACTGATGGCCGGGCAGACCTACGTCGGCCGCGCCGTGTTGTTCGACCGCAACTACATGACCCGCTATGTGCCGGTGCGTGATGGCAGCGGCCGGGTGATCGCGGTGCTGTTCGTCGGCTTCGACTACACCGACGCGCAGAATGCCCAGTTCGCCAACCTCAAGCGTTTCCGCATCGGCCAGACCGGCTCGCTGGCATTGCTGGACGAACAGGGCAAGTGGCTGGTGCCACCGGCCGAAGTGCGTGACGGCGAGGCGGCGGCCCAGGCGATCAAGGCGATCAAGCCGGGGGCAGGGCGGTTCTGGAGCAGTGCCGGCGAGCAGCTGTTCAGTGTCACCGAGCCGTTCGCCGAAGGCCCTTGGACCGTGGTGGCAAGCATGCCCGAGGGCGAAATCCGAGAAGTGACCTGGAGTGTCGGCCTGCGCCTGGCCATTGGCAGCCTGTTGGCGATGCTGCTGGCCGTGGCCGCGACCCTCTGGCTGCTGCGTCGCAAGCTGCGCCCGCTCGGCGACCTGGTGCGCCAGGCCGAGGCCCTGGGTGCCGGCGACCTCAACGCCCGCCTGAGCGTCACCAGCCATGACGAGATCGGCCAGTTGGCCCGCAGCTTCAACCAGATGGGCGATGCGCTGGCGACCATGGTCGAGCATATCCGCACCGCCTCCGACCAGGTCAGTGGCCGCGCCCGCTCGCTGTCGGGCCTGTCGTCCGGCGCCTGCGAGGGCATGGACCAGCAATCCGGCGAGATCACCAGCATGGCCGGCGCGGTGGAGGAGTTCAGCGCCACCTCGATGAACATTGCCGACAACATGGCCGGGACCGAGCGCATGGCCCGCGACAACGCCCAGCAGACCCGTATCGGTCGCAGTGCCATGGACGAAGCCTCGGTTTCCCTGCGGCAGATCGCCGAAGCACTGGGCGGTACCGCCAGTGTGATGGATACCTTGGGCGCTCGCTCGCAGGAGATCGGCGGCATTGTCGGCGTGATTACCTCGATTGCCGAGCAGACCAACCTGCTGGCGCTCAATGCCGCCATCGAAGCGGCCAGGGCTGGCGAGCAGGGCCGTGGTTTCGCCGTGGTCGCCGACGAGGTCCGCGGCCTGGCCGCGCGCACCCGTCAGGCCACCGACGAGATCTCGGGCATGATCGCCAGCATCCAGCAGCAGACCGGCCATGCCATCAGCACGCTGGAGCAGGGCAACCAGCTGATGCAGGAAGGCCTGGCGCGCAACGACAAGGTGGCCGAAGCCCTGGCGCGCATCGACGAGCAGAGCCGGGTGGCGGGCGAGCAGTTCGCGGTGATCAGCACCGCGACCCAGGAGCAGAGCAGCACCGCGACGGTGCTCAGCCGCAACCTGCAGAGCATCGCCCAGGCCAACAGCGAGCAGCGAGATGTGGCCAATGAGCTGGCCACGACGGCCCGCGAACTGGAAGGACTGGCGGGGCAGTTGCGCCAGGAAGTGGATCGGTTCCGAGTGGGCCGCTAAAACTTTCGCGGGGCAAGCCCGCTCCCACCGACCCTGTGGGAGCGGGCTTGCCCGCGATGACGTTTATAGGGCCGACAGCCCCAACGCCTGCGCACACGCCTGCAACGACCTGCGCTCGCTCTGTGCATACAGTGCCAGCTCATCCTGCACCTTCAACCCCAACGCCTGCTCGAAGGCATCCCGATTGGCGTTGCTGCCATAGTCGGCCTGGCCATCATCCCCCAGGTTGGACTGGAAGATCCCCGCCGCACTCACCGGCAGGAAGTCCTCGTACACCAGCGCCTCGTAATGCACATGCCCGGCGTCGATCAGCCCTTGCAGGGTAGTGGGGCGGCCGGGCTGCCCGCGCGCCGCCAGCCCCTTGTCGGTGGCGAAATAGCGGAAGTAGGCCAGCCCTTGTTCGCGCATCTGCCCCAGGTCGTCCGGAAATTCGGCGAAATGCTCGGCGAGCAGGGTCATGTAGCGTTCGGCATTGGCCTCGGCCGGCACGCCGCCCAGGGCCGCGCGGGTCGCGTCCAGCAGGCGGTCGTACAGCTGGCGCCCCTTTGGCGTCAGCGCCGCGCCGCGTTGTTCGATCTCGCCGAAGCGCGCCGTGTGGCTGCCCTGGGAATCGCTGAAAGCAACCTTTTCCTGCAGGGCCTTGAAGCTGGTCTGGCGCAACAGGATCGGCTGGCTGCGGGTGGGCGGCCCCTCGACCACGGCCTTGGGTGGGATGCCCTTGGCCGGCATGCCGAGCTGGATGGCGTCGATGTCCAGGGTGCGTGGTGTCAGGTGGTTGATGTGGGGGCCTTTGAACGCCACCACATCAGCGATCAGGCGGTGCTGGTCGTGCAGTTGCTGGTACTGCTCGGCGGTAACGGTGGCGTCCCGGTGCCAGCGGAAGGTGTGGAGTGCTTCGTCGACGAACGTGTCGGCATCGCTCGCGTTCAGGCCACCATCGCGTTCGCATTGGGCGATCAGTTCCAGCACACGGGCGGTGAAGATCTGCCGCTTGTCGAGAATGCCTTGAGCCAGTTTGCGCAGTTGCGGGTTGTCGATCAGTTCCAGGCGCAGCAGCGAAGTGAACACGCGGAACGGGCTGACATGCAGCGACTGCTCGTGCACGGCGCGGAACGCGGTGGAATGCACCGGTACGCCGGCCGAGCTCAAGTCGTAGTAGCCGACCGGCGCCATGCCCATGACCGCGAACAGGCGGGCGATGGTGGCGAGCTCCTCGGCGGTGCCCACGCGGATGGCGCCATGGCGCTCCTGGTCGAGGCGTTCGATCTCGCCGGTCCAGCGCAGGGCCTCAGCCACCTTGGGCTGCGCGGCCATGACCTGCCGGTTGGTTTCGCTCACCAGTTCAAGCAGCGTGCCGTACAGGGGGACTTCCTGCTTGTACATGAGCGACATGGCGGCAGAGAACTGCGCACGGATGCTGTCGGGGCTGACGAAATCGTGGGCGGGCATCGCAAGCTTCCTGGGTGAGTGGAGGACACTTACATGAAAGCTGGGAATGGAGATGCCGTACAAGCGAAAAAAAGTGCGGGTTTCATTCCTTTTTTGATCGACCTTGACGGTCCCATAGCGGGCAAGCCCGCTCTCACGGTGGCATCAGTGGTCGCGCCGCTGGATCTGCTCGGCAACCCACTCCACCAACGCCCGCACCTTGGGCACCTCCGCCGCATGTTCGGCATACGCCAGGTAATGCGCGCCATTGCTTTTCATCGCATGGTCCCAGGCCAGTACCAGGCTGCCCTCGGCCAGCTCTTTGGCCACCAGGTAACTGGGCACCAATGCCACCCCGCATCCGGCCTGCGCCGCGCTCAAGGCCATGTAGAAGGTATCGAAGCGCGGCCCATGGTAGCTGTTGTCGGTATGCAGCCCTTGCTCCAGGAACCATTCGTGCCATGCCTGCGGTCGCGAGGTGCTCTGCAGCAGCACCAGCTCCGCCACCGCGCCGGCGTCAGGCAGCGTGCGCCCTTGCAACAGCTCCGGCGCGCACACCGGCACCACTTCTTCGCCGAACAGCTCGATGCAGGTGGCCCCGGGCCAGGTGCCCTGGCCATAGAAGAACACCACGTCGGCCGAGCCCTGCAGCAGGGCGAACGGCTCCATTTCGTTGCGGATGTCCAGGTGCAGGTTCGGGTGGCGCTTGCCGAAGCCCTTGAGGTGCGGGATCAGCCAGCGCACGCCGAAACTCGGTTGAGTGGCTACCTTCAGTACTTCGGTCTGCGAGCCGTAGCTCAGGACATAGCGGCTGGACATGTCCACCTGGGTAAGGATCTTGTTCACCTCGGCCAGGTACAGGCTGCCGGCCGGCGTCAGTTGCAGGCGGCGGCGAATGCGCAGGAACAGGTGATGGCGCAGCATCTCCTCGAGCTGCGCCACTTGCTTGCTCACCGCGCTCTGCGTCAGGTGCAGTTCCTCGGCGGCGCGGGTGAAGCTCAGGTGACGGGCTGCGGCCTCGAAGCACTGCAGGGCGGTCATGGACGGTACCAGGCGTTTGGACATAAGCGGTCTCGGCGGCTGAAATCATTACCTGGTGGAATGATATGCGGAATAAAGGTCGTTTGTTGCACCCGAGTAATCGGATTAATACTGACCCACGACATTTTCAACCCCTTCACCCGATGTAAGGAGAAGCACGATGGTTGCTGGATTGCTCGAGCGCCTTGGCGTTGCCGCCGCGGCTCACACCCAGGGCGATTACCCTGTCCATACCCCCATCGACGGCAGCCAGATCGCCTCGGTGAAGTTGCTCGGCAAGGCCGACACCGTTGCCCGCATCGACCAGGCGCAACAGGCCTTCGAGGCCTGGCGCAGTGTGCCGGCCCCTCGTCGTGGCGAGTTGGTGCGCCTGTTCGGCGAAGTGCTGCGCGAGCACAAGGCCGACCTCGGCGAGCTGGTGTCCATCGAAGCTGGCAAGATCACCCAGGAAGGCTTGGGCGAAGTGCAGGAAATGATCGATATCTGCGACTTCGCCGTTGGCCTGTCGCGCCAGCTGTACGGCCTGACCATCGCCTCCGAGCGTCCGGGCCACCATATGCGTGAAACCTGGCACCCGCTGGGCGTGGTCGGGGTGATCAGTGCCTTCAACTTCCCGGTGGCGGTGTGGGCGTGGAATACCGCGCTGGCGCTGGTGGCGGGTAACGCCGTGGTGTGGAAGCCGTCCGAGAAGACCCCGCTCACTGCACTGGCGTGCCAGGCGCTGTTCGACAAAGCCCTGAAAGCCTTCGGCGATGCCCCTGCAGGTGTGGCGCAACTGGTGATCGGTGGCCGCGACGCCGGCGAAGCCCTGGTCGACGATTCACGCGTGGCCTTGGTCAGTGCCACCGGCAGCACCCGCATGGGCCGCGAAGTGGGCCCCCGTGTGGCGGCGCGCTTCGGCCGCAGCATCCTCGAACTGGGCGGCAACAACGCCATGATCCTGGCTCCGAGCGCCGACCTCGACCTGGCCGTGCGCGGCATCCTGTTCTCTGCCGTGGGCACCGCTGGCCAACGCTGCACCACCCTGCGCCGGCTGATCGTGCACCGTTCGATCAAGGACGACGTGGTCGCCCGTGTCAAAGCCGCCTACGGCAAGGTGCGCATCGGTGACCCGCGCAAGGACAACCTGGTCGGCCCGCTGATCGACAAGCAGTCGTTCGATGCCATGCAGGGCGCGCTGGCCAAGGCCCGCGATGAAGGTGGGCAGGTATTCGGTGGCGAGCGCCAGCTGGCCGAGCAGTACCCGAACGCCTACTACGTGTCGCCGGCCATTGCCGAGATGCCGGCCCAGAGCGAGGTGGTGCGCCACGAGACCTTCGCGCCGATCCTCTACGTGCTGGCCTACGATGACTTCGAAGAGGCTCTGCGCCTGAACAACGAAGTGCCGCAAGGCCTGTCGTCGTGCATCTTCACCACCGACCTGCGCGAGGCCGAACGTTTCCAGAGTGCTTCGGGCAGCGACTGCGGCATCGCCAACGTCAACATCGGCACCAGCGGCGCGGAGATCGGCGGGGCGTTCGGTGGCGAGAAGGAAACCGGCGGTGGCCGTGAGTCTGGTTCGGATGCCTGGAAAGGCTACATGCGTCGTCAGACCAACACCGTGAACTACTCTCGCGAATTGCCGCTGGCGCAAGGGATCGTGTTCGACTGATGATCGTCGCGGGGGCTTTGCCCCCGTTTCGCCGGTAAGCCGGCTCCACAGCGACCGCGTCGATCTCTGTGGGAGCCGGCTTGTCGTGGCGACGAACCGCGACGATGGGCCGCAACAAGAATAAAATCTGCTGGAGCCGGTCATGTCCGAACTGCGTCAAGAATGCTTGTGGGAACACCTCACCCAGCCGACCGTTGCCGCCCAGGCCCTGGCCGGCGAGCACAAGGCCGATGTCTGCGTGATCGGCGGCGGCATCACCGGCCTGTCGGCGGCCATCCATCTGCTGGAGCAGGGCAAGACGGTGATCCTGCTGGAGGCCTGGAAGATCGGCCATGGCGGCTCCGGGCGCAACGTCGGCCTGGTCAACGCCGGCACCTGGATCCGCCCCGACGACGTCGAGGCCACCCTCGGGCACAAGCAGGGCGGACGCCTGAACAAGGTCCTCGGCGAGGCGCCGGGCGAAGTGTTCGCCATGATCGAGCGCCTGGGTATCGACTGCCAGGCCCGGCACCAGGGGACGCTGCACATGGCACACAATGCCACCGGCATCGCCGACCTCGAAGCTCGCCACCAGCAATGGACCCGGCGCGGCGCCGACGTCGAGCTGCTGACCGGCGCGCAATGTCAGGAATACTGCGGTACCGACAAGATCTCCGCCGCGCTGCTCGACCGCCGCGCCGGCACCATCAACCCCATGGGTTACACCCAGGGCCTGGCCGCTGCCGTGACCCGGCTGGGCGGCAAGCTGTTCCAGCAGTCCGCGGTCGAAGGCCTGGAGCGCGACGGCGATGCCTGGCGGGTGCGCACAGCACAGGGCGAAGTGCGTGCCGACAAGGTGGTGATCTCTACCGGTGCCTACACCGAAGGCGATTGGAGCAACCTGCAGAAGCACTTCTTCCGCGGCTACTACTACCAGGTCGCTTCCAAGCCGTTGCGCGGCGCCGCCGCCGACCAGGTCCTGCCCCATGGCCAGGGCTCGTGGGACACCCGAACCGTGCTCAGCAGCATCCGCCGCGACGAACAGGGCCGGCTGCTGCTCGGCAGCCTAGGCCGGGTCGACAACAAGCCCGCGTGGTTCGTGCGCAGCTGGGCCGACCGCATCCAGAGCCACTACTACCCGGCGCTGGGCAAGGTCGAATGGGAGATGCACTGGACCGGCTGCATCGACTTCACTCCAGACCACCTGATGCGCCTGTTCGAACCGGCGCCGGGGCTGGTGGCGGTCACCGGCTACAACGGGCGGGGCAACACCACCGGCACGGTGATTGGCCGGGCCTTTGCGGAATTTCTGCTCAAGGACGACCCGGACAGCCTGCCGATTCCGTTCTCGCCGATGAAGCCGGTGAGCGCGCCATCGTTGCGCACGGCGTTCTACGAGTCGGGGTTCTCGCTGTATCACGCGGGGCAGTGCCTGCGGGTGGTGCTGTAGTTCCTGTTCCGGCCTCATCGCTGGCAAGTCGCGGCGGCGAACCGCAGCTCCCACAGGCTTTTCCACGTGCCCTGTGGGAGTCGGCTTGCCGGCGATAGGGCCCGTGCGGGCGACGAAGCTCGGTCATTTGTGCAACCAGCTGAGGAAGCCACCCTTCTTCACCACCGCCGGCTTCTGCAACAACAGCGACTCGCGCTTCTGCCGCCGGAACCGTTGCAGTTTGGTCAGTGCCGACTTCACATCGCCACTTTCGGCCAGGCAACCGCGCACCTGTTCCTTGTCGATGCGATACAGCATGCAGCCACTCAAGGCGCGAAACTCGACAGGCGAGGCCTCGTCATCCACCAGGCCCTCGAGCCCGAGCACCTCGCCGGGCCCCATGCGGCCACCCTCGATAAGCCGCTCGCCATCGCGCACCGACGCCAGTACCACGCCGCGGCTGATCAGCAGCACATGCTCCGAGCGCTCGCCGATGTCGAGGATCACCTGGTCAGCGAGGTATTCCACCGTGGTCATGCGCTGGCTCAGGGCGTCGCGCTCTTCGTTGCTCAGCGAGCGGAACACCCGCACTTCGTCCAGCAGCTCGCGCTGGCGGCTGCGCACCGGGGCGCCCAGCTCGGTGTTCCAGGTCACGCCGCTGGCTTCCAGGTGGCGGTGGGCGAGGTCGAACAACTGGTTGCGCACCTCGGTCTTGCGCGACATCTCGGCGATGAAGCCGCTGGCCTCGTACTCCACTGACTCCAGTGTCGAAGCCTTTACCGTGACCTTGGGCGCCGGCTTGTCCAGCAGGATGCTGGTGCCTTGCAGAGTCTTCTCCAGCGCATCGAACACCCTTTGCGGGCGCACCTTGGCCGGCACCACCACGCTGATCGACACCCCGTGCACCTCGGCCGGACGGCTGAAGTTGAGGATCTTGGCCTTGGCCGCCACCGAGTTGGGGATCACCGCCAGGCTGCTGTTGCCAGTGATCAGCCGGGTGGCCCGCCAGTCGATATCAACCACCTTGCCCTCGGTGCCGTCGATCGAGATCGCGTCGCCGATCTGGTAGGGCCGCGTGGTGTTCAGCACGATCCCCGAGAACACGTCGGCCAGGGTGCTCTGCAGCGCCAGGCCGATGACGATGGCCATGACCCCTGAGGTCGCCAACAGGCCTTTGACCGGCAACTGCATCACATAGGCCGCCGCCGCCACCGCTGCGACCAGGAAAATCAGCGCCCCGACCACATCCTGCAGCAGTCGCCCGCCGTGGCTGCCCCGCGCCACCAGCAACAAGCCGAACACCACCGTCACCGTGCGTGCGCCGAACAGCCACCAGCCGATCCCCAGCACTGTGGCCATCAGGTTGCGCGAGACATCGTCGGCCCAGGGCGGTGGTTGCAGCGGGCTCATGCCCGCGGCCAGCAAGAGCCAGCTGAACAGCAGGAAAATCGCCAGCCGCGACGCGATGCGCCAGGCGCGGCGCTCCAATGGGATCAGGTGCCAAAGCAGCAGGTCGAGGAAGATCAGGGCGGTGCCGAGCAACAACGGGGAGGACTCGATGAAGGCCAGCATGATGGTCTCGGTGCGGGGGAGGGCTGTGGCTAGTAATAGAGCAGGTTGAAGGGGCACGCAATGGGCATGCAGGAGGCGTAGAACGGGCTGCTTCGAGGGCATGCCGTTCTTGCTGTAAGCCGATGAGTTGGAAACAATGGCGCGCGGCCGGTCTGATTCCGTCGAATGGGGCATCCAATTGGTGGAGCATGCCGGCAAGGAGCAGCAATGACATTGTGTGAAACCCTCAGGTTCATCAATCTACTCATGTTCGGGGGTGTGATGGTGTCCGCATCCGCCCTGGCGATCTATGCCTGGTTCTTCGCCAGGCAGCGCGGCTTGGACATCAACACCTTCGAAGGGGCGGGCGAGGTCCACAGGCTGGCCATGACCTTCGAGCACAAACTGCTCTCGTTATTGCTCATCCTGGGGCTTTATGTGTTCCCCCTGTTGCTTGCCCTGTCGTTCGGCCCGTTGATCTGGGGGTTGTTCCAGGGGTGCGAGTACAGGCTCAGTGGTCGCAATTCACACATTGTCTGGAAGCTGGTCCGTTGAGCGGCTCTGCGTAAAGGGAAAACTATCGTTCATAAAACAGAACGCTAGGGCCAATTTTTGCCGTCTACCGGCTCAAAGGTGATCAATCTAATCTTTGCCCATCAACGCGAAACACCGATGGCAACGAAAATCACACACCTTTGGGAGCAACGACCATGAGCAAATTCACTTACAACCGCCTGAACAAAGACGACGCCGCCGTACTGCTGGTCGACCACCAGGCCGGCCTGCTGTCCCTGGTCCGCGACATCGAGCCGGACCGCTTCAAGAACAACGTGCTGGCCCTGGCCGACCTGGCCAAGTACTTCAACCTGCCGACCATCCTCACCACCAGCTTCGAGCAAGGCCCCAACGGCCCGCTGGTGCCGGAGCTCAAAGAGCTGTTCCCGGATGCCCCTTACATCGCCCGCCCCGGCCAGATCAACGCCTGGGACAACGAAGACTTCGTCAAGGCAGTGAAGGCTACCGGCAAGAAGCAACTGATCATCGCCGGCGTGGTGACCGAAGTATGCGTGGCCTTCCCGGCCCTGGCGGCCCTTGAAGAAGAGTTCGATGTGTTCGTGGTCACCGATGCCTCCGGCACCTTCAACGAAATGACCCGCGACGCTGCCCACGACCGCATGAGCCAGGCCGGTGCCCAGCTGATGACCTGGTTCGGCGTGGCCTGTGAACTGCACCGCGACTGGCGCAACGACGTCGAAGGGCTGGCGGCGTTGTTCTCCAACCACATCCCTGATTACCGCAACCTGATCACCAGCTACAACGCCCTGACCGCCGGCAAGTAAGACACCGGGCGCCGGAAACGGCGCCTGGTTGTTCCCGCTGCTAGTCTTCCACGGCCAGCCCAGCCCCCTTCTCTGTCATGCATCGGTGGCAAGCTCAGTCGCGCTTGCCGCCCTCGAGGGAGAACACCATGTCCCAGGATCCCAACGACAAGAGCCGCCGCCAGTTTCTGGCCACCAGCACGGTACTTGGCGCCGCTGGCGCACTTTGGTCCGCATTGCCCTTCGCCGGCGCCGCCGGTTTCGCCCACGCCGCCACCCAAGGAGGCGCCATGACTGCCGACCTCATCCTGTTCAACGGCAAGCTGCATACCATTGACCGTGAAAAGCCCACCGCCAGTGCCGTTGCCATCAAGGACGGCAAGTTCCTCGCCGTGGGCAGCGATGCCGAAGCCATGGCCCACAAGGGCGCCGCTACTCAGATCATCGACCTCAAACAGCGCACGGTCATCCCGGGCCTCAATGACTCGCACCTGCACCTGATCCGTGGCGGCCTGAACTACAACCTCGAACTGCGCTGGGAAGGCGTACCGTCGCTGGCCGACGCCCTGCGCATGCTCAAGGACCAGGCCGAGCGCACGCCGAGCCCGCAGTGGGTACGCGTGGTTGGTGGCTGGAACGAATTCCAGTTCGCCGAAAAGCGCATGCCCACCTTGCAAGAGATCAACCAGGCCGCGCCGGACACCCCGGTATTCCTGCTGCACCTGTACGATCGCGCCTTGCTCAACCGCGCCGCGCTCAAGGCCGTGGGCTACACCAAGGACACGCCGAATCCGCCGGGTGGCGAGATCCAGCGTGACAAGTTCGGCAACCCCACCGGCATGCTCATCGCAAGGCCCAATGCCACGATCCTCTACGCCACCCTGGCCAAGGGACCGAAGCTGCCATTGGAGTACCAGGTCAACTCCACCCGTCAGTTCATGCGCGAGCTCAACCGCCTCGGCCTGACCAGCGCCATCGATGCCGGCGGCGGCTACCAGAACTACCCGGACGACTACCAGGTGATCCAGGAACTGGCCGACAACGACCAGCTGACCGTGCGCATTGCCTACAACCTGTTCACCCAGAAGCCCAAGGAAGAGCTCACCGACTTCAAGAACTGGACGCAGAAGGTCAAGCCGGGCGACGGCAATGACTTCTTCCGCCACAACGGTGCCGGCGAGATGCTGGTGTTCTCCGCCGCCGACTTCGAGGACTTCCTCGAGCCGCGTCCGGACCTGCCGCAGACCATGGAGCAGGAGCTGGAGCCGGTGGTGCGCCACCTGGTCGAGCAGCGCTGGCCGTTCCGCCTGCACGCCACCTACGACGAGTCGATCTCGCGCATGCTCGACGTGTTCGAGAAGGTCAATCGCGACATTCCGTTCAATGGCCTGCCATGGTTCTTCGACCATGCCGAGACCATCACCCCGCAGAACATCGAGCGGGTGCGGGCGCTGGGCGGCGGTATCGCCATCCAGGACCGCATGGCCTTCCAGGGTGAATACTTCGTCGACCGCTACGGCGCCAAGGCCGCCGAGCACACCCCGCCGATCAAGCGCATGCTCGACATGGGCGTGCCGGTGGGTGCCGGTACCGACGCGACCCGGGTGTCCAGCTACAACCCGTGGACTTCGCTGTACTGGATGGTCAGCGGCAAGACTGTCGGTGGCCTGGAGCTGTACCCGGAGGGCTTGAGCCGAGAGACCGCGCTGCAGCTGTTTACCCATGGCAGCGCCTGGTTCTCCAGCGAGCAGGGCAAGAAGGGGCAGATCAAGGTCGGCCAGCTGGCGGACCTGGCGGCATTGTCGCTGGACTTCTTCAGCGTCGATGAAGAGGCGATCAAGGGCATCGAGTCGGTGTTGACCGTTGTCGACGGCAAGGTGGTGTACGGCGCCGCCGAGTTCGACAAGCTGGGCCCGGCGCAGGTGCCTGTGTTGCCCGAGTGGTCGCCGGTGGTCAAGGTGCCGGGGCACTGGCGCGCCGGGGCGCCGATGGCGGCGGCGCTGCACCAGTGCGTCGGGCCGTGCGGGGTGCATGCCCACAGCCATGAGAAAGCGCGGCACTCCAGTGTGCCGGTAAGTGATTACCAGGGCTTCTGGGGGGCGCTGGGCTGTTCCTGCTTCGCCTTCTGATGGCCTGATCGCGGGGCAAGTCGGGTCGCCGCATCGCCGCTCCCACGCAAGGTAACTGACCTTCGTGGGAGCGGCGATGGCGTGCTACGCCATGTCGCTGACCGCGAACTCTTCAGCCAGATGATCGATCAACGACCGCACCGACGGCAGCAGCCCGCGCCGCGACGGGAAGATCGCATGCACGATGCCGCATCGCGGGTTCCAGTCCGGCAAAATCTCCACCAGTCGCCCCGCCGCCAGGTCCTCGCGCACCGCCACTCTGGGCAGGTGCGCGATCCCCACGCCCGCCACCACGAAGTGTCGCAAGGCAAACAGATCATCGGTGACCATCCGCGGCGTGTGCGGGATCACCAGGCTGCGGCTCATGTCCTCGCCCTGGAACAGCTCCCACTGGTACTCACGCTGGGCGCTGCCCCAATGGACGCTGGGCAGCTCACTGAGCTGCTGCGGGTCGAAGCCTTCGGCAAGCTGTTCGAGAAACGACGGATGCCCGACCAGGCACTGGGTGCTGTTGCTCAGCACCTTCATCACCATGTCGGTGTTCTCCAGCGGCGGGAAGCGCACCCGCAGCGCCACGTCGAAGCCCTCGTGCAGCAGGTCGACGCGGCGGTTGGTGCTCTCGATGAACAGCTCCACCTGCGGGTACTTGAGCATGTAGCGGGTGAGCATCGGACCGACCCAGGAGTTGAGCAGGGTGGTCGGGCAACTGATGCGTACCAGCCCGCGGGGTTCGCTGCGGTTGCGCTCGATGATCTCGGCGGCGCCCTCTGCCTCCACGCGCATGGCCAGGCAGCGGTTGTAGTAGGCCTGGCCGATCTCGGTCAGCGAACAATGCCGGCTGGTGCGGTGCAGCAGGCGCACGCCGAGGCGCTCCTCGAGGTCGGCAATGCGCCGGCTGAGCTTGGATTTGGGCATGTCCAGCGCCCGCCCGGCCGGGGCAAAGCCACCGTGCTCGACCACCTGGGTGAAGTAGTAGAGGGAGTTGAGGTCTTCCAAGGGGCGATCTCCACAGCGCGCCGGGGTAGTGGGGCGCAGTCTACCGGGCGGTGATGGCCTTCATCCAACTCCCTGAAGGCAATGTCGCTCAGGGCGACTCGATACCCTCCAGCATCGCCTCGGTCAGGCCCTCGGCCATCTCGATCCCATGCAGGCTGGCCCACAGCAGGCTCCTGCCGGTTTCATCCGTATGCTCCAACGCCTTGTAGCCGACGTTGTAGGCGCTGCGCAGGTACTCGGCGACATGCACCAAGGCGTCGTGGGCGTTGATATTGGGGTTGACCGCAAACAGCGGTGGGTGGCCGGCGTCGCATTTGCCGAAGGCGTGGTGACGGGTGTCGGGGAGGGGTGGGTCGGGAACGATTTTTTTCATTGCAGATTCCTTCTTCAGGTTTGACTGCAACCGTCCGTTTCCACGCAGAGGGCGGCAGTTGTACACGGGGTGGAAATCCGGAAAGAAGGTCACCCGGTAGGCCAGAGGCCTCCCGCATACAACTGCCATTACGGCACCTTCTCAGGACTACCGGGTTTCCACGCCCGATCGCTGAACCGACAGCGACCCGGTCAGCCTAGAGGGCATGATTTCCCCGGACAATCAGAAGGGTATCGACAGACCTTGTAGGGTATTTCTTGGGCTGTAGGCTGCCCAGTGGGAAAGGTTTTCAGCTCACGTAGGACATGGATGAATTCGGCAGATTCGAGCGTTTTTAGAACACGTTCCTTCGAGCTTGTCGGAGGCTTCTCGGTTGATCTTCTCTGCCGCTGTTGTATGGTTTCAGGCGAGCGCGAAACCAGTTGCTATCCAGTGGCGAGAACTGGCGTAGGAACCCCGTTGGTGGCTGGATCATCAGCGTAGGGTGAGACCTCGATCTGCTGTTTGAACTGGGGGGCGCAAAGCGGCCCCAGATTTCAAGATGAAGTGACAATCATGCACAACCCTCCCCACCCCGGAGAAGCCCTGCGCGAAGACGTCCTGCCCGCCATTGGCATGAACGTCTCCTCCCTGGCCCGCCACCTGGGCTATTCACGTGGTCAGTTATCCACAGTGCTCAACGGCCACGCAGCCATTTCAGCCGACCTGGCCTATCGCCTCGAACTGGCCGGGCTTGGCAGTGCCTGTCAGTACCTGGCCGAACAGGCGGCCTACGACCTGTGGCAGGCCGCGCACCGCGAGCATCCACCTATCGAGCGGCTGGCGTTCGCCTGAGCCTCAATCCTCATCCGACGCAAACAACCGTTCCAGCTCCACCCGCGCTTCCTTGGCCGTCTGCATCACCTTGGCCCGGTCGTCGCGGACCTGCCCTTGGGCCTCCAGCACCTGCTCGTCATGTTCGGTGAACCGGGCGATGCGGTCTGTCGCCTGTGCTTCGGTGAGCCCCAGCCCGACCAGCGCGCGGCGGCTCATCTCCAGGCTGGAATAGAACGTCTCGCGGATCGGGTCGGCACCCACGTCCATCAGCTTGTGCACATGCTGACGGTTACGTGCCCGGGCGATCACCTTCAGGTGCGGGTACAGGCGCTTGGCCCGCTCCGCGGTGTGAATGGCTACCTCGGGGTCGTCGATGGTGATGATGAAATACTCGGCCTCGCCGACCTTGGCCGCGTGCAGCACTTCGGGGCGCAGTGGGTCGCCATAGAACACCGGCACCTGTTCGAACATGCGGGTCATCTCGATGGCGTCCACCGAGGTCTCCAGGGCTATGAACGGGATCTTCTGCGCCCGCAGGATGCGCGCGACGATCTGGCCCATGCGGCCCATGCCGGCGATCACCACGCGCGGGGTGCCAGCGTCGATGGCCTTGTACTGCTCGGGCACCTCGCGGGCGGGCTGCGGGCGCTTCAAGGCGCGGGCGCAGCCGAGCATCAGCAGCGGCGTTAGCGCCATCGACAGGGTGATGGTCATCAGCAGCAGGTCGTAGGTCTGGGTGTCGAACAGGCCCTGGTCCTTGCCCAGCTTGAACACCACGAAGGCAAACTCGCCGCCGGCAGCCAGCACCATCCCCAGGCGCAGGGCGCTGGCGCTGTTCAGGCCACCGGCCAGGCGGCCGACGCCGATCAGCAACGTAAGCTTCACGCCGATCAGCAGCAGGGTCAGGCCCAGCAGCACCAGCGGCATTTCCAGCAGCAGGCGCAGGTTGGCGCCCATGCCGACGCTGATGAAGAACAGGCCCAGCAGCAGGCCCTTGAACGGCTCGATCTGCGATTCCAGTTCATGGCGGTATTCGGAGTCGGCCAGCAGCAGGCCGGCGAGGAAGGCGCCCAGGGCCATGGACACGCCGGCCTCCTCCATCAACCAGGCGGTGCCGATCACCACCAGCAGCGCGGTGGCGGTGGACACTTCCGGCAACCCGGTGCGGGCGACGATACGGAACAACGGGCGCAGCAGATAGCGGCCGCCGACGATGACGATGGCGATGCTGGCGAACACCTTCAGGCCATGTTCGAGGCTGTCGCCGTGGCTGGTGTCCGGGCCGCTGGCGGCCAGCAGCGGCACCAGGGCGATCAACGGGATGGCGGCGATGTCCTGGAATAGCAGGATGGCGAAGGCCAGCCGACCGTGGGGCGCATTGAGCTGCTTGCTTTCGGCCAGGCTCTGCAGGCCCAGCGCGGTGGACGACAGGGCCAGGCCAAGGCCGAGCACGATGGCCGCGGGTAGCGTCTGGCTGAAGCCGAACAGGGCGATGGCGCCCAGTACCGCGCCGGTCAGGACCACCTGCGCGGTGCCGACGCCGAACACCGATTTGCGCATCAGCCACAAGCGTCGTGGTGAAAGCTCCAGGCCGATGATGAACAGCAGCAACACCACGCCCAGCTCGGAGATGTGCGCGACGCTCTCGGTGTCGCGGATCAGCCCCAGGGCCTGCGGGCCGATGGCCACGCCGGCCAGCAGGTAGCCGAGCACGGCGCCCAGTTGCAGGCGCTTGGCCAGCGGCACGGCGACCACGGCGGCGAGGAGGAAGATGACGGCGGTTTGTAGAAGGCTGCCTTCGTGTGGCATTGCTCGGACTCCTTGAACTGCGTGCGGCAGCGTGTGATGCAACAGCTTATGTCATCGATGAAAGAGGCGGGCATTTTCGGGGGACGAGGGACACAGGACAATCCTGGAGTTACAGGAAGCAGCGTTCCGAAAGTGGGACCTTTGCTGAATCAATCGCGGGGCAAGCGCGCTCCCACGAAGGTCTGATACCTGCGTGGGAGCGCGCTTGCCCCGCGATCAACTGCTTACTGCAAATGGGCTTTCAGCGCCTGCGCCGCCTGGTCCATGGCACTGCGCACACTGGGCACGGTGCTCAGCACGTTGAGCAGGCCGTAGTCATGGATCATGCCGTTGTAGCGCACGGCGATCACCGGTACCCCGGCGGCGTCCAGCTTGCGGGCGTAGGCTTCGCCTTCGTCGCGCAGCACATCCATCTCGGCGGTCTGTACCAGGGCTGGTGGCAGGCCTTGCAACTGCTCGAGGCTGGCGCGCAGTGGCGAGGCATGGATGTCGTCGCGTTGACGCGGGTCGGTGGTGTAGTTGTTCCAGAACCACTGCATCATGTTGCGGGTCAGGAAGTGGCCTTCGGCGAACTGGTTGTAGGACGCGTTGTTGAAGTTGGCGTCGGTCACCGGCCACAGCAGGGCCTGGAAGCGCAGCTTCGGTGTGCCGGCCTCCTTGGCCTTCAGTGCCACCACCGCAGCCATGTTGCCGCCGACGCTGTTGCCGGCTACCGCCAGGCGGCTACCGTCAACACCGATCTCCTTGCCGTGCTCGGCGACCCAGCGGGTGGCGGCGTAGGCCTGGTTGATCGCGGTGGGGAACTTCGCTTCCGGTGACGGCGTGTAGTCGACGTAGACCGCCGCAGCGCCGGAGCCCACCACCAGGTCACGGATCAGGCGTTCGTGGGTGGGGTAGTCTCCCAGCACCCAGCCGCCGCCGTGGAAGAACATGAACACTGGCAGCTCGCCCTTGGATCCTTCGGGCCGCACCACGCGGATCTCCAGCGGCTGACCGTCGGCCTGGATGGTCCGGCGTTCGACGCGGATCCCCGACACATCGACCTTCACCCCGGCCTGGGCACCGCTCAGCACCGCACGGGCATCCTTGGGCGCGAGCGTCTCCAGCGGCTTGCCGCCACCGGCGGCCAGGGCGTCGAGGAAGCCTTGGGTGGTGTGCTCGACGCCGGGGCTGCCGGCGGCGAAGGCGCTGTTCACGGCAAGGGCCAGCAGGCCGGCGGTCAGGGTGTGGGACAGTTTCATGTTCTAGCTCCTTTGGCGGGCGAGCCGCGGCTCAGTTCTGGTTGGCGAGGACGGTGGGTTGCACGTAGCTCACGGCGCGCAGCTGGCCGCTGCTGTCGCGGTAGGTCAGGGTGGCGGTGCTGGTCTGGCCTTGGGTGCTGACGGGGGCATCGACGCTGACGACCTTGGCGATGTCCAGGTCCATGCCATAGCGGTACGGGGTGGCTTCGCTGGCGAAGCTGCTGACGCTGGTGCCGAGGGCCAGGGTGGTGACAGTGACGGCGAAGGCTTTGCGAAGGGTCATGATCGTTCTCCGGGTTCTGCTGAGTGGGGTTGGCGACTGCTTGCTGCTTGAGATGAATAATGCGCGCAAATATTTAGCGCACAAAATATATTTCCGCTATGACGCTGATTGAGTGGGTCTGTCGAAGGGGCTCAGCCTTGATGCAGCGGGTGATTGCGCGGAAAACCGCCGTAAAAGATCAGGCGCTGGGCCGATACTGCAGCGCCTCCGCCAGGTGCGACCTGGCTATGGCTTGCGCGCCCTCCAGGTCCGCCAGGGTGCGGGCCACCTTCAGCAACCGGTGCGCTGCCCGCAACGAGAGCGTCAGCCGTTCGCAGGCCTGCTCCAGCCAGGCCTGGTCGACCGGCTCCAGCGGGCAGTGCCGGCGCAGCCCCTTGAGGTCGAGGAAGGCATTGGCGCAGCCCTGCCGGCGCTGCTGCAGCTTCCGTGCCTCGGCCACCCGCTGGCCAACACTGGCGCTGGTCTCGCCGCTGGGCTGGTGGGTCAGCACGGTGCTTTCCCGGGCCACCGTCAGGTGCAGGTCGATGCGGTCGAGCAGGGGGCCGGACAACTTGTTGCGGTAGCGCTGGATCTGCTCGCTGCTGCACCGGCAACGACCGGTGGGGTCACCCAGGTAGCCGCAGGGACAGGGGTTCATGGCCGCCACCAGTTGAAAGCGCGCCGGGAAGCGCACCCGGTCCTTGGCCCGGGCCACCACGATCTCGCCGGACTCCAGCGGCTCGCGCAGCACCTCCAGCACGCGCCGTTCAAATTCGGGCAGCTCATCGAGGAACAGCACGCCATGGTGCGCCAGGGTGATCTCGCCGGGTTGCGGCCGGCTGCCACCACCCACCAGCGCCGGGCCGGAGGCCGAGTGGTGGGGGTGGCGGAACGGCCGCTGTGGCCAGCAATCGAGCGGGGCATGGCCGCTGACCGAGCGGATCGCCGCCACCTCAAGCGCCTCGCGCTCGTCCAGCGGCGGCAGCAGCCCGGGCAGGCGGCTGGCGAGCAGGGTCTTGCCGGTGCCCGGCGGGCCGGAGAACAACAGGTTGTGCGCGCCAGCTGCGGCGACCAACAGCGCCCGCTTGGCGGCGATCTGGCCTTGTACTTCGCTGAGGTCCGGGTAGGGGCGTTGCTCAAGCAACAGGCCATTCGCGGCGTAGGGTGATAATGTCGGTTGCGCATTCAGGTGGGCGACCAGTTCCCGCAGGTGCCCCACCGCGTACACCACGAGGCCGCTTGCCAGGCTCGCCTCTTCGGCGTTTTCCCTGGGCACCACCAGCGCCCGACCCGCGTCTCGCGCCGCCAGTGCCGCAGGCAGTACGCCCTGTACCGGACGCAACGTACCCGACAGCGCCAGTTCGCCCAGGCATTCGATGCCGTCGAGGGCGGCAACCGGTACCTGGCCGTTGGCGGCCAGGATGCCCAGGGCGATGGCCAGGTCGTAGCGGCCACCGTCCTTGGGCAGGTCGGCCGGGGCTAGGCTCTGGGTGATGCGCCGGGCCGGATAGTCCAGCCCGGAGTTGACGATGGCGCTGCGGACCCGATCCTTGCTCTCCTTGACCGTGGTTTCCGGCAGACCAACCAGGGTGAGCGTGGGCAGGCCGTTGGCCAGGTGGGTTTCGACGCTGACGGCGGGTGCTTGCACCCCCACCTGGGCGCGGCTGTGGACGAGGGCGAGGGACATGGGGCACTCCGTGTTTGCAGGTGATGGCCGCATCCTGCGGCCTGGCAGAGCTTAGTGGTGTTCCTTGCCTGTTGGGCTCAAAGAGTGCGTCGAGTTTTGTCCGACCTGGCGCCCGGAGATGTGGACGCCCAACGTGCCGGACATCGGCGTGCCCCGACACGCCGACCTGCCTGGTTTCATGAATCAGGTTGCGACCTCATTCGAATACGCCGCGCAAGGTCAGCACGAAGTTGCGTGGCTCACCGTAGTAGTTGCCGTACTCGGATGTGCCGACGCTGGCGTAGTACTTGCGGTCGAACAGGTTGTTGCCGTTCAGGGCCAGGGTCCAGTGATCGTCGACCTTGTACTCGACCATGGCGTCGTAGACGGCGTAGCCGCTCTGGCTGAAATCGAACGGGGTTTCACCCACGGTGTTCCAGTTGGCGTCGAAGCGGTAGGCCTTGCCTTCCACGTAGCTGGCGCTCTGGGCGGTTACCCCGGCGCCGACGCGCCACGCCGACCAATCGCCCGGCAGGTTGTAGACCGACCAGAGCTTGAACAGGTGCTTGGGCGTGACGGTGCTGTACAGCGTCTCCTCGCTCTGGTCATCCATCAGGTTGAGGGTATAGCCGGCGATCACATCCCAGCCCGGCAGGACTTCGCCGGTGGCCTCCAGATCGATACCCTTGCTGACCACCTTGCCCTGGCCGATGAAGCAGCAGGAGGCGCTGTAGCTGAACGGTGTGTCAGGGTAGGCGGGGTCCTTGATCGCCTGATGTTCACGCTTTGTGTAGAACAGCGCGGCGCTGAGGTTCAGCGCTCCATCGAACAGCTCGCCCTTGATCCCGGTCTCGTAGGTCTTTCCGGTCATCGGGTCGAGGGAGGTGCCGGACTTTTCCGGGCCCTTGAGTTTCTGCGCCTGGGGTTTGTAGATCTCGGCGTAGCTGACGTAGGTCGACCACTGGTCGTCGAGCGCGTAGATCAGGCCACCGAATGGCACCAGGGTGGTCGGCTCGCTGTGCGAGACCTGGTCCTGGCGAGCCCAGTCCCCGGAGCCATCGCGATTGCGTGTGGCGTAGGCCTGTTCGAAGGTATCGCGCTGGGCGCGGGCGCCGATCACCAGTTTGAGCGGCTCGGCCAACTGCAGGCGTAGGGTGGAGTAGAGACCGTACTGCTTGCGTTTGTTGGGGTAGTAGTCGCGGTAGAAGGCATGGTTGGTGGCCTCGGTCGGCAACGGTGTCGACTGTGGGTCCCACAGGTCGATCATGCCGCCCAGGCCGACCTTGCCCTGGGCCGCGCGCCAGCGGCTGGTGACCTCCTGGTAGTCGCCACCCACCAGCAGTTCGTGTTGGCGGCCGAAGGCGTCGAAGGTGCCGGAGAGGTTGACGTCGAACACCGACTGCTTGCTCCAGCTGGAGACATAGCTGCCCCACCAGTAGGGGCCGGTGTTGCTGTTCTCGTCAACGGAGCCGTAGGGGATCACGCCCTCGGTGGAGCCTTCGTTGTACGAATAGGTGTAGGAGGTGTTGAGCTTCCAGTCATCGGAGAAGTGATGGTCGAGCTTGGCGAATAGCTCGCGGGTGTAGCTGTCGTTCCAGGCGCTGTTGGTGGTGTACCAGGTGTGCCGCGGCAGTTTCAGGTCGCCGCCGGTGCTGTAGCGCGGCAGGCCGTCGCCCACGCCGTTTTCATGGACCTTGTCGTAGCTGCCGCCGAAAGTGAGCATGGTGTCGTCGCTGACGTCGGCCTCGAGCACGCCATAGAAAAACGGCCGTTCGGTGCTGCGGTTGTCGAAGAAGTACTGGCGGTCCTGGTAGGCGGCCACCATCCGTCCGCGCAGCTTGCCGTCGAAGGCCAGGGGACCTGTGACATCCACTTCGCTGCGGTAGTTGTCCCACGAGCCCGCCGAGGCTTCGAGCTTGAGCTGGTAGTGATCGAGCGGGCGCTTGCGCACCAGGTTGACGATGCCGCCCGGGTTGCCGGTGCCGCCGAGCAGGCCGCTGGCGCCGCGCAGCACTTCGACATGGTCATAGGCGGCCAGGTCGTACTTGCGTTGGCTGTAGAAGGTGCCCAGACCGTTGCCGATGTCCATCGGTGCCGTGCCGTCGATCTGCAGGTTGTCGATCGGGAAGCCGCGGGAGATGAATTCCTGGGTGTTGAAATTGACGTTGCGCAGCGTGATGCCGGGGGTGAATTTCATCGCGTCGTCAAGGCTGACCATGCGCCGGTCCTCGATCAGCTGGCGGCTGACCACCGATACCGACTGCGGGGTGTCCTTCAGGCTTGTCGGGGTCTTCGAACCGACGCTCACCAGCCCGGTAGTGTAGGAGCGTGTGCCCTCGGTGGCCTGGCCCATGCCTTGACCCTGAACCTGCGTGCTGCCGAGTTCCAGGGCGTCGCCAGCGCTGGCGGCGAACTGCAGCGCCCAGTTGCCGTCGGCGGCCTGCACGGCCTTGAGCCCGGTGCCTTCGAGCATCAGGTACAACGCCATGTCGGTGGGCAACTGGCCGCGCACCGGCCTGGCCTGCTTGCCCTGCACCAACTGCGGGTCGTACGGCAGGGTGATGCCGGCCTGCTCGGCGAAGCGGTTGAGGGCTTCGGCCAGTGGCGCGGCGGGGAGGTCGTAACGGCGCAGAGGCTGTTCGGCCAGCACGGGATGGGCCAGGCCGATGCTGGCGCCAAGCAACAGGGCCTGGGCGAGCAAGGTGGGGCGGTAGCGGGACAGCAGATCCATCGGAAGCTCCTGGGAATTGGCAGGTGTTTTTCCTGTTTGTCGAAGGAGCGGGGAAAACCCGTAAACGAGAATCGATTTTCTTTACGCCGGGAGGATGCGCACCCACAACGCGGTTCGCCATTGCAGGCGCACCGGCCAGGTGTGAGCCAGGCTGCGCAGGGCATTGTCGGTGTCGTCGAGCTGGAACACCCCGGAAACGCGCAGGCCGGCCACCGTCGGATCGCAGCCGACCCAGCCTTCGCGCTGACGGGCCAGGGTATCGGCCAGTTCGGCCAGGGGCATGTCGTTGGCGATCAGCAGGCCACGGGTCCAGGCCGAGCCCTGGGCCTGGGGATTGGCCAGGGGCTGCGCGCCATGGCGGTCGATGCGGTACTGCTCGCCGGCCTTGGCCAGTTGTTGGGCTCGCCCGGGCACCTGGATCGCGATCTGGCCCTGGTCGATGGCCAGGCGCGTGTTGCCGCGCGCCTGGCAGACATCGAATGCCGCGTCGAATGTCCACAGGCTGGCCTCGGCGCTGGTCACGCACAGGGGGCGTTGCCGGGTGTCGCCCCGCGCGCGGACATAGACCTGCCCTTCAAGCAGTTCGACCAGACGCTCGGTCGCGCTGAAGCGCACGTTGACCGCACTGCGGCTGTTGAGCTGCAGCTCGCTGCCATCGGCCAGCTGGACACGGCGACGCTCTCCGGTGCGGGTGCTGTGGTCGGCCAGACTCAGGCGCCAGGGTGAGTGTTGCAATGCCTTGCCGCTTAGGCCCAGCCCCATCAGGCCGAGTGTGAGCAGCTTGAGGGCGTGTCGGCGATCCGCCCGCTCGGGCGCCGTCAACGCACGCAGGGCAACGCCACCGGGCAGCTCGCGGGCCTGGCTGAAACATGCTTGGGCTTCCTGCAGGGCCTGCCAGGTGGCTTCATGGCGTGGGTCGCTCTGGCGCCAGGTGAGGCAGGCGGCACACAGTGCCGGCGCATGCTGCGCCGACTCGAGCCTGACCAGCCAGCCGATGGCCTGGTCGAGCACGTCGTCGCTCATGATTCCAGCCTTGCCAGATAGCAGTGGCGGATGGCCTTGACCATGTACTTCTCGACGCTGCTCAGGCTGATCCCCAGGTGATGGGCGATTTCCTGGTAGCTCATGCCTTCCAGTCGTGACAGCAGGAAGGCCATGCGCACCTTCACCGGCAGGCCATCGAGCATGGCGTCGATCTGCATCAGCGTCTGAAGCAGGATCAGCTGGCGCTCGGCCGAGGGCGCCTCGGGCTCCGGCAGGCTGGCCAGGGCCTGCAGATAGGCGGTCTCCAGCTTGTGTCGGCGTTGGCGGTCGATCATCAACCCTTTGGCCACGCTGCTGAGCCAGGCTCGCGGTTGGCGCAGCGTCGGAATCAGCTCCGGCCGGCCGAGCAGTTGCACGAAGGTGTCGTGAGCCAGGTCAGCTGCGTTGTCGGCATGTTGCAGGCGTCGCCGCAGCCAGCCCAGCAGCCAGGCGTGGTGATCCTGGTACAGCACATCCATGGCCTGGCGCGGCGGCGGAATTGAGGGTGAGGGCACGACGAACCTCTCCTGCAAAAGGAATGAGCGAGATGCAGATGGGAATCGCTCTCAATCCTACGGGGTTTGCGGTCGTGTGCTCAAGAGGGCTACGGAATGTTCTGATGGGGGACGCCAAGCGCCCCCTCAGATCGTGGTCAGGTCAATGTGACCGTGGCTGTCTGCCGCAGATCACCGGAATCCCCGAACCCCGCGCCCGGGCCAGCAACTCCTCGGTATCGTCGCCGCCCGGCAGCGCCAGCACCAGGTCGGGCCGGCTGTCGCGCAGCATGAAGACGTTGCGCAAGCGCTCGGCCAGCTTGCCGTGCAACTGCCAGTTGGGCGGATAGCGCACGATGTCAGCGCCCTGTTCGCGGGCCCAGCCTTCGATTTCGCCGCCCAGGTGCTGGCTGCCGCCGTGGATCAACACCTGGATCGGTTGCTGGCGCTGGAGGGCGTCCAGCGCCTGGCGGCAGCGTTGGTTGTCGGCGTAGTTGCGCCCCGCGCAGATCAGTACGCGCATGTCCACCCCCTCAGAACCACTGGCCGAAGCGGCGGATGTACAGGGTCTTCATGCCCTGGGCCACCAGGCAGTAGCCCAGCAGGGTAGCGGCCAGCCATGAGAAGTATTCCCACGGCAGCGGCACCAGCCCGACCATCGCCCCCAGTGGCGAGAACGGGATGTAGATGCCCAGGCACATCACCAGGCCGGTGGCCAGGATTACCGGCAGCGCCGCGGTGCTTTGGAAGAACGGCACCTTGCGGGTGCGCAGCATGTGCACCACCAGGGTCTGCGACAGCAACCCCTCGATGAACCAGCCGGACTGGAACAACGCCTGCATTTCCACGCTGTTGGCGGCGAACACGTACCACATCAGGGCAAAGGTGGTGATGTCGAAGATCGACGAGGTTGGGCCGATCCATAGCATGAAGCGACCGATGTTGCGGGCATCCCACTTGCGTGGCTCGCGCAGGAATTCCTTGTCCATGCGATCCCACGGCAGCGACAGCTGGGAGAAGTCGTACATCAGGTTCTGCAGCAGCAGGTGGATCGCCAGCATCGGCATGAACGGGATGAACGCGCTGGCCACCAGCACCGAGAACACGTTGCCGAAGTTGGAGCTGGCGGTCATGCACAGGTACTTCATGATGTTGCCGAAGGTTTCGCGGCCCTTGAGCACGCCTTCCTCCAGCACCATCAGGCTCTTTTCCAGGAGGATGATGTCGGCCGATTCCTTGGCGATGTCGGTGCCGCTGTCCACCGAGATGCCCACGTCGGCATCGCGCAACGCCGGGGCGTCGTTGATGCCGTCACCGAGGAAGCCCACGGTGTGGCCATTGGCTTGCAGCGCCTTGAGTACCCGCGACTTCTGCAGCGGAGTGAGCTTGGCGAACACCGTGCGCTCTTCGACCAGGGCCTTGAGCTGGGTGTCGTCCAGGCGCTCGATGTCCTGGCCGAGCAGCGGCTGGCCGGGCTCCAGGCCCACTTCGCGGCAGACCTTGCAGGTGACCACCGGGTTGTCGCCGGTCAGCACCTTCACCTTCACGCCCATCTCGCGCAGGGCAGCGATGGCCGGGCCGGCGGTTTCCTTGGGCGGGTCGAGGAAGGTCAGGAAGCCACGGATCACCAGCTCGCGCTCGTCATCGGTGTGGTACTGAGGCTTGCTGTCGGCAGCTGGGATGTCACGGGTGCCGACCAGCAGCACGCGGAAGCCTTCCTGGTTGTAGGTGCTGGCGCTGGCCAGCAGTTGCTGGCGTCGCCCGGCATCCAGAGCGATCCGCTGGCCGCCTTCTTCCACATGGGTGGCGATGGCCAGCATTTCCTCGACGGCGCCCTTGCTCACCAGCAGGTGGTCGCCCAAGGCATCCTTGACGATCACCGACAGGCGCCGGCGGATGAAGTCGAAGGGCAGTTCGTCGACCTTGGCGTAGGCATAGGGCGGCTGGAAGCCCTGGTCTTCGCCGGCAAAGCGCAGCACGGCCTGGTCCATCAGGTTTTTCACGCCGCTCTGGTGGTGGCTGTTGAGCCAGGCCAGTTCCAGCAGGCGCGGGTCCTTGTGGCCGCTGGGGTCGACGTGGTGTTCGAGGATGATGCGGTCCTGGGTCAGTGTGCCGGTCTTGTCGGTGCACAGGACATCCATCGAACCGAAGTTCTGGATGGCGTTCAGGCGCTTGACCACCACCTTGCGCCGGGCCATGGCCACGGCGCCTTTGGCCAGGTTGGCGCTGACGATCATCGGCAGCATCTCCGGGGTCAGGCCCACGGCAACGGCCAGGGCGAACAGGAAGGCATCGCTCCAGTCGCCCTTGACCACGCCGTTGAGCATGAACACCACCGGCACCATCACCAGCATGAAGCGGATCAACAGGCGGCTGACGCTGTTCACCCCACGGTCGAAGGCAGTCTGGCTGCGCGAGCCGACGATGGCCTTGGCCAGCGAACCGAAGTAGGTGCGCTTGCCGGTGGCCACCACCACGGCGCGGGCGCGGCCGCTGACCACGTTGGTGCCCATGAAGCCGATGTTGGGCAGGTCGAGCAGGCCGCTTTCATCGCTTGCGCTGCCTCCGGCGGACTTCTGCGCGACGTGGCCGAGGGTGTCGTACTTTTCCACCGGCAGTGCTTCACCGGTCAGTACCGCCTGGCTGATGAACAGGTCGCGGGACTCGATCAGGCGGATATCGGCGGGGATCATGTCGCCAGCCGCCAGTTGCACGATGTCGCCGGCCACCAGTTCGTTCATCGGCACTTCGCGCAGGCGCGCCGGCTGGTCGTGGCGCTCGCGGCGCAGCACGGTGGCGGTGGTGCGGACCATGGCCTTGAGGGCGTCGGCGGCCTTGCCCGAGCGATACTCCTGCCAGAAGCGCAACAGGCTGCTGAGGCTGACCATGGTCATGATGATGATGACCTTGGTCAGGTCCGCTTCTTCCAGGTCGCCTGCGCGTACCGGCAGCCAGTAGTCGGTGACGAAGCTGATGCCGGCGAGGGTGAGCAGCACGTAGATGAAGGGGTTGTGCAAGGCCTTGAGCAGTTGCACCAGGGCCGGTTGCGGCTTGTCATGGGCGACTTGGTTGGCGCCGTCGCGCTGCAGGCGCTTGGCGGCTTCGTGCTCGGTCAGGCCCAGTTCGCTGGCATCGAGGTTGGCCAGGGTCACGGCCAGGCCGTTGCGTGCTTCGCGGGCGGCGCGCATGGACAGGCGGGTGTCTTCGCCGGCTTTGCTGCGGGTGTTGCGGTCTTTTACGGTCATTTGGCTGTGCTCCTGCCGCAGGAGGCGGCACGACACACAGTCGACTCACGGTGGGGAAGGTGAGTGAACGTGTCCCGTGTCGCAATGATTCAAACAATGAAAAACGTGGTTTTTCCGACGTTTACGTGTTCGCTGGCGAATGCCGGAAATAAGATCGGCAGCGAACTTTCTACTGGCTGATTCCATGGTCGGTTAATTCCATTTGTTAAGTGGCGGGCAATAGAAATCCAATGAACTTTAATTACTTAAAGTTCGGAAGTTTCTGACGATTTAAATGGCGTCAGTTCAGCGAACGGACAGCATCGCGCGCGTCACTGCAGGCAGCAACGGGCGCGCTATCGACTGGGCGGTTTCAGGGGCGAAGACAAGCCCCAGCCGCGGACAGCACGGTACGGGGCCTTGTGCGCAAAGGCGCGCAGGCGAGGGGTAGCGATATCAAGGTTCATGAGCTTGCCTCCGACCGGGCGGGCACCCGGCGCGGCAAGCTACGGCGGAGCATCAGGCTCTGGCGCGGCTTGCCCGACCTAGGGGCGGGCCCGGAGTTCCGGTTCAAGTGCCTGGCGGCCAACAGCTGCCAGACAGCGACTAGATACTGTGTCCATTGAATTCTTCGTGAGTTGAAATAAAGGCCCGCTTTTCGGGGCGGGTGAACTTTATGCAAAGCATAGCGGGGAAGTCAACCGGGAAGACGTAACTTAAATAAGTTTCATCTGCTGGGAGGGGAATTAATCCAGTGTGCCGCGCGATTAGCATCGCGGGGCAATCCCGCTTCTACCTGGACAAGGTAGAAGCGGGCATTCGATCAGGGCTTGGCACCCAGGATGATGTGCGAGGCCTTGATCAGCGCGGTGGCCTTCACACCCGGCGTCAGGCCAAGCTCCTGCACCGCTTCGCGGGTGACGATGGCATACACCTCGGTGCCGCCGGACAGCTTCAGCACCACCTCGGCATTCACCGCGCCGTCGCCGACCCGCAGCACTTCGCCTTCGAGGCTGTTGCGCGACGACAGCCTGTAGCCGGCGGCATCGGTCATCAGCACCACCCACGGTGCCTTGACCAGCGCCACGGCCTGCTTGCCGACGTTGATGTTGAGGTTGTGCAGGCTGGCCATGGTGACCACCGCCACCAGTTTCTCGCCGCCGCCGAGGGTCAGCTCGACCTCGGCATTCACCGCGCCAGGCTGGACGGCGCTGACGGTACCTTCGAATACATTGCGGGCACTGACTTTCATGGCAAACACTCCGTGTATCGATCGTTATTCCTTGGCGGACGGCGCCATCCTGGCTTCCAGCTCGGCGAATTGCTGCTCGAGGGCTTCGAGACGGGCGCGGGTGCGGGCCAGCACCACCATCTGGCTGTCGAACTCCTCGCGGCTGACCAGGTCGAGCTTGCTGAAAGCACCCTGCATCAGCACCTTGAACTGGCTTTCCAGTTCGGCGCGGGGCGCGGCGGTGTCGCCGCTGAACAGGCGCGAGGCCTGGTCGCTCAGGGCATCGAGGAAGGCTTTGGGCGCGAGCATGTCTGGTATCCGCTGATCACTGAAAGGGCAGCAGTGTAGCACGGGGCTTTTGCCCGCTTGCCCTGCACGCTTTTCGCGCAGGGCGGCCAAAAGTCGCGCACCGATTTTGTGCACTTTTTCGCTGCTGGCAACTGGCCAATCCCTACCGATTCACGCAACTCCCTGTTTTCCCGATCGTTGTTCGAACTGGCAAGGTTTCTGCAAAGACCCGAGTGAGCCATGCACTGATGCAGTCCCTTGTGACCAGGCAGTGCGCAGGCGGAGCCGCAAGGTCCTTCGTCACAGGCGGATCGTGTGTCGGCGGGGAGAATGGAGCCGACGACGCGTTACAAAGCCAGGCGCTGCGCTTAGACTTGAGACGGGTTTGTTTTCCTGGGGCAAGTCCATCAAATCGGGAGAGAGTTTCATGAAGCTAGTCACTGCCATCATCAAGCCGTTCAAGCTGGACGACGTGCGCGAGTCGCTGTCGGAAATCGGCGTGCAGGGCATCACCGTGACCGAGGTCAAAGGCTTCGGCCGGCAGAAGGGTCACACCGAGCTGTATCGCGGCGCTGAATACGTGGTCGATTTCCTGCCCAAGGTGAAGATCGATGTCGCCATCGACGACAAGGACCTCGATCGGGTGATCGAAGCCATCACCAAGGCAGCCAACACCGGCAAGATCGGCGACGGCAAGATCTTCGTGGTCAATCTGGAGCAGGCGATCCGCATCCGTACCGGCGAAACCGATACCGACGCGATCTAAGCGCCAAGCAAAGCCTCACCAAACCCAACGCCCCAGGAGAAAACAACATGACTCTGCGCAAGATCGCAGGGCTAGGAGCCCTATTGTCCCTCGTAATGCCAGGGCTGGCCCTGGCCGAGGAAACTGCCGCCCCCGTGCTGAACTCCGGCGACACCGCCTGGATGCTCACCGCGACGGCACTGGTCCTGTTCATGACCATCCCGGGCCTGGCCCTGTTCTACGGCGGCATGGTGCGCTCGAAGAACGTGCTGTCGGTGATGATGCAGTGCTTCGCCATCACCGGCCTGATCAGCATCCTCTGGGTCATCTACGGCTATAGCCTGGCTTTCGATACCGCCGGTATGGAAAAGGGCGTGCTCAACTTCAATTCCTTCATCGGTGGCTTCTCCAAGGCCTTCCTCAGCGGCCTCACGCCGTCGGGCCTGACCTCGGCTACCGCGCTGTTCCCCGAGGCAGTGTTCATCACCTTCCAGATGACCTTCGCCATCATCACCCCGGCGCTGATCGTCGGTGCCTTCGCCGAACGCATGAAATTCTCGGCGATGCTGATCTTCATGGGCGTGTGGTTCACCCTGGTCTATGCGCCGATCGCGCACATGGTCTGGAGCGGTGACGGCGCGCTGATGTGGGACTGGGGTGTGCTGGACTTCGCCGGCGGCACCGTGGTGCACATCAATGCCGGTATCGCCGGCCTGGTCTGCTGCCTGGTGCTGGGCAAGCGCAAAGGCTACCCGACCACGCCGATGGCCCCGCACAACTTGGGCTACACCCTGATGGGCGCGGCCATGCTGTGGATCGGCTGGTTTGGCTTCAACGCCGGTTCCGCCGCCGCCGCCAACGGCACTGCCGGCATGGCCATGCTGGTGACCCAGATCGCCACCGCCGCCGCCGCCCTGGGCTGGATGTTCGCCGAGTGGATTTTCCACGGCAAGCCAAGTGCACTGGGCATCGCCTCGGGCGTGGTCGCCGGTCTGGTCGCCATCACCCCTGCCGCGGGTACCGTCGGCCCGATGGGCGCGCTGGTGATCGGCCTGGTGTCCGGCGTGGTCTGTTACTTCTGCGCCACCAGCCTCAAGCGCAAGCTGGGCTATGACGACTCCCTCGACGCCTTCGGCGTGCACGGTATCGGCGGCATCGTCGGCGCCCTGCTCACCGGTGTGTTCGCGGCGCCTGCCCTGGGCGGCTTCGGCGCGGTCACCGACATTGCCGCGCAGTTCTGGATCCAGGCCAAGGGCGTGATCTTCACCGTGGTCTACACCGCCATCGTCACCTACGTGATCCTCAAGGTCCTGGACCTGGTGATGGGCCTGCGGGTCAGCGAAGAAGAAGAGTCGGTCGGTCTCGACCTGGCTCAGCACAACGAGCGCGGCTACAACCTGTAACCGCCACGCTGGAAAACTTGCCCGGTTCGCCGGGCATTTTTTTGCCTGTAGTTTGCCGGTTCGCGCCGGGCAAACGGTTTCTCTGTCCTGATCGCGACGTAGGTAGAAAACTTACAAGTCATTGGGCGTTTCTGGTGCTTTGCTTTTTCTGCGAGCGCGCTAGAATGCGCGCCGAAGGGGCCGGACGAGTAGTCCACACACTTCGCTACCCTTTGCTAGGCTTGCCAATAGCCTGTGGCCAGCAAGGGCTCAAAAGATTTTGTCAGGCCTTGCCAGGAGCAAGGCCTGCAGGGTGCCAGGCCCCCCATGAGGGGGTGGACACCCAGGGCAGTGGCCAATCCACGGCCAGTTGAATTTTCACTGGTGGCTGCCGGTCTACGGCTGCACCGGTCTATAACTAACCTGCTTTTCGCAAGTCATGAGGTAGAACATGAGCGACGACGATCTGGAAAATGATGACCTCGAAGTAGGCGACGAAGACGAGGCTGATGACGGCCTGGAAGCTGCGGCCGACGATGGCGCGGAAGATGCCGGCGATGACGACAGCAGCCCGGCACCCGCTGCCAAGGGCAAGTCCAAGGCGGCTGTCTCGGTAGACGAGATGCCGAGCATGGAAGCCAAGCAGAAAGAGCGCGACGCGCTGGCCAAGGCGATGGAAGAGTTCCTTTCGCGCGGTGGCAAGGTGCAGGAAGTGGAGGCCAACGTGGTCGCCGATCCGCCCAAGAAGCCGGACAACAAGTACGGCAGCCGCCCTATCTGAGTGGCTGAACGCAAAAAAGCCCGCCGTCGCTGCGGGCTTTTTTGTGGGTCAGTGATATCAGCTCAGCAGGTTACGTACATTCCCCATCGCCTCATCGGCAAAGCCCTGCAGGAACGCCTGGAAGCCCGGCAGAGCCTCCGGGCCACCTTCCCAGGGAACGGCCTGGATGGTCCAGGTGGCCAGGCTGCGGCTGGCGTCGATCGCCTGCACTTGCATGGCCGCCCACAGATTGCCGATATTCAAGCTGGTGTAGATCAGGCTCCAGGTCATGTTCATGGCTTGATCGTCACGGCTGTTCAACTGCTCGATCACCACGTTGCCATCCTTGAACAGCTTCTTGCGCACCGAGCGCACACCGCTGCCGGTCATCTCGATATGCGCCAGGGCAGGAATGAACACCGGGAAGCCAGCGAAGTTGCCGACGATGTTCCACACGTTGGCTGCCGGCGCGGCGATCTCCACGCTGGAAACCACCAGACAGCCTTGCGGGTTGCGGATCAGGGTATCGGGTTTGAGTGCTTGCATAGGGGTATTGCTCCTGTTGTGTATGAAAGGGATCAGATAAAGCCGATGTCGGCCAGGTAGCGGCAGCCGCGGCTGAGCAGTGCCGAGTCCTTGCTCGGGTAACGGGCGCCCATGCGCTGCACGCCGGCACGGGCGTTGTCGTGGGCGATGCCAGAGATGTCACCGATGTCTTCCTCGAAACCGTCCAGGTAGAAGCCCAG
This sequence comes from Pseudomonas sp. FG36, assembly GCF_057809275.1. Lineage (NCBI taxonomy): Bacteria > Pseudomonadati > Pseudomonadota > Gammaproteobacteria > Pseudomonadales > Pseudomonadaceae > Pseudomonas > Pseudomonas sp. FG36. The sequence continues at coordinate 45,143 of NZ_JBMDJQ010000033.1, forward strand.
GACGTCGTACAGCGCGTTGTCGCTATCGACCCTGGCCAACTGGCGCTGCCATTGCTCGATGCTGACCAGTTCGAAGGCATGGCCCTGGGCATGGAATGAAGCCAGGTAGTCACGCCAGCGCAGGGGTTCGGGGTTGTGCAGGTTGAACACGCACTGGCCGGCCTGGTGACGGCTGCTGTGGAAAGCGATGAAGCGGGACAGGAAGTCCACCGGCATGAGGTCGAAGTCGATCTCGAGCTCCGGCACCTGGCCCAACTGCAGCGAGCCCTTGAGCATCAGCATCAGCCGGTTGCGCTGAGGCTGGCAGGCCCCGGTGCGGCTATCGAAGGTGATGTTGCCGGGGCGGAACAGGTTGACCCACACACCCTGCTCACGGGCACGGCTGAGGATGCGCTCGCCGACCCATTTGCTCAGGTTGTAACCGTTGCGTATGTAGATCGGCGGGGTACTGCTCGGATCGCTCTCCAGCACGCGACCGTCAATGTCCACCGCGCTGCAAGCGGACAGGGTCGAGACGAAGTTGAAGATCTTTTTGCGTCGGCCTTCGCATAGCCGCAGGCACTCGAACAAGGGCTCGATGTTGTCGGCTGCCAGGACCTCGTAGTCGAGCACATGGTTGACCTGCGCGGCGTTGTGCAGCAACGCGCCATAGTTGCTGTCCAGGTAGTCGTAGTCGGCCTGGGCCAAACCCAGCAGTGGCTTGCGCAGGTCCGCTTCGAATACCCGTACGCGGCTGCGGTCCAGGGTGACGTGGTTGTCCCGCAGGGCCTGCGAGAAACGCTCATCGGCGGATAGCCCTGCGGCGCTGCGTACCAGGCAAGCGACTTCACTTGCGCCCCACTCAAGCAGGGCCTCGACCAGATGCACGCCAAGGAAGCTGTTGGCCCCGGTGACGATCACCTTGTGCACATCGCCCAGGCGCTCCATCGGTTGCACCTGCAGGCCCAGGTCGCGATTGGCGTCCTGCTCCAGGCGTGCCAGGGAGGTTTGCAACGCCTCGTGATCGCCATCGAGCAGCGCGCCCAGGCGTTGCAGGGTCGGCTGTTCGATGAAGCGGTTGATGGCCACCCCCTGGCCGAAGTGTTCCCTGACCTCCAGTAGCAGGCGCGACAGCAGGATGGAGTGACCGCCGAGGTTGAAGAAGCTGTCGTCGACGGAAATCTCGCTTTGTGGGAGCTCCAGCAGCGCACTCCACAGGCAGCGCAGGCGCTCCTCGGTGGTTGTCCGTGGTTCGATGCGCTGGCTGGTCGGCAAGGCCAGTGGACGCAACGACAACGCCCGGCGATCCACCTTGCCGTTGGCGGTATAGGGCATCTGCTGCAGCACCTGATAGAACATCGGGCGCATGTAGTCGGGCAGGTGTCGCTCGGCATGCTCGCGCAGCAAGGTTTCGGCATCGGCCTGTTGCGGGTGGGCAAGGAAGGCCAGGACCCGCCGCTGGACGTCGATCACCACCGCCACCTGGGCGAACAGCTGGCTATCGCGCAGGCAATGCTCGATTTCTTCGGGTTCGACCCGGAAACCACGGATCTTCACCTGGTTGTCTCGCCGCCCGCACAACTCGATACCTTGCTCGGTCCATTTGCCGATATCCCCCGTGCGGTAGGCGCGCAGTGTGCGGCCCGCGGGCAAGCTCAGCTCGACGAAGCGTTCGGCGCTCAGTTCGGGGTTGTTCAGGTAACCCAGGCCGACACCTGGCCCGGCGATGTACAGCTCGCCGGGGGTCTGCTCACAAACCGGCTGCAGGTGCTGGTCGAGTATCAACACTTGGGTGTTGGCAATCGGCAGCCCCAGGTTGCGGTTGTCGTCGCCGGCGTCGAACACCCGGGTTGTGGCCAGCACGGTGGTTTCGGTCGGCCCATAGATGTTGTGCATCCGGCATTGCCCGGCCAATCGGGCGATGACCTCCGGTTCGCAGACGTCGCCGCCGGTGACCAGATGGCGCAGGCCCAGATGGAGATCCCGGGGCAGGATGCTCAGCAGCGCCGGTGGCAGAAACGCGTGGCTCACTTCCTCTCTGTGGATAAGTTGTACCAGCAGCTGCGGATCGCGACGCTGGTCCTCACTGGGCAGGACCAGTTCCGCGCCACAGGCGAACGTCGGCAGGATATCCAGCAGCGAGGCATCGAAGCCGATGGTGGAGAACTGCAGGACCCGGCTGTGCCGGTCCAGATCCACATGCTCGCGATACCAGGCCATGAAGTGCGCCAGGTTGCCCTGGCTGAGCAACACGCCTTTCGGTTGGCCGGTGGTGCCGGAGGTGTAGATCGCCACGCAGGCCTGCTCGGCGGCAGCCTGGCGCAACGCCAGGCTGGGCAGCGGCAAGTCCTGCGCCAAAGCAAGGTTGCGCACATCCACATCAGGGATATCCACAGGCGTCTGGCCGTCGTGCAGCATGACGCAGGCGCCAGCGTCGTCGAGGATCAGCTGGCGGCGCTCGGCCGGTGTGGCCGGATCCAGTGGCAGGTAGATGGCGGCGCAGCCCAGCACCGCCAGCAGGCTGGCGTAGAGCTCGGGTGACTTGCCCATGCACACGGCGACCACAGGCGGCTGTTCCCCGGCTTTGGGCAACAGCGGCAACAAGGCCCGCTGGATGACGGCGGCGCGGGCATGCAGTTGCTCATAAGTGCAACACTGGCCATCGTGGTTCACGGCAGGAGACCCGGCGTGCACACGCAGGCTGTGTTCCAGGCCGCCGATCAGGCCTGTTTCGGCCTTCTCCAGCAAATCGGCGCGCAGCGTGCGGTTGAACGGGTGGCGGTAGGCCAAAGTGTCCAGCCAGTCCAGGCCGTGCTCACGCTCCTGGTCTCCAGGGCTTACCGCAGGCGTCTCCTGCAAATGCGACGGGTTGCGGGCGAAGCGGGTGACCTGCAGCGCCAGTTGCTCGCACAGGGCTTGCAAGGTGTCCTCGCGTAGCTGTTGGCCATTGCCGGAGGGTGGCGTGTGTATCGGCACGCGATGGATCAGCCGCTGGGCGCTGGCACTGCCGCACCAGCACAGGGCCTCCAGTTGCGGCAGGGTGTCGGCGTAGCTCGCACCCAGGCGTAGCCTGAGCAGCGGCGTGCCGCCCAGGGGCTGCCAGTCACTGCTGCTCAGTGCCAGGCTGCCATCTTCCACCACCAGGTCGGGATGGGCCGACAGCTGCCGGGGCAGGGCCTGGGCGCAGTCGGCCCTGGCCGAGCCATGTCCGTGCTCGGCGAGCAGGCGGGCGAACTCCTCCAGGGGCGGGCTGGTGCCCACCAGGAGTATGTCGAGGCGTCTCATGTCTAGGTCCTCAGGGCAGATAGTCGCGCAGGGCGTCCTGTACGCAGGGCGACTCGAGCATCGAGCTGCTGCGGAAGAAGCGCAGGATGTTGCCCAGCAGCGGATGCTGGCGGTTGATCGGGTAGGCCAGGCCCAGCGCTTCCTCGCGCAGGGCCTGGCGTACCGTATCGCTCACCGGCAAGGCGTCGATCAGGGCACAGTCGAAAGCCTGCTGGATGTCGTTGGTCAGGTACTGGCGCAGGAACAACGGCAGTACCTTGGCGATCATCTGGCGATCCGCCTCAGGCGCGGTATGCCAGTAGATGCGCGTCAGGCGCGCCCAGAAGCTCGAGTGACGACCTTCGTCCAGCAGGTGATCGGCCATCAGGCCCTTCACCGAGGGCTTGACCGAGTCGTCGCGGGCAAAAGCCGCGACATCGTCGGTCAGGGTGTTCTCGGCGATGCCCACGCAGATCAGCTCCAGGGCGTCACGCAGGGCCTCGGGAACCTGTTCCAGCACGGCTGGAATGGCGCGGCTGAGTTCGATTTCCTGGGGCAGGGCGATCGGCTCGATGCCGGTCAGGGCGGTGGTCTGCTGCAGGAAGTCCATCGCGACCAAGGCGTGATAGTCCTCGTCCACCACCACGGTCATCGCGTCGTAGCGGCAGGCGAACGGGAAACGCACGGCAAAGCGGTCCTTGGCGATGCGCCTGGCGGTGCGGTCGACGATCTCGGTCTCGAAGATCACCACGTCATTGATGAACTTGTAGAGGCTCTGTACCAGCACGAAGTCGCGCAACTGCGGGCACTCGCGCTGGAACGTCGCGCCGAGCACCAGGGGCTGGCGGCTCAGGGGGTAGATCAGGCGCTGGTCATCCTCCACCAGGCGCCGCGGCCGGGTGCGAATGGTTGCCCTGGCCTCCCAGGCCTCGGCAAAGGAGCGATACTCGAGGGCATTCATGGGGTGACCTCGGCAACAGCCGTTTTCAGCGACGTACGCAGGCGGTCCCACAGGGCCATGCGGCTGTCCACCGCGGCGATGGCGGCCACGTAGACGTCTTCCTGGCGCAGCGGATCGTGATCGACCAGGCGTGCCAGCAATTGCTCGGCGGCGGGGCCGTGGTCCTCGGAGTCGACCTCGATGTGACGTTGCAGGTAGTAGCGGAAGGTCGGTGCCTGCTCGGTGCCGATGCCCCACTCGTCGAGAATCTGCTGGAACATTGCTGGAATGACGCTTTCCCGCCCATGCAGGAAGGCGGCGGCAACCTGGTGGGCCGGTGCCTCGATGGCCACTTCGAGGGTGTCGCGAACGAATCGCTGCGCGGCTTCACTGGCGCCGCAAAGTTGCAGCGCGTCGAATGCCGCGACGCCTTGTTGCTGCAGGCTGACGAAGCGCTCGATGGCCTGGGTGCTGGCACCGACTTCGCGCATGGCATCGAGGTATAGCTCGAAGTGGCTGTAGTGACCATGATCGAGGCGATCGTCCGATTCCTCGCCCAGGACGATCTCGTTGATCAGGCGCGCCGCGGCCGGGTCCCTTGGTGGCAGCCAGGGCAGGCTGACGCAGGTCAGCTCCTGCTGCAGGCGCTTGGTCAGCGACATGAAGTCCCAGACGGCGAACACGTGGGTTTCCATGAACCCACGCAGCGTCTCCAGAGAATCGATTTCGGAAAATAGCGGGTGCAGGGAAAGTTCATGTTTCTTGTCGGAAAGTGTGCGCTTCAATGTGCTCATGATGAGATCCATTTAGAGGTGATATGCAGGGACGCTATGCTCTGGAAGTTGCAAGGCAACTAAATGCCGGGCGAATGAAGGCCTCGAGTGAAAACTCGAATTCGAACAACGGTCAGAGGCCGCCAGGGCTTGTTTGGCGAGGTGTCCACGGTGACGCCTGGCCGCCATTGGCTGGCGATATAAAAGTTAGAACAACTTCAAAGTTGGTCGCAATTGTTTTTTTGATTATTTTATGCTCGGACTTTTCTTGAAATATAAGTGCCTGAATAAAACTTTGAGTAAGTTTTATTTTGGCAATGCGTGCTCCTTCCGATAATTAACGATCAGAAAAATAGACACAGAGTGAATGCCTCACTCGGAGCACGAATGAACGGAGATGGAGAGAGGGACTATTCAGGGGCGGCTGATCGCTTGCGGTCCTTGCCCCGGTGCCAGGTTCCTTCTGCAGGTGAATGAGGAGGCAGACGGCCAGGTCCACGTCTGATGATCAGCGGCCGCTGCGGGGGGTAGAGTGTGCCCAAAATGCTGGCACTGCCATGGCCAGGCACTGACCAGGCAGCGGAAAAGCTTTGATCAGCGCACGGATGGCAAGGGGAGAATTAGAAGCTTAGCAACCCGAGGTGGGCGTTGAAGATGCGCACCAAGCGCTGGTTCAACAGCGAAGTATCGACCGCTTGCACCGGTAGCTCAATGAGCTCCAGCTCCCGGCGTACCAGGCTGTGCCAGCCGAGCATCGCTGCCAGCGAGCCCGGCGGATAGAGCACGGTCATGGGGATATGCAGGGGCAGGTAGGTGGTGCTGAATTGTGGGCTGTCACAGCTTGCAACAAACAAGTGCCGGGTCAGGCCCGGGCAAGCACTTTGCACCTGCTGTATCAGCGCCAAGGCGATGTGCGCGCCCAGGCCTTGGGCAAACACCGCATGCGGCTGCATGAGGTAGGGCTGGAGCTGTTCGACCAGGGCCTGGGTCAGGCGCCCGGAAATGGGCAGGGATTGTTCGAGGTCGGCAATGGAGGGGACATCGACCGCGACCAGCTCGATGGGGTCGCTCAGGGTTCTTGCCCAGGTGCGGTACTGGGCAAGTTGCTGCCGTGTGCTTGCCAGGCAGATCAGGCGAATCCTGGGCGGCTGGTCGGGCATGGTGTCCTGTCGAGTCTGCACGTGCGCTGCCGTTCCTTGTGGCGGATCGTGTCGGCGCAGCAGGTTGGTCGCCAGGGGCGGCTGCGCGGTTGGGCAGGATCAGTTGGCCGATTGCCTGTCGAGGTATTTCCTGATGGTGCGCGCGGCGTGGTTGAGGTGCTCTTCCAGGAGCTTCACAGCCTCGTCCACCAGTCTGTCGTTGGCGGCATCGACAAGGGCAATGTGGTCATCCTGGGTGAGTTTGCCCAGGCCCATCGAGGACAGATGGAAGCGCAGGAAGCGTTCCTCTTCGTTCAGCTCGATCTCGATCATGCGCAGCAGCTTCTGGTTCCGCGCCTTGCTGTAGAGGGCCATGTGGAACAGGCGATTGAGCCGGCCGATTTCGGCATGACGGGTCTCGGTCTCCAGTTGGCGAATGTAGGCCCTGGCCTGGGCGATGTCATCGGCATCGAGCAAGGGGATCGACTGGCGCAACGCCTCGGTCTCGAGCAGCACGCGCAGGGCGTACGTGTCGACGGCATCCTCACCGATCAATGGCGCTACCACGGCGCCTTTGTGCATCACCACCTGCAGCAGGGACTGGGCTTCGAGTTGGCGCAGTGCCTCGCGCACAGGCATGCGGCTGACACCGAACAGGGTCGCCAACTCTTGCTGGCGCACGGCGGTGCCCGGGGGCAGGCGGCCATCGAGGATGGCACTGCGCAGGCGCTCTTCGATAACACCCCGGGCCAGGTGCGGTGGTACTTGTTCGCTGCCCAGGACGGTGCTCAGGAGTTTGGGTTTCTCAGCCACGCGGGGTTCGCCTCGGCAACATGAAAATTGGATCCAATAACCCTAGTGAGGGAAGGGGGCGCTTGTCAAACGGATTGATCAAGCGATGCGCCGTGGCGCAGAGTCAAAACGCGGCTATCGTGAAGCAAGTTGCCGGCATTGGGAAGACAGCCAAGGTCGCCAGCCCTTGTACGAAGCGGGTTTGCCGACAGTTGGCAGCATGATCGCACGGTGCCATTGTCTTTTGCGCCTCCAGCCCGCACCATCGCTGCTTTCGACTGATCTGAACGGGTGTCCGCAGTGGCGATACCTTGGCCTCTCAATGCGACCGCACGCCGGCTCGGCCTTGCCGCGCTGCTCGGTTGCCTGTGGCTGGGCGTCATTCAGGCTGATTGGGACTTCTCGCAGATCAGCCGTCGCGCCCAGGCTCTATATGGCCCGATGGGCGCGGGGCAGGGGCGTATCGATGCCTGGCAGAACCTGATGGCGACACAGAAGCAGGGCAGCGAACTGGAGCAGCTGCAGGTGGTCAACCTGTTCTTCAACAAGCAGCTGCGCTATGTCGAGGACATCGACCTGTGGCACGAGGTCGATTACTGGGCCACGCCGGTACAATCGCTGATAAAGGGTGCGGGCGACTGCGAGGACTATGCCATCGCCAAGTACTTCAGCCTGCGGCGCATGGGCATCCCCGCCGAAAAGCTGCGCATCACCTACGTCAAGGCCTTGCGCCAGAACCGTGCGCACATGGTCCTGACCTATTATTCAAGCCCACAGGCCCAGCCGCTGGTGCTGGACAGCCTGATGGACGCGATCAAGCCGGCCAGCCAGCGTACCGACCTGCTGCCGGTGTATGCCTTCAACGGTGAAGGCCTGTGGTTGACCGGCGCGGGCGGCAACAAGAAGGTCGGCGACACCAAGCGCCTGTCGCGTTGGCAGGATCTGCTGAAGAAAATGCAGGCCGAAGGGTTCCCGGCCGAACCGGTTTACTGAAGGAGCACAGATGTCACTGTTCAAACAATTGCTGCTAGCCATTTGCCTGTTCCTGGTGATCGCCTTCAGTGGCAGCTTCATGGTCAGCCTGGAGAGCTCGCGCAGCCAGTACGTCAACCAGCTGCGCTCCCATGCCCAGGACGCCGCGACCGCGCTGGCGTTGTCGCTGACGCCGAACATCGACGATCCGGCGATGGTGGAGCTGATGGTCAGCTCGATTTTCGACAGCGGCTACTACTCGAGTATCAAGGTCATCGACCTGGACTCCAACGCCGTGCTGGTCGAGCGCCACGCAGAGCCCGACGCTGGCGGCGTGCCGGGCTGGTTCATCCAGCTCATCGGCCTGGAGCCGGCCGGTGGCGATGCCCTCGTCAGCCGTGGCTGGCAGCAGGCGGCGCGGGTCGAGGTGATCAGCCACCCGATGTTCGCCCTGGGCAAACTCTGGCAGAGCGCCCTGGGCAGCCTTGGCTGGCTGCTGCTGTGCGGCGCGGTGAGCGCGGTGCTCGGGGCCCTGCTGCTGCGCCGTCAGTTGCGCCCGCTCGACTACATGGTGGCGCAGTCCCACGCCATCGCCCGTCGTGAATTCCTCAGCCTGCCCGAGCTGCCGCGCACCCCCGAGCTGCGCCGTGTGGTGCAGGCGATGAACCAGATGGTCGAGAAGCTCAAGGCACTGTTCACCGAGCAGGCCGAGCGCAGCGAGAAGCTGCGTGCGGAGTCCTACCAGGACAGCCTCACCGGCCTTGCCAACCGTCGTTACTTCGAAATGCAGCTCAATGCCCGGGTCAGCAACCTGGAGGAGGCCCGTACCGGCTACCTGCTGTTGCTGCGGGTCCAGGACCTGGCCGGGCTCAATGCCCGCCTGGGTGGTCAGCGTACCGACCAGTTGCTGCAGGCAGTGGGTGAGCAGCTGCGCCGCACCTGTGCGAACTATCCGGAGACCAACGACCTGATCACCCGCAGCCGTGGCGGCGAGTTCGCGGTGTTGGCGCCGGGCATGGTCCATGACGAGGCGATCCAGCTGGCCCAGGCCCTGGAAGCCACCTTGCAGAGCCTGCACGAGACCGGTGCCAGCGATGTCGACCCGGTGGCCTGCATCGGCCTTGCCCCCTACAGCCCCGGCGATGCGCCGCAAGCGTTGCTCAAGCTCGCCGACGAGGCCCTGGCCCGCGCCGAGAGCCAGCCCACGCCGGGCTGGGTATGCCTGGAGCAGGGCGCCGCGGGCCAGGCCGCCGACAGCCACCACGCCTGGCACACGCGCCTGGACCAGGCGCTGGGCAAAGGGCAGTTCGAGCTGTTCTTCCAACCGGTCGTGGACGCCAAGGCGCCAGAGCGGGTGCTGCACTACAAGGTCATCTCGCGCCTGCACGACGAAGAGGGCGAAGCCCTGGCGGCCGGCCGCTTCCTGCCCTGGCTGGAGCGCTTCGGCTGGATGGCGCGGCTGGACCTGCTGGTGCTGGAGAAGGTGCTCAAGCATCTGCAAGGGCATGGTGAAGCGCTGGCGCTGAACCTGTCGGCCGCCACCCTGGCCGACCCCAAGGCGTTGCAGCGGGTCTATGAACTGTTGGGGCAGCACGGCGCGTTGGGGCAGCGGCTGACCTTCGAGATCGGCGAGGAGCAACTGCCCGAGCAGACGGTGCTGGAGCAGCTCACCCGGCGCCTGCGCGCTTTGGGCTTTAGCCTGGCGCTGCAACGCTTCGGCGGGCGCTTCAGCATGATCGGCAACCTGGCCCACTTGGGGCTGGCCTACCTGAAGATCGACGGTGGCTACATCCGCAACATCGACCAGGAACGGCACAAGCGCCTGTTCATCGAGGCCATCCAGCGGGCTGCGCACAGCATCGACCTGCCGCTGATCGCCGAGCGGGTGGAGACCGAAGGGGAGTTGAAGGTGCTGCGGGAGATGGGCGTGCAGGGCATCCAGGGGCAACTGGTGGGTGGCCCGGCACCCTGGCGTTGAGCAGGCTCGGCGTTATCGCGGGGCAATTCGCACCGCGATGCGCCGCCAGCATGATCAAATCAGCCCGCCTTCCTCATCTTCCTCGATCAGGTTGTTCAGGCTACCCAGCGCCTTGCGCGCGGTGGAGCGGTTGAGCAACTTGGCCTGGGCGCCGGGCGGCAGGTCGGTGATGCTGAACACGCCTTTGGCAGTCAGCACCTCGATCAGGTCCTCCAGCACCCGGATCATGTCCAGATCGCTCTGCTTGAGCTGCTTGAGGCTGTTCTCGACGACATCGTCGGCGAACCATTCCTGGATCTCGGCACTGTCGGCGGGGACCATGTCCGTAAATCCATCAAACCCGGCGGCTTCCACTCGCAGCAAACGGCCGTCAGCGTCGCGTTGCACGTAGAACATGGCGGCGTCCCTCGTCACGATGATTCCTTGTTGGTAGTCAGCAGCATAGGCAAAGTTCACCGGGCGTGTAGGCCCGGTGCACGAGTATGCGCGTGAAGCGTTGGCGGGGAAAGCCCGCCCCGACGCGGCGGCCGTTGCCGGCTGCCGCGGGGGTGGGGATCAGCTGTTGGAGTTGTCGATCTTGATGGTCGGGTCGCCACCGCTGATCAACGAGTTGATCGTGGTGTTGGACCAGTTGACACCTTCGAGCTTGATGCTCACATCGGCGTTGGCCAGGCCGCCGGCGGCGTTGAGCTTGCCTTCGGTACTGACTTGCAGGGTCGACTCGCCATTGACCGTGGTGATCTTCAGGAAGTTGTCGATGGTGCTGGCCTTCTCGCCCTGGAGCAGGTCTCTGAGGTCGAGGCGGTCGCCTTCGCTTGCCTTGAAGTCCTTGATCACGTCGTTGCCCAGGTCGCCGGCCTTCCACACGAAGGTGTCGGCACCGCTGCCACCGGTCATGATGTCATCGCCCTTGCCGCCGATGAGGGTGTCATTGCCGGCACCGCCAAACAGGATGTCGTTGCCTTCACCGCCGAGCAGGGTGTCGTTGCCGGTGCCGCCGAGCAGGATGTCGTTGCCCTTGCCGCCGTCGATGTAGTCGTTGCCACCCTGGCCGAAGATGATGTCGTTGCCGTTGCCGCCCAGCAGGGTGTCGGCGCCATCGTTGCTGCGTGAGACGTCGAACTCGGTGTAGTGCTCGGTGATGTACTTGTGCATCGCCCGTGCGTCCACGCTGCCCGCGTCTACGCCCAGCTTGTCGGCGACATAGCCGCGGATCGCCTCGACACCGGTGCCGGCAATACCGTCGAAGACCATCAGGTCGCCGAAGATGATGTCGTTGCCGTCGCCGCCATTGACCGTGTCGTTGCCCGGCTGGGTGACTTCGGTATGGCCGAGGATGGCCTCGGCCAGCTTGCTCGGGTCGATGTTGGTCTGTGGCTTGCCGTCGGTGTCGTACGGTTTCAGGTCGTTGGTGTTGACGCCATTGTTGAGGCCGATGGCCTCGACCTCGGACAGGCCCGAGAGCAACTTGAAGCTGTCCTGCGAGTTGCTCGTGGTGGTGCTGTTGGTGTCGTAGCCCAGGCCACCACGCGAAGACAGCTCGTAGGTGCCGTTACCTTCCGCGTGCAGCTCGCCCGATACGCCGTATTTCCAACCGTTGCGGTAGTACTGCACCTGCAGGTTACCGGCGTTGTCGATGCTGACGTAGTTGGTGTTGCTGCTGTCGATGTAGCCGTTGTACGCCATGCCCGGCTTGTAGTTGATCGAAGCCAGGAAGGTGTCCAGGGTGATGCCCGAGGTACCCAGGGTCGGGTTGGAGTTCTCGTTGGTCTGGTAGTAGGTCGGCTTGCCATCGGTGATGAAGAACGTCTGGTTGCTGCCGGTATTGCCACCATCCTTGAGGTTCTGGAACCAGTTGGCGGTGGTCTTGAAGGCGTCCTCGTAGTTGGTGCCGCCGTCTGCCCGCAGGTTGTTCAGGGCGTTGAGCAGCTGCTGCAGGCCTGCATCGTTCAGGGTCACCGAAACGCTGCTCTTGACCTGGGTGGCGAAGTCCACCAGGAGGATGTTCACGGTGCCCGACTGGTCGCCCTTGACGCTGGCGGCCAGGGTCTTGAACACCGATTCCAGGGATTTCTTCGCCGCATCCACGCCGGACGAACCCATGCTGCCCGAGGTGTCGACGATGAAGGCGAGGTTGTAGTCCTGGCCCGGCACCACGTGCAGGCCGGTGACGTCGGCAACCACCACATCGTTGCCGTCGGTGCCGGTAATGTTGTCGCTGTCCGAGGACAGGTTGCTGGTGGTGTAGGACTGCGGGTAGACGGTGACCTTGATGGTGCCTTCGCTGGTCGCGGTGCTGCCGCCGACGCTCTCGGTGGAGGTCGAGCTGACCTTCACGTCGAACTGGCCTTGGTAGTAAGCCGGCGGCTTGATGGTCAGGCTGCCCAGGTTCCAGCCGGTGACGTCCACCGCGTCCTTGCCGACGGTGAAGGTATGGCCGGCATTATCGGCCAGCACCGAGCCTGCCGGGATGCCGCTGAGCTTGACGCTCAGGGACTCGGAGCCGTCGGTGTCGGTGAGGTTGGTGCTGATGCCCACCAGCTTGACCGGGGCGCCGTTCTCGCTGCCTTCGTTGAGCTTGTAGCCGTCGTAGTAGCCCTGGTTGTTGCTGCCGTGCAGGTCGCCGACGGTCACGCCGGCGTTGGTCAGGTCCTTGACGCTCGGGTACATCGGGATGTTCGAGCTGTTGAGGTCGGTGACCGCGCCGTTGCCCACCTTGATATTGACATCCAGGCTGCCAGGGCCGGCCTGGTTGGCGTTGTAGATCTCCAGGGTGTAGTAGCCGCTGGTGGTCGGGGTGAAGCTGCCGGAGATGGCGCCGCTGCCCGAGCCCCAGGTGCCGCTGGCGACGTTCTTGCCGCCCACGACGATCTGCAGGCTGTCGTCGGCGGTACCGCTGAACGCGTAGGTCTTGCCGGCTTCCAGGTAGATCAGGCCGGAGGTCTTGGAGCCGCTGCCCGCGGTCACGCTGGCAACCGTGTCGACACCGGTGACGGTCTCGCTCTTGCTGGCATTGCCGGAGTTGGCAAAGACATTCTTCAGCGCATCGCCGGTGATGCCGTTGCCGTTGCTACCCAGGCCGGTGAGGCTGTTCCAGGTTTCCTTGAGCAGGCCGATCGAGTTGACGTTGTTGTTGCCGATGTTCAGGTCCGGCTTGTCGGCCACCGGGGCGATATCGACCTTCATGGTCACTTCGCCGCCGGCGTTGGTGCCGTCGTTGGGCTTGTACTTGATCTGCGCGTAGTCGGCTTGCTTGTTGCCCACGCCGCTGCCGCCATAGCCGTCGACGCCCGACTGGTTGGCCAGCGGCACGAACTTGAGCTTGCCGGCGGCGATGTCGGCCTGGCTGATGTTCTGGTTGAGCGAGACATCCACCCACGAGGTGCCGTTGAAGAACTTCAGGCTGCCCAGGTCCGGCAGCTTGCTGATGGTCACCGACAGGCCGGTGTTGCCATCGGCGTCGCTGACGTTGAAGTCGCCCCACTTGAACACGTAGTCGGTGTCTTCGCTGCCAGTCACCGCGCCGCCGGTCGACACCGGCGCATGGTCGTTGTCGATGATGGTGGTGGTGACGCTGGATTTGCCCGCGTCGACCTGCAGGTTCTCGAAGCCGCCGCCCGTGGCGCCGCTGATCTTGACCGTGAAGTTCTCCGAGCCCTCGACCAGCTTGTCGTCGATGGTCTTGATGTCGAAGCTGGTACCGCTGCTGCCAGCCGGGATCTTCACGGTGACCACACCGGTGAAGTCCTGGCCGTCGGTGGCGGTGCCGCTGTAGGTCAGGGTGATGGTCACCTCGGACTTCGACGGGTTGCTCAGGGTCAGGTTGTAGTGGGCGGTGTCGCCTTCGGTCACCGAGGTGTCGCCGCTGATGCCGACGGTGGTCAGGTCGCCCTGGCCGCTCGGCTCGTCGGTGACGCTGGTGGTGACGGTGTTGCTGCCCAGGGTCAGTTTCTCGAAGTTGTCGCCACCGGCGACCGACTCGATCTTGTTGACGATGTTCGGCTGGCCACCGAGGTACGGGTCGTCCTTGGCGGTAATGGTGAAGGTGCCGCTGGCGCTGCCGGCCGGAATGGTGACCTTGGTGCCGTCGGTCAGGGTGAAGGTCAGGCCGTTGTGGCCGACTACCGACAAGCCTTGGGCATTGGTCAGGGTCACGGTGTAGGTGACCTGGCCGCCTTCGCTGACGGTGGTCTTGTCGGCAGACAGGGTAGCGACCACTTCACTGATGGTGTCGGTGATCTGCACGGTGGCGTTGCCGCCCAGCTCCAGGTTCTCGAAGGTCTTGCCGGTGACCGCGGCATCGGTGATGCCGACGGTCAGCGAGCTGCCGTCCTTGAACACGTCGTCGCCCTGCGCGGCAGCCTTGTACTCGACCTGGGTCTGGCCGGCCGGGATCACCACCTTGGTACCGTTGGACAGGGTCACGGTCAGGTCCTGCGCCAGTTTCTGGCTGACCTTGACGGTGAACGACGGCTGCTGGTCTTCGGTAACGTTGCCGTTGCTGACGATGGTGACCGAAACCTTGTCACCTTGGTTGCCGGTGCCGGGAGTGCCCGAACCTGGCTCGTCGGTGACGGAGGTCTTCACTTCGTTCTGACCCAGGGTCAGCTTCTCGAAGTTATCCGCGCCGGTGACGCCGGTGATCTTGTTGCTGATGGTTGGCTGACCACCGACGAACACGTCGTCCGGCGCGTTGATGGTGGCGGTGCCAGTGGCGCTACCGGCCGGGATGGTGACCTTGGTGCCATCGGTCAGGGTGAAGGTCAGGCCGTTATGGCCGGTAACCGACAGGCCCTGGGCGTTGGTCAGGGTCACGGTGTAGGTAACCTGGCCGCCTTCGGACACGGTGGTCTTGTCGGCGGACAGTGTGGCAACCACCTCACTGATGGTGTCGGTGATCTGCACGGTGGCGTTGCCGCCCAGCTCCAGGTTCTCGAAGGTCTTGCCGGTGACCGCGGCATCGGTGATGCCGACGGTCAGCGAGCTGCCGTCCTTGAACACGTCGTCGCCCTGTGCGGCAGCCTTGTACTCGACCTGGGTCTGGCCGGCCGGGATCACCACCTTGGTACCGTTGGACAGGGTCACGGTCAGGTCCTGCGCCAGTTTCTGGCTGACCTTGACGGTGAACGACGGCTGCTGGTCTTCGGTGACGTTGCCATTGCTGACGATGGTGACCGAAACCTTGTCGCCCTGGTTGCCGGTGCCCGGAGTGCCCGAGCCAGGCTCGTCGGTGACGGAGGTCTTCACTTCGTTCTGACCCAGGGTCAGCTTCTCGAAGTTGTCCGCGCCGGTGACACCGGTGATCTTGTTGCTGATGGTCGGCTGACCACCGACGAACACGTCGTCCGGTGCATTGATGGTGGCGGTGCCAGTGGCGCTGCCGGCCGGGATGGTGACCTTGGTGCCATCGGTCAGGGTGAAGGTCAGACCGTTGTGGCCGGTAACCGACAGGCCCTGGGCGTTGGTCAGGGTCACGGTGTAGGTGACCTGTCCGCCTTCGGACACGGTGGTCTTGTCGGCGGACAAGGTGGCCACGACTTCACTGATGGTGTCGTTGATCTGCACGGTGGCGTTGCCGCCCAGCTCGAGGTTCTCGAACGTCTTGCCGACCACGCTGGCATCGCTGATGCCAACGGTGAGCGGGCCGCCGTCCTTGAACACGTCGTCGCCCTGGATCGGCGCCTTGTACTCGACCTGGGTCTGGCCAGCCGGGATAACCACCTTGGCGCCATTGCTCAGGGTGACGGTCAGGTCCTGGTCGAGCTTCTGGCTGACCTTGACGGTGAACGATGGCTGCTGGGCTTCGTTGACATCGCCGTTGCCGACGATGGTGACCGAGACCTTGTCACCCTGGTTACCGGTGCCGGGAGTGCCCGAGCCCGGCTCGTCGGTGACGGAGGTCTTCACTTCGTTCTGACCCAGGGTCAGTTTCTCGAAGTTGTCGGCACCGGTGACACCAGTGATCTTGTTGCTGATGGTGGCCTGGCCACCGATGAATACGTCGTCCGGCGCGTTGATGGTGGCGGTGCCAGTGGCGCTGCCGGCCGGGATGGTGACCTTGGTGCCATCGGTCAGGGTGAAGGTCAGGCCATTGTGGCCGGTGACCGACAGGCCCTGGGCATTGGTCAGGGTCACGGTGTAGGTGACCTGGCCGCCTTCGCTGACGGTGGTCTTGTCGGCAGACAGGGTAGCGACCACTTCACTGATGGTGTCGGTGATCTGCACGGTGGCGTTGCCACCCAGCTCGAGGTTCTCGAAGGTCTTGCCGGTGACTACGGCATCGGTGATGCCGACGGTCAGCGAGCTACCGTCCTTGAACACGTCGTCGCCTTGGGCTGCAGCCTTGTACTCGACCTGAGTCTGGCCAGCCGGAATGATTACCTTGGCGCCATTGCTCAGAGTCACGGTCAGGTCCTGCGCCAGTTTCTGGCTGACCTTGACGGTGAAGCTTGGCTGCTGGTCTTCGGTAACGTTGCCATTGCCGACGATGGTGACCGAAACCTTGTCACCTTGGTTGCCGGTGCCGGGAGTGCCCGAACCTGGCTCGTCGGTGACGGAGGTCTTCACTTCGTTCTGACCCAGGGTCAGCTTCTCGAAGTTGTCCGCGCCGGTGACGCCGGTGATCTTGTTGCTGATGGTCGGCTGACCACCGACGAACACATCGTCCGGTGCATTGATGGTGGCGGTGCCAGTGGCGCTGCCGGCCGGAATGGTGACCTTGGTGCCATCGGTCAGGGTGAAGGTCAGGCCGTTGTGGCCAGTGACCGACAGGCCCTGGGCGTTGGTCAGGGTGACGGTGTAGGTGACCTGGCCACCTTCGGACACGGTGGTCTTGTCAGCGGACAGCGTGGCGACCACTTCACTGATGGTGTCGGTGATCTGCACGGTGGCATTGCCACCGAGCTCCAGGTTCTCGAAGGTATGGCCCGGAACCGTGGCATCGGTGATGCCGACGGTCAGCGAACTGCCGTCCTTGAACACGTCGTCGCCCTGGGCGGCAGCCTTGTACTCGGTCTGGGTCTGACCGGCCGGGATCACCACCTTGTCGCCGTTGGACAGGGTGACAGTCAGGTCGTATCCAAGCTTCTGGCTGACCTTGACGGTGAACGAGGGCTGCTGGTCCTCGGTGACATTGCCATTGCCGACGATGGTGACGGACACCTTGTCGCCCTGGTTGTCGGTACCCGGGGTTCCAGTGCCCGGCTCGTCGGTCACGGAGGTCTGCACCTCACCTTGGCCGAGGGTCAGTTTCTCGAAGTTGTCGGCACCGCTGACGGTCACCAGTTTGTTGCTGATGGTCGCCTGGCCGCCGACGAACACATCGTCCGGCGCATTGATGGTGGCAGTGCCGGTAGCGTTGCCGGCCGGGATGGTGACCTTGGTACCGTCGGACAGGGTGAAGGTCAGGCCATTGTGACCAGTGACCGACAGACCCTGGGCGTTGGTCAAGGTCACGGTGTAGGTGATCTGGCCACCTTCTGAAACAGTGGTCTTGTCGGCGGTGAGTGTCGCGACGACTTCACTGATGGTATCGGTGATCTGCACAGTGGCGTTGCCACCGAGCTCCAGGTTTTCGAAGGTCTTGCCGGTGACTGCGGCATCGGTGATGCCGACTGTCAGCGAGCTGCCATCCTTGAACACATCGTCGCCCTGGGCGGCAGCCTTGTACTCGGTCTGGGTCTGACCGGCGGGGATCACGACCTTGTCGCCGTTGCTCAGGGTCACGGTCAGGTCCTGCGCCAGCTTCTGGCTGACCTTGACGGTGAACGACGGCTGCTGGTCTTCGGTGACATTGCCGTTGCCGACGATGGTGACGGTGACCTTGTCGCCTTGGTTGTCGGTACCTGGAGTGCCGGTGCCTGGCTCGTCGGTCACGGTCGTGGTGATCGTGTTGTCGCCGAGGGTAAGCTTCTCGAAGTTGTCTGCGCCGCTGACGCCTTCGATCTTGTTGACGATCGCAGGCTGGCCACCGACGAACACGTCGTCCGGAGCGGTGATGGTGAAGGTGCCGCTGGCACTGCCCGCAGGAATGGTGACCTTGGTGCCATCGGTCAGGGTGAAGGTCAGGCCGTTATGGCCAGTGACCGACAGGCCCTGGGCGTTGGTCAGGGTCACGGTGTAGGTGATCTGGCCGCCCTCGGACACGGTGGTCTTGTCAGCGGTGAGGGTCGCGACCACTTCACTGATGGTGTCGGTGATCTGTACCGAGGCGTTGCCACCCAGCTCCAGGTTCTCGAAGGACTTGCCGTCAACGGCAGCATCAGTGATGCCGACAGTCAGGGTATCGCCATCCTTGAATACGTCATCGCCCTGGGCCTTGGCTTTGTACTCGGTTTCGGTCTGACCGGCTGGAATGACGACTTTGTCGCCGTTCGACAGGGTCACGGTCAGGTCGTGGTCGAGCTTCTGGCTGACCTTGACGGTGAAGGCTGGCTGCTGGTCTTCGGTGACATCGCCTTTGCCGACGATGGTGACGGTGACCTTGTCGCCCTGATTGTCGGTGCCCGGAGTGCCAGTGCCCGGCTCGTCTGTCACGGTCGTGGTGACCGAGTTGTCGCCGAGGGTCAGCTTCTCGAAGTTATCCGCGCCGCTGACGCTTTCGATCTTGTTGACGATGCTCGGCTGGCCACCGACGAACACGTCGTCCGCAGCGGTGATGGTGAAGGTGCCGCTGGCGCTGCCAGCCGGGATGGTGACCTTGGTGCCATCGGTCAGGGTGAAGGTCAGGCCATTGTGGCCGGTGACCGACAGGCCTTGGGCATTGGTCAGGGTGACGGTGTAGGTGATCTGGCCGCCTTCACTGACGGTGGTCTTGTCGGCAGACAGGGTCGCTACGACTTCGCTGACGGTGTCGTTGATCTGAACGCTGGCGTTGCCGCCGAGCTCGAGGTTCTCGAAGGTCTTGCCGGTGACCGAGGCGTCGGAAATCCCTACGGTCAGGGTGTCGCCATCCTTGAAGACGTCATCGCCTTGGGCTGTAGCCTTGTACTCAACCTGAGTCTGTCCCGCCGGGATCACGACTTTATCGCCGTTGCTCAGGGTCACGGTCAGGTCCTGACCGAGTTTCTGGCTGACCTTGACGGTGAACGACGGCTGCTGGTCTTCGGTGACTGCGCCGTTGCCGACGATGGTGACGGAGACTTTGTCACCTTCGTTGCCGGTGCCCGGAGTGCCGGTGCCTGGCTCGTCGGTGACGGAGGTTTTCACTTCGTCCTGGCCCAGGGTCAGTTTTTCGAAGTTGTCGGCGCCAGTCACGCCTTCCAGTTTGTTGGTGATAGTCGGCTGACCGCCGACGAATACGTCGTCCGGCGCATTGATGGTGATGGTGCCGGTGGCGCTGCCCGCTGGCACGGTGACCTTGGTGCCGTCGGTCAGGGTGAAGGTCAGGCCGTTGTGGCCGGTGACCGACAGGCCCTGGGCGTTGGTCAGGGTGACGGTGTAGGTGATTGGGCCGCCTTCGCTGACGGTAGTCTTGTCGGCGGTCAGGGTTGCGACCACTTCGCTGACGGTGTCGTTGATCTCAACGCTGGCGTTACCACCGAGCTCGAGGTTCTCGAAGGTCTTGCCGGTGACCGACGCATCGGAAATGCCGACTGTGAGAGTGTCGCCATCCTTGAAGACGTCATCGCCTTGTGCGGTAGCCTTGTACTCAACCTGGGTTTGACCCGCCGGGATCACGACTTTATCGCCGTTGCTCAGGGTTACGGTCAGATCCTGACCGAGTTTCTGGCTGACCTTGACGGTGAAGCTTGGTTGCTGGTCTTCGGTGACCGCGCCGTTGCCGACGATGGTGACGGTGACCTTGTCACCCTGGTTGTCGGTGCCCGGAGTGCCGGTACCCGGCTCGTCGGTGACGGAGGTCTTCACTTCGTCCTGACCCAAGGTCAGTTTTTCGAAGTTGTCGGCGCCGGTGACGCCTTCCAGCTTGTTGGTGATGGTTGGTTGACCACCGACGAACACGTCATCCGGTGCGGTAATGGTGAAGGTACCGCTGGCGCTGCCGGCCGGGATGGTGACCTTGGTGCCATCGGTCAGGGTGAAGGTCAGGCCATTGTGGCCGGTGACCGACAGGCCCTGAGCATTGGTCAGGGTCACGGTGTAGGTGATCTGGCCACCTTCGGACACAGTGGACTTGTCGGCGGTCAGGGTCGCGACCACTTCGCTGACGGTGTCGGTGATCTGCACCGAGGCGTTGCCGCCCAGTTCCAGATTCTCGAAGGACTTACCGTCAACGGCAGCATCAGTGATGCCGACAGTCAGGGTGTCGCCGTCTTTGAAGACGTCGTCGCCCTGGGCTTTGGCTTTGTACTCGGCTTCGGTCTGACCGGCTGGAATGACGACTTTGTCGCCGTTCGACAGGGTCACGGTCAGGTCGTGGTCGAGCTTCTGGCTGACCTTGACGGTGAAGGCCGGTTGCTGGTCTTCGGTGACATCGCCTTTGCCGACAATGGTGACGGTGACTTTGTCTCCCTGGTTGTCGGTGCCTGGAGTGCCGGTACCTGGCTCGTCAGTCACGGTGGTGGTGACCGAGTTGTCGCCGAGGGTCAGCTTCTCGAAGTTGTCGCCACCGGCAACCGATTCGATCTTGTTGACGATGCTCGGCTGGCCACCGACGAACACGTCATCCGGTGCGGTGATGGTGAAGGTGCCGCTGGCACTGCCGGCGGGAATGGTGACCTTGGTGCCGTCAGTCAGGGTGAAGGTCAGGCCATTGTGGCCGGTGACCGACAGGCCTTGGGCGTTGGTCAGGGTCACGGTGTAGGTGATCTGGCCACCTTCCGACACAGTGGTCTTGTCGGCAGTCAGGGTCGCGACGACTTCGCTGATGGTGTCGGTGATCTGCACCGAGGCGTTGCCACCCAGTTCCAGATTTTCGAAGGCCTTGCCATCGACGGCGGCATCGGTGATGCCGACGGTCAGGGTATCGCCGTCTTTGAAGACGTCGTCACCCTGGGCCTTGGCTTTGTACTCGGTTTCGGTCTGACCGGCTGGAATGACGACTTTGTCGCCGTTCGACAGGGTCACGGTC
>NZ_JBMDJQ010000034.1:0-63408 GCF_057809275.1 Pseudomonas sp. FG36
GCTCGTCGGGCTCATAACCCGAAGGTCGTCGGTTCAAATCCGGCTCCCGCAACCATATTCGTCAGAACAAACCCCGCCTGTCGCAAGACAGTGCGGGGTTTGTTGCATTCAGCCCATACCCTTTCGATTCCTCCTCGCCAAGCCCTGTTCCAGCCCTTGCAGACGGCTGAATGAACTATCTTTAACTATCCTGAAACAGATTAAGCCGCCGGCGCGGAGTAATATTCGGATACGTTTTTCCAAAGGGACTTTCACTTGGCCGTACCTTGCCTTCACCTCGCGCGTTGCGCACGAGGCACTCCATGACCGCCCCCACTCCCGAGCCCCAGGCACCGTTGACCACGGCCTTGCCGGCGGCGGCGCAGCGCCTGCCCTGGCTGGAACGTCTGAGCAAGTACCGTCAGCCGCTGGGTTTGGCGTTGACATTGCTGCTGTTCGCCATGGGCCTGATTGCCTGCCGCCATCTGTTGAGCGAACTGGATATCTACGCCCTGCATGATGCGATGCTCAGCGTACCGACCCAGTCGCTGCTCGGCGCGCTGCTGGCCACGTTGGTCGGCTTCGTGATCCTGCTCGGTTACGAATGGTCGGCCAGCCGCTATGCCGCCGTGCAACTGCCACCTCGCACCCTGGTGCTCGGGGGCTTCAGCGCCTTCGCCATTGGTAACGCGATAGGCCTGTCGATGCTGTCGGGTGGCTCGGTACGCTATCGCCTCTATGCCCGCCAAGGTTTGGGGGCCGCAGAGGTCGCGCGCATGACGGTGTTCGCCAGCCTTTCGCTGGGCTGCGCGCTGCCGCCGCTGGCGGCACTGGCCACCCTGAGCGACCTGCCGGCAGCGGCAACGGCGCTGCGCTTGCCTGCACCGCTGTTGGGCGGTATCGCCATCGCCGTGCTGGTCGCGGCGGTAGCCCTGGTCATGGGCCTGTACCGCCGTCGCCTGCCTGAACAGCCGCTGGCCGACAACCTGCTGGTGCAGTTCGGGCGCCGCACCCTGCGCCTGCCAGGCGCACGCCTGACTGCGTTGCAACTGCTGATCACCGCCCTGGATGTCGCCGCCGCGGCCACCGTGCTTTATTTGCTGCTGCCCGAAGCCCCACCCTTTGGCGCGTTCGTGCTGGTCTACCTGCTCGCCCTCGCCGCCGGGGTGCTCAGCCATGTGCCGGGTGGCGTCGGGGTGTTCGAGGCGATCCTGCTGGCCGCGTTCGCCAACCAGCTGGGCGCGGCGCCACTGGCGGCCGCCCTGCTGCTGTACCGGCTGATCTACGTGGTGATGCCGTTGCTGGTGGCCTGCGTACTGCTGCTGGCCAACGAAGCCCGACGGCTGATGGTCACCCAGCAGGCGATCCGCGCAGCCTCGGGCCTGGCCGCGCCGGTGCTGGCAATCCTGGTGTTCCTTTCCGGCGTGGTGCTGCTGTTCTCCGGCGCCACCCCGGAGATCGATAGCCGTCTGGAGCACATGGGCTTCCTGATCCCACACCGCCTGATCGATGCCTCCCACTTCGGCGCCAGCCTGATCGGCGTGCTCTGCCTGCTGCTCGCCCAGGGCCTGCGCCGGCGCCTGTCGGCCGCCTGGCTGCTGACCACCGTGCTGCTGCTGGTGGGCGCGGTGCTGTCGCTGCTCAAGGGCTTCGACTGGGAAGAAGCCAGCCTGATGTGCTTCACCGCTGCCCTTCTCGCCCTGTTCCGCCGCTCGTTCTACCGTCCCAGCCGCCTGCTGGAGCTGCCGTTCTCGCCGGTCTATCTGGTGGCCAGCGCCTGCGTGGTCGGCGCCTCGGTATGGCTGCTGCTGTTCGCCTACCAGGACGTGCCCTACACCCACAAACTGTGGTGGCAGTTCACCCTTGATGCCGATGCGCCGCGGGGATTGCGCGCCGCGCTGGGCAGCGCCGTACTGCTGGTGATCGTTGCCCTGACCTGGCTGCTGCGCACCGCCAGGCCAGTGATCCACTTGCCCAACGAAGATGAACTGCAGCGCGCCAACCGCATCCTGCTCGCCTCCGACCAGCCCGATGGCGGCCTGGCCCTGACCGGTGACAAGGCGCTGCTGTTCCACCCCAACGACAACGCCTTCCTGATGTATGCCCGTCGCGGCCGCAGCCTGGTAGCCCTGTACGACCCGATCGGCCCGGCCCAGGAGCGTGCCGAAATGATCTGGCAGTTCCGCGACCTGTGCGACCTGCACCATGCCCGCCCGGTGTTCTACCAGGTGCGTGCGGAGAACCTGCCGTTCTACATGGACATCGGCCTGACCGCGATCAAGCTCGGCGAGGAAGCGCGGGTCGACCTGCGCCGCTTCGATATCGATGCCAAGGGCAAGGAGATGAAGGACCTGCGCTACACCTGGAACCGCGGCGGCCGCGACGGCCTGGCCCTGGAAATCCATGAGCCTGGCCACGCCCCGCTGGAGGCACTCAAGGAGATCTCCGACGCCTGGCTCAGCGGCAAGAACGTGCGCGAAAAAGGCTTCTCCCTCGGCCGCTTCAGCCCCGAGTACCTGCAGCATTTCCGCATCGCGCTGATCCGCTTCCAGGGCCGTCCGGTGGCCTTCGCCAACCTGCTGGAGACCCACAGCAACGAGCTGGCCAGCCTCGACCTGATGCGCGCGCATCCAGAAGCACCGAAGCTGACCATGGAGTTCATGATGGTCGGTCTGATCCTGCACTACAAAAGCCACGACTACGGCCGCTTCAGCCTGGGAATGGTCCCCCTTTCCGGCTTGCAGCCGCGGCGTGGCGCCCCCTTGACCCAGCGCCTGGGCTCGATGGTGTTCCAGCGCGGCGAACAGCTCTACAACTTCCAGGGCCTGCGGCGCTTCAAGGACAAGTTCCAGCCGGACTGGGAACCCCGCTACATGGCCGTGCCAGCCGGGCTTGACCCGCTGGTGGCACTGGCTGACACCGCCGCCCTGATCGCTGGCGGCCTGACTGGATTGGTGAAACGTTGATGATCCGACGCTATTGGCTGTACGTACTGATTCCCCTGTTGCTCGCCGTGCTGGCCGGTGGCGCGGCCTTCTGGCTGTGGACCCGCCCGGCCCCCGAGGCACGCCTGGAGCACCTCACGCTCGACGACGGCAGCGCCCTGACCCGCGCCACTCCCGGCGTGCATGCCAAGGCCCGGGTGGCCATCGGCGTGCCCCAGGACCAGGCCCTGACCGACAAGCAACTGCTCGACCTGAGCCAGGCCGGCGAGGCCCAGCTGGTGCAGGTGGTCCTGCCGCCGGCCGACTGCGCCAAGCAGCAGGCCGCGATGGACCAGGCTCTGACCCGACTGGCTGACAAACCGACCCTGGTTGCCGGTATCGGCCCAGGCGCCGCCCAGGCCTGGCGCTGGCTGGCCGCGCAAGGCGACGACAAGGCGCGAGCCATCTCGGTGGATTTCACCGTCGAGCAGCCCGGCTGCCAGGCCGCCCTACCCAAGTCCGCCGCCCATGGCCACTGGAATGTGGCCTGGAACGACAACCCGGATGACGCCAGCGCCGCCTTCGTGCGCGACCAGGCCAACGCCGAGACCAGCATCGCCGACTACGACATCCACCTGCCCCAGGTGCTCAAGGCGCAGTTGACCCAGGCCCTGGTCGGTCACGATGGTAACGCCCTGGCCATCCCGGTGGTGGAAGTCCCGGCCGGGCAGACCACCGACACCGTCACCCTGTTCCTTTCCGGCGACGGCGGCTGGCGCGACCTGGACCGCGATGTAGCCGGCGAGATGGCCAAGCTTGGCTACCCGGTGGTCGGCATCGACACCCTGCGCTATTACTGGCAGCACAAGACCCCGGAGCAGAGCGCCGCCGATCTCTCCGAGCTGATGCAGCACTACCGCCAGAAATGGGGCACCAAGCGCTTCGTGCTGACCGGCTACTCGTTCGGCGCCGACGTGCTGCCGGCGATCTATAACCGCCTGTCCGCAGACGACCAGAAGCGCATCGATGCGGTGATCCTGCTGGCGTTCGCCCGCAGTGGCAGTTTCGAGATCGAGGTGGAGGGCTGGCTCGGCAAGGAGGGCCAGGAAGCCCCAACCGGGCCGGAGATGGCCAGGTTGCCGGCGGCGAAGGTGGTGTGCATCTATGGCGTGGAAGAGACTGACGAGAGCGGCTGCACCGACAAGACCGCCGTGGGTGAGCGCATGAAACTGCCTGGCGGCCACCACTTCGACGAAAACTACCCGGCTCTGGCCAAGCGTCTGATCGGTGAGATCGAGACCCGCCAGGGAAAGGCCAACGTCGCTGAGAAATGATAAGGAAAGGGGCCGCTTCACGGCCCATCGCGGGGCAAGCCCGCTCCCACAAGGTCACACAAGCCTTGTGGGAGCGGGCTTGCCCCGCGATGCTTTAGCCCTCAGATTTCGACCTGCGTCCCCAACTCGATCACCCGATTGAGCGGCAGGTTGAAAAACCGCAGATTGCCGTTGGCATTCTTCAGCAGGAACGCGAACAGGTTCCCGCGCCAACGCGACATCCCCTCCAGGCGCGAGGCGATCACCGTCTCCCGGCTGAGGAAGTAGGTGGTGCGCATCGGGCTGAAGTCCAGCTCGTCCAAGTGGCACAACTTCAGCGCCGCCGGGACGTCCGGCTCGTCCATGAAGCCAAAGTGCAGCAGCACCCGGAAGAACCCGTCACCATAGGCTTCCACTTCGAAACGCTCATGCTCCGGCACTCGCGGCCGGTCCTCGCTGACCACCGTCAGCAGCACCACCTGGCTGTGCAGCACCTGGTTATGCAGCATGTTGTGCAGCAGCGCGTGGGGAACGGCATCGGAGCGCGCGGTCAGGAACACCGCGGTGCCCTCGACCCGATGCGGCGGCTGCACGCGGATGCTGCTGATGAACAGCGGCAACGGCAACGCGCCTTCATCGATGCGCTCGACCAGAATCTGCTTGCCGCGCTTCCAGGTACTCATCAACACGAACAGCACGATACCCGCCAGTACGGGGAAAGCGCCGCCCTGCACGATCTTCGGCACGTTGGCGGCGAAGAACAGCCCGTCGACGAACAGGAAGCCCAGCAGCAGCGGTACCGCCAACACCGGCGGCCACTTCCACAGCAGCAGCATGACCGCCGAGACCAGGATGGTGGTCATCAGCATGGTGCCGGTCACTGCCACGCCGTAGGCCGCCGCCAGGGCGCCGGAGGACTCGAAGCCGATCACCAGCAGCACCACGCCGACCATCAACGCCCAGTTCACCGCGCCGATATAGATCTGCCCCTGCTCGTCGCTGGAGGTGTGCTGGATTTGCATCCGCGGCACATAGCCCAGCTGGATGGCCTGGCGAGTCAGCGAGAAGGCCCCCGAGATCACCGCCTGGGAGGCGATCACCGTGGCCATCGTGGCCAGGCCCACCAGCGGCAGCAACGCCCAGGACGGCGCCAGCAGGTAGAACGGGTTGCGTGCCGCCTCGGGGTTCTGCAACAGCATGGCGCCCTGGCCGAAGTAGTTGAGCACCAACGCCGGCAGCACCAGGGCGAACCAGGCACGGGCAATGGGTTTGCGGCCGAAGTGGCCCATATCGGCGTAGAGGGCCTCGGCACCGGTCAGCGCCAGCACCACCGCACCAAGAATGGCCACGCCCATGCCGGGGTGGACGATGAAGAAATTCAAGGCCCAACCCGGGTTGAACGCCTTCAGCACCTCCGGGCTCTGCGAGATCCCATGCACGCCCAGCGCCGCCAGCACCAGGAACCAGGCGACCATGATCGGGCCGAAGGCCTTGCCGATCTTTTCCGTGCCGTGCTTCTGTACCAGGAACAGCGCCACCAGCACCACCAGCGCAATCGGCACCACCCAGTGGTCGATACCCTCGAACGCCAGGCCCATGCCCTCCACCGCCGACAGCACCGACACCGCCGGGGTGATCATGCTGTCACCGTAGAACAGCGAGGCGCCGATCAGGCCGCAGCCAACCATCAGCATGCGCAGCCGCGGATACTGCGCCGTGGCCCGCCGCGCCAGCGCGGTCAGGGCCATGGTGCCGCCCTCGCCCTGATTGTCGGCACGCAGGATGAACATCACGTACTTGAACGAAACCACCCACAGCAGCGACCAGAGGATCAACGACAGGATGCCCAGCACCCCGTCATGGTTGACCTGTACGCCATAACCGCCGGTAAAGACCTCTTTGAGGGTGTACAGCGGGCTGGTGCCGATATCGCCATAGACCACCCCAACGGCCGCCACGAGCAGGCCCAGCGGCCGTGCCGCCCCCTGCTTCCCCGCGTGCCCGCCTTCGGCATGACTGCTTGCCTGAACCATCGACCACTCCCGCAGACGGCCTGTTAGACCGGTTGAATGCCTACCCGCGCCGGGCCCTCCCGGATACCCCGGCGCAACGGCGCGAAGCATAGCGCAGCGTTCGTCGTATTTCTGCTGGTAAAGCGACCTTGTGCTCGCTAGAATTGCGCACTTTTTGATCAGAGGCGCCGAAAGCGCCCGCCAGGATCGCCCCCGTTACCGGCCGGGCGACCTGTATTCAATACCGAGGTTAGCCATGTCCACCACTCCCGCCACCCCAAAGGTCGGCTTCGTCTCCCTGGGTTGCCCCAAGGCTCTGGTCGATTCCGAGCGCATCCTGACCCAGCTGCGCATGGAAGGCTATGAAGTCGTGCCTACCTACGAGGATGCCGACGTGGTGGTGGTCAACACCTGCGGCTTCATCGACAGCGCCAAGGCCGAGTCGCTGGAAGTGATCGGCGAAGCCATCAAGGAAAACGGCAAGGTCATCGTCACCGGCTGCATGGGTGTCGAGGAAGGCAGCATCCGTGACGTGCACCCCAGCGTGCTGTCGGTCACCGGCCCGCAGCAGTACGAGCAGGTGGTCAATGCCGTGCACGAAGTGGTGCCACCGCGTCAGGACCACAACCCGCTGATCGACCTAGTGCCGCCCCAGGGCGTCAAGCTGACCCCGCGTCACTACGCCTACCTGAAGATTTCCGAAGGCTGCAACCACAGCTGCAGCTTCTGCATCATCCCGTCGATGCGCGGCAAGCTGGTCAGCCGCCCGGTCGGCGAAGTCCTGAGCGAAGCCGAGCGCCTGGTCAAGGCCGGCGTCAAGGAGATCCTGGTGATCTCCCAGGACACCAGCGCCTACGGCGTGGACGTCAAGTACAAGACCGACTTCTGGAACGGCCGCCCGGTCAAGACCCGCATGCTCGAGCTGTGCGAGGCGCTGAGCAGCCTGGGTGCCTGGGTGCGTCTGCACTATGTCTACCCGTACCCGAACGTCGACGACGTGATTCCGCTGATGGCCGCCGGCAAGATCCTGCCGTACCTGGACATCCCGTTCCAGCACGCCAGCCCCAAGGTGCTCAAGTCGATGAAGCGCCCGGCCTTCGAAGACCGCACCCTGGCGCGCATCAAGAACTGGCGTGAACAGTGCCCTGAGCTGGTGATCCGCTCGACCTTCATCGTCGGTTTCCCCGGTGAAACCGAGGAAGACTTCCAGTACCTGCTCGACTGGCTGACCGAAGCCCAGCTCGACCGCGTCGGCTGCTTCCAGTACTCGCCGGTCGAAGGCGCCCCGGCCAACGACCTGGGCCTGGAAGAGGTGCCGGACGACGTCAAGCAGGACCGCTGGGACCGCTTCATGGCCCACCAGCAGGCCATCAGCACCGCGCGCCTGCAACTGCGTATCGGCAAGGAAATCGAAGTGCTGATCGACGAAGTCGAAGAGCAGGGCTCGGTGGGCCGCAGCTTCTTCGACGCGCCGGAGATCGACGGCAGCGTGTTCATCGACGGCGACCACGGCTTCAAGCCGGGCGACAAGGTCCGCTGCCGCATCGTCGACGCCGACGAGTACGACATGTGGGCCGAGCCCATCTGAGCGAAACCCGCCTGAAAATACCCCGCCAGCTGGCGGGGTATTTTTTTGCATCTATGTTTTCCTCAATGGCCCCGAGGATCACAGGATGTCGCCCACCGTCACGCTGCACACACCTCATCTGAGCGATTATCCCGAGCTGGTCCGGGTGTGGGAGGCGTCGGTGCGGGCCACCCACGACTTCCTGCCCGAGGGCTACATCCTGCTGCTGCGCGAGCACGTGCTGCGCAAGTACCTGGATGCCGTGATGCTGGTCTGCTGCAAGGACAGCAAGCGGCACATCCTCGGTTTTGCCGGAGTGGCCAACGGCCGGGTGGACATGCTCTTCGTCGCGCCCGAACACCGTGGCCAGGGCATCGGGCGGCGCCTGCTGCGCCACGCGGTGCACGAATTGAACGCCGAGCGCCTGGACGTCAACGAACAGAACCCGCAAGCCCTGGGTTTCTACCTGCATGAAGGCTTCGAGATCTATGGCCGCTCGGAAATCGACGGCCTAGGGCAGCCCTATCCCCTACTACATATGAGGCTTGTTCGTACAACGTCCTAGTACGCAAGCTCAGGAAACCACTACCCCGCTCCGAAATGGCGCAAATGACATCGATTTGCAGCCGCTACCTCGCCCAGGCAGGTACAATGAAGGCTTTCCCTTCCGCGTGATGCCAGTGTCCATGTCCGAACCCATTCGTCTCTCCAAACGCCTCATCGAACAGCTTGGCTGCTCCCGCCGCGAGGCCGAACTGTACATCGAGGGTGGCTGGGTCACGGTCGATGGCGTGGTGGTCGAACAACCCCAGTTCAAAGTCGCCGAACAGCAGGTCAAGCTGCTCCCGGGCGCTCGTGCCGACTCACTCGAACCGGTCACCCTGCTGCTCAACCAGCAGGCCGGCCAAAACAGCGCAAGCGCCCTGGCCAGTATCAGCATGGCCAGCCTCAGCGAAGCGCACCGCGAGGGCGTGCGCCCGTTGCATGGGCATTTCGCCCGCCAGGCCTGCATCGTCCCGCTGCTGCCCGGCGCCACTGGCCTGCAGCTGTTCACCCAGGACTGGCGGGTAACCCGCAAGCTCGAGGCCGACCTGCGCCGCATGGAGCAGGAATACATCGTCCAGGTCAGTGGTGAAGCCAAACCCGGCGCTCTCGAGCGCCTGGCCCGTGGCGTGGAGCGCAAGGGTGTCGAACTGCCGAAGGCCAAGGCCAGCTGGCAGAACGAGCAAAACCTGCGCATCGTGCTGAAGAACCCGCAACCGGGCTTGATCGAACAGCTTTGCGAAACCGCCGGCCTCAAGGTGCTGGCGATGCGCCGTATTCGCCTTGGCGGGGTGTCGATGGGCAAGCTACCGCTGGGCCAGTGGCGCTACGTGGCCGCTACAGAACGCTTCTAGCATTACCGCCGCGCAATGACTGACGCGGCAACAGAACAGGATTCGCTGCAATGAACCACAACGATGTACTGCGCAGCCTGCGCTACATGCTCAAGGCCAACGACCAGAAAATGGCCGAGATCATCAAGCTCTCGGGCCTCGAGGTTTCCGTCGAGGCCATCGCCACCTATGTAAAAAAGGAAGAGGAACCCGGCTTCGTACGCTGCCCGGAGAAGGTC
Source organism: Pseudomonas sp. FG36 (assembly GCF_057809275.1). Classification (NCBI taxonomy): domain Bacteria; kingdom Pseudomonadati; phylum Pseudomonadota; class Gammaproteobacteria; order Pseudomonadales; family Pseudomonadaceae; genus Pseudomonas; species Pseudomonas sp. FG36. The sequence continues at coordinate 9,411 of NZ_JBMDJQ010000034.1, forward strand.
ATGGCGCATTTCCTCGACGGCCTGGTGATTCACCGTCGCGGCCGCGACGACAGCCGCCCGCCTCAGCCGATCGAAGTGCCGGTGACCAACAACACCGTGCTCAAGAAGCTGCGGGTGGCCTTCGAGCTGAAGGAGGACGACCTGCACGCGGTGCTCAAGTCCGTCGACTTCCCGGTGTCCAAACCAGAGCTGAGCGCGCTGTTCCGCAAGGTTGGCCACGACAACTACCGCCCCTGCGGCGACCAGTTGCTGCGCAACTTCCTCAAGGGCCTGACCCTTCGCGTGCGCGGCTGAGCCAAGATGCAGCATACCGTCTCGCCGGTCGGCATCGTTCGCTCCTGCTTCAAAGAGAAGTTCGCCATCCCGCGCCAGCCCCAGCTGGCGCCGGCCGCCCGCGGCGTGCTGGAGCTGCTGCCGCCCTTTGACCAGGGCGATGCCGTCGAAGGCCTGGAACAGGTCAGCCATGTGTGGTTGCTGTTCCTGTTCCACCAGGCACTGGAGGACAAGCCACGGCTGAAGGTGCGCCCACCGCGCCTGGGCGGCAACAAGAGCATGGGGGTGTTCGCCACCCGAGCCACCCATCGGCCCAACGGCATCGGCCAGTCGGTGGTACGCCTGGAAGGCGTCGAACCGGGGCGCCTGCTGCTGTCGGGGATCGATCTGCTAGACGGCACCCCGGTGCTGGATATCAAGCCTTATGTGCCATATGCGGACAGCGTCGCCGAGGCATCGAACCTGATGGCCAGTGATGCACCGGAGCCGATCAGTGTGCAATGGAGCGAGGGCGCACTGCCTCAGGCCCACACCCACGCACTGCGCCTGGGCGAACCGCTGGTCGAGCTGATCGAACAGTGCCTGGCGCAGGACCCACGCCCTGCCTACCAGGTGCCACCGCCCGAGCGGGTATATGGGGTGAAGTTCTGGGATGTGCAGGTGCGCTGGCATTATCCGCAACCGGATGTGATCCGGGTGCTGGAGGTGGCGCCGGAGTGATGTCGCGTCGATAAGACGCAATGCCAGGCATAAAAAAACGCAGGCCAAGCCTGCGTTTTTTCATTCATGCCGCTGGCCTTACTTCTCGACGAACGCTCGCTCGATCAGGTAATCGCCCGGCTCACGCATGCGCGCAGAGATCTTCAGGCCAAAGCTGTCCAGCACTTCGCTGGTCTCGTCGAGCATGCTCGGGCTGCCGCAGATCATCGCACGGTCGTCCTGCGGATTGATCGGCGGCAGGCCGATATCGCTGAACAGCTTGCCGCTGCGCATCAGGTCGGTCAGGCGGCCCTGGTTTTCGAAAGGCTCGCGGGTCACGGTCGGGTAGTAGATCAGCTTGTCGCGCACCGACTCACCGAAGAACTCGTTCTGCGGCAGGTGCTCGGTGATGAACTCGCGGTAAGCCACTTCGTTCACGTAGCGAACGCCGTGTACCAGGATCACTTTCTCGAAGCGCTCGTAGGTCTCCGGGTCCTGGATGACGCTCATGAACGGCGCAAGGCCGGTACCGGTGCTCAGCAGGTACAGGTGCTTGCCCGGGTTCAGGTCGTCCAGCACCAGGGTGCCGGTGGGCTTCTTGCTGATGATGATCTCGTCGCCTTCCTTCAGGTGCTGCAGCTGGGAGGTCAGCGGGCCATCCGGCACCTTGATGCTGAAGAACTCCAGGTGCTCTTCCCAGTTCGGCGAGGCGATGGAGTAGGCGCGCATGAGCGGACGGCCGCTGTCCTGCTGCAGGCCGATCATCACGAACTGACCGTTCTCGAAGCGCAGGCCCGGATCACGGGTGCACTTGAAGCTGAACAGAGTGTCGTTCCAGTGGTGCACACTGAGGACACGTTCGTGGTTCATGTTGCTCATCGATGGGGCTCCTGAAGGAAAACGCGGCGCGCGCAAGACGCGCAGTTGCGCGATAGTTTAGGGGCAGCGACAATATCTGTTAACTGAATTATCAAGATATGTGTTATCGGTTATATAGATATGCGATTCACACTTCGTCAGCTCCAGGTCTTTGTCGCCGTCGCCCAGCACCAGAGTGTGTCCAGGGCCGCGGGCGTACTGGCCTTGTCGCAATCGGCAGCGAGCACCTCGATCACCGAACTGGAGCGCCAGTCCAGCTGCCAGCTGTTCGACCGTGCCGGTAAACGCCTGAGCCTCAACGCCCTGGGCCATCAACTGTTGCCCCAGGCCGTGGCCCTGCTCGACCAGGCCAAGGAAATCGAGGACCTGCTCAACGGCAAGTCGGGATTCGGCTCGCTGGCGGTCGGCGCCACCCTGACCATCGGCAACTACCTGGCCACCTTGCTGATCGGCAGCTTCATGCAGGTGCACCCGGAAAGCCAGGTCAAGCTGCACGTACAGAACACTGCGCATATCGTGCAACAGGTTGCCCATTACGAAATTGACCTGGGTCTAATCGAAGGCGACTGCAACCACCCCGATCTGGAGGTACAGCCCTGGGTGGAGGATGAGCTGGTGGTGTTCTGCGCGCCGCAGCATCCGCTGGCCAAGGCCGGCCATGCCGATATCGAGCAGCTCTCCCATGAAGCCTGGATCCTGCGCGAACAAGGATCGGGCACGCGCCTGACCTTCGACCAGGCCATGCGTCATCATCGCGCCAACCTGAACATCCGCCTGGAACTGGAACATACCGAAGCAATCAAGCGGGCGGTGGAGTCGGGCCTCGGTATCGGCTGTATCTCGCGCCTGGCGCTGCGCGACGCCTTCCGCCGCGGCAGCCTGGTACCGGTGGAGACGCCGGCGCTGGATCTGTCGCGGCAGTTCTATTTCATCTGGCACAAGCAGAAGTACCAGACCTCGGCCATGCGCGAGTTCCTCGAGCTGTGCCGCAGTTTCACCGCAGGGGTGCAGCGCAGCGACGAGATCGTGCTGCCGCCGATCGCCTGAACGTCAGCCGAGCAGGATCACGCCCCAGACCAACGCAACCATGCTCATGGCCACCAGTTGCGCGGCACTGCCCATGTCCTTGGCGTTCTTCGACAGTGGGTGACGATCGAGGGAAATGCGATCGATCGCCGCCTCCACCGCCGAATTGAGCAGCTCGACGATCAGCCCCAGCAGGCACACGGCGATGAGGATCGCCCGTTCGGCGCGGCTCACCGGCAGCCAGAAGGCCGTGGGGATCAACAGCACGTTGACCAGCACCAGCTGGCGAAACGCGGCCTCACCCTTGAACGCGGCGCGCAGGCCGTCCAGCGAGTAGCCAGCGGCATTGAAGATACGTTTGAGGCCGGTCTGGCCCTTGAATGGCGACATGTGTGTCAGTCACTTCACCGAAAAAGGCCAGCAGGCTAGTTCAACCGCAGTCAAAAAAGCGTGAAGGCGCAGGGATTTAGCTGGCCGAAACCGATTCAAGTTGTTGCAACAATAGCGCGGCCTGGGTCCGGGTGCGCACGCCGAGCTTGCGGAAGATCGCCGTGACGTGGGCCTTGATGGTCGCTTCCGAGACACTCAGTTCATAGGCGATCTGCTTGTTCAGCAACCCTTCGCAGACCATGGTCAGCACGCGGAACTGCTGCGGGGTGAGGCTGGCCAGCCCTTCGCTGGCGGCCTTGGCCTCGGCAGACACATCGACCTTCTCGAACGCCTGCGGCGGCCACCAGACATCACCGTCGAGCACATTGCGCACGGCTTCCTGGATCTTGCTCAGCTCGCTGGATTTGGGGATGAAACCGCTGGCGCCGAATTCGCGGGACTTTACCACGACCGCCGCCTCTTCCTGCGCCGAAACCATCACCACCGGGATCTGCGGGTATTGGCCACGCAGCAGCACCAGCCCGGAGAAACCATAGGCACCGGGCATGTTCAGGTCCAGCAGGACCAGGTCCCAGTCGGCTTTTTCAGTCAGGCTGGTTTCCAGTTCGGCGATGCTCGCCACCTCGACCAAGCGCACATCCGGGCCCAGGCCGAGGGTAACGGCCTGGCGCAGTGCGCTGCGAAACAGCGGGTGGTCATCGGCAATCAGGATTTCGTATGTGGCCATCGATCTAGGGATCCTGTTCTGTACCAGGCGCAGGGGGTACGGGAGACGCCTGGCGGGCAACTCATGGCGCGAACGGCAGGGCCGCCGGCCGGGATGGCACGGCGAAGTCCGGGGTAACAGCAGCTTCGTCGTGCCCGAAGCGGCGCCAAGGATGCCGAGCACGCCCCGGGTGGTCAAGCCAATTGCCCGGTCGTCCCCGCCTACCCTGGCTGCCAGCCCCGACAGTATGTACCAATCCGCCGTGCCTGCCCCTTGGACTATAGGAAGGTATGCAAACGCTGGTGGACCTCGTCCTGCTCATCCAGCGCCAGGCGCCGCTTGCCGCTGAGGTAGTGCAGGCTGAACACATCCAGGTAGGCATCCAGGGCCTGCGAGGCCTGGCTGTCGCCGGCCAATTCCAGACACATGGCGGCGACTTCGGCGGTACAGAAGTGGTCGTCACGCTTGGAGCGGCGCAGGCGGTAGCGCGACATCTGCTCGGCCTGCAGGCTCAACACCGGGAAACGGTCGAGATAGGGGCTCTTGCGAAACATCTTGCGCGCCTCGGTCCAGGTGGCGTCGAGCAGGATGAACAGCGGGCGCTTGCCCGGTTCACGCACCACCTCGCTGACCACACGGTCCTCTTTGACGAACTCGCCGGGGAAGACGATGTAAGGCTGCCAGCGCGGATCGTCCAGCAGCGCCAGCAAACCCTCGTCCACCGAGGTACGCAGCCAGCCGAAGGCGGACGTATCCTCGATCACGTCGGCAATCAGCCACCCCGTATTGGTCGGCTTCAGTGGCTCGGTGTCATGCATCAGCAGGCACATACCGGCGTCTGCCGGCACCCGCGGTTTCCACGCGCACAGGCAGTGCGTGGCGATCACCCGGCAATCCGGGCAGCGCTCGGCTCGCGAGCCGCGGGCGACAAAGGGTTTGATGCTGCGCGCCAGGCGCTCGGCGCGCAGCCGCGCTACCGCGTGGCTCATGGCTGCAGGCCTTGGCAGGAAGATGGAAGGGGCACGACGACGACTCGGTAAAAACAAAATGCGAGTCTACCAGAGCGTACGTCATTTGCCGTGCAGCCCTTACGGCCGCTCCTTTATAATCAACGGCTCAGGCGGCCGGGGAACCCCAGCAGTTTCATGGAACGCCGCCCGCCGGCGCAGGTCAAAGCGCCAGTCATCGAACCAGGAGAGATTCATGCTGCGTCTTATCGTCCCGACCCTGAGCCTGTTGCTCGCCCTGCCCCTGGCCGCCCAGGCTGCCTCCAAGCAGGAATACGAGCTGACCCAGATGCTGCAGAAGGTCGCCAAGGAAAGCAGCGTCGGTACCCCCCGGGCCATCAACGAAGACATCCTCGACCAAGGCTATACCGTCGAAGGCAAGGCGCTGGTCAATCACCTGAGCGTGCGCCAGGAGCATGCGCAAGGCATGCAGGCCAACCCCGCGCAGGTGCGCAGCCAGCTGGGTGACAGCGTTTGCCGTAACAATGGTTACCGTCAGCTGATGTCCAAGGGCGCGGTGATGGTCTACCGCTTCACCGTGTACAAGACCAACCAACCGGTCATGGACCAGGCGTTCGACGCTGCCAGCTGCGCGGCTGGCAACAAGAAAAAGTGATTCAGGCCAGCTGATCGCTGTCTCTGGCGCGCCGCTGCTCATCATCGGCGCGCAACTCGGCCAACAGGGCCAGCAGGTAAGGCGAGTGCCCCTCGCCCCCCTGCAGCCGACGCAAGCACTCCCCCTCCAGGCTCAGGTGATGCACCTTCGCCTCGCGCTCGAGCAACTGCAACAGTTGCCCGTCCACCTCGATCACCAGCCGGTGCATACCGCCACCTCGCTGCATCACTCTTCCGCCTCCAGTTAACCAAAGCGCTGCCATCATCGGATCCAGTCTGACAGGCGGTATTGCACGCCTGTGGCGGCACGAGTGCGCCCCAGCGTCTAGATTGATAACGAGTACCCATAACAACGACAACGCGATGGAACTGCCACTGCAACAATGGCCTTGAAGGCCTACTGCAACGCTCGGGGGGCACACTCGAGCCACAGCAGCCAGCGACACACGCAGTGTCGCGGCCGGGACCTGCCATCGACCCGGTCAGAGGTTTTGCTGCAGAAGGAGACGTTGAATGCCTTACCAATCGAACGAGCTGCTGTTCAATCATTTCAGGGACCACGGCATCGACCTGAGCAAGATCGACGAGCAACTGCAACTGGTTGCCCCGAACAGCCCCAACCTGCCGCTGTACCGCGACATGCTGCTGACCGTGCTGCGCATGGCCCACGACGACCGCAACCGCTGGAACGCCAAGATCACCCTGCAGGCCCTGCGTGAACTCGACCATTCGTTCCGCACCCTCGAGCATTACAAGGGGCGACGCAAAGTTACCGTGTTCGGCTCGGCACGAACGCCGTTGGAGCACCCCATGTATGCGCTGGCCCGGGAGCTCGGCGCAACGCTGGCACGTTCCGACCTGATGGTGATCACCGGCGCCGGAGGCGGCATCATGGCCGCCGCCCACGAAGGCGCCGGCAGCGATCACAGCCTGGGCTTCAACATCACCTTGCCCTTCGAGCAGCATGCCAATGCAACCGTCAATGGCACCGACAAGCTGCTGCCGTTCCATTTCTTCTTCATTCGCAAGCTGTTCTTCGTCAAGGAGGCCGATGCGCTGGTGCTCTGCCCGGGAGGCTTCGGCACCCTTGATGAGGCGCTGGAAGTGCTGACCCTGATCCAGACCGGCAAGAGCCCGCTGGTTCCGGTGGTGTTGCTCGACTCGCCCGGTGGCAGTTTCTGGCAGGACGCCCTGGCCTTCATCAGCCGCCAACTGGAAGAAAACCGCTACATCCTGCCCAGCGACCTCAAGCTGGTACGCCTGGTGCACAGTGCCGACGAGGCGGTGGAGGAAATCAACCAGTTCTACAGCAACTACCACTCCAGCCGGTGGCTGAAGAACCAGTTCGTCATCCGCATGCACCATCCCTTGAGCGAGGCCGCGCTGCATGACGTGGAGGAAGGCTTTGCCGACCTGCGCCTGAGCGGCAGGTATCACCAGCAGCCTGACAGTGGCGCGGAGCATGAAGAAGGCAACTTCAGCCACCTGACACGCCTGACCTTCGCCTTCAACGGCCGTGACCAGGGTCGCCTGCGCGAACTGGTGGACTTCATCAACCTGTCGGAGAACTGGGCCAAGCCCCAGCCAATGCACACCACCCAACGAGCCCGGGAAGCCCTGCGGGTGAACTGAATGCAAAATGGCCCACATGGCTGGCCCCGGTCGGGGTCAGCCATGTGGGCCATCAATGCTGGTCACGCTTCAATAATCGTCAAGATCGCGCCCGCTGAGCAGCCGGCCGATCATTTCCATGGAAAACCCACGGTAGGCGAGAAAACGCGTTTGCTGTGCACGGCTGCGTGGATCATGGGGAAGTTGCCCTGAGAACTTACGCTGCCACACCTCCTTCAACCGCACCGCCCAGTCCACTTCGCTGTCACGCAGTGCCTGGTCGATATCGCCTCGGTCCAGACCTCGCTGACCAAGTTCCTCACGGATACGCCCAGGGCCATAGCCTGAGCCGGATCGATAGCGTATGAAGCTTTCAAGGTAGCGGGCCTCGCTGAGCAGCCCCTCCTCGGCAAGCCGATCGAGCGCAGGCTCGATCAACTCATCGGTAGCGCCGCGTTGGCGCAACTTGCGGGTCAGCTCCACGCGACCATGCTCGCGGCGTGCGAGCAGGTCCATGGCTGTCCGCCGAACGGCGACGGGTGTGTCGAGTACGACGGACATGGAGGCAGATCAATAACCGGCGTCGGCGTCAGCCAGATCATCGGCATCGGCTTCGGCGGCACCGGCCTTGGCGGCCGCTGCTGCAGCGGCTGCAGCACCGGCGGTCAGCAGCTTATCGCGAATCTGCTTCTCGATCTCGCTACCAATGGCCGGGTTCTCTTGCAGGTACTTGGCGGCGTTGGCCTTGCCCTGACCGATCTTGTTGCCCTGGTAGCTGTACCAGGCACCGGATTTTTCAACCAGGCCCTGGGAAACACCCAGGTCGATGATTTCGCCGTTGCGGTAGATGCCCTTGCCGTAGAGGATCTGGAACTCGGCCTGGCGGAACGGCGGCGAGACCTTGTTCTTGACGATCTTGACGCGGGTTTCGCTACCAACCACCTCATCACCTTCCTTGACCGCGCCGGTACGGCGAATGTCCAGGCGCACGGAGGCGTAGAACTTCAAGGCGTTACCGCCGGTGGTGGTTTCCGGGCTACCGAACATCACGCCGATCTTCATACGGATCTGGTTGATGAAGATGACCAGGCAGTTGGCGTTCTTGATGTTACCGGTGATCTTGCGCAGCGCCTGGGACATCAGACGGGCCTGCAGGCCGACGTGCATGTCGCCCATCTCGCCTTCGATCTCGGCCTTGGGCACCAGCGCGGCCACGGAGTCGACGATGATCACGTCGACGGCGTTGGAGCGCACCAGCATGTCGGTGATTTCCAGGGCCTGCTCGCCGGTGTCCGGCTGCGAGACCAGCAGGTCGTCGACGTTGACGCCCAGCTTGCCGGCGTATTCAGGGTCGAGGGCGTGCTCGGCGTCGACGAAGGCGCAGGTGGCGCCGTTCTTCTGGGCTTCGGCGATGACCGACAGGGTCAGCGTGGTTTTACCCGAAGACTCCGGGCCGTAGATCTCGACGATACGGCCTTTCGGCAGGCCACCAATGCCCAGGGCGATGTCCAGGCCCAGGGAACCTGTGGAGATGGCGGGGATCGCCTGGCGCTCGTGGTCGCCCATGCGCATGACCGCGCCTTTGCCGAATTGGCGTTCGATCTGACCCAGGGCCGCAGCCAAGGCGCGCTTCTTGTTGTCGTCCATTGAAATCCTCACGTGTTCGACGTGGCCCTGACGGCCGGAATAACTGTATAAGTAGCCAGTATTATTCCACAGCGATTCGTTTCCGCAAACCCCCGTCGGGCGAATTACTCCGCGCCAAGCTGTAACAAGCCGTCTAACGCGGCGATCACCGTCTGTCGGCGCACCGCTTCGCGGTCACCGTCGAAGTGGCGGCGCTCGCTGCTCACGTGGTCGCCGTCGGCCCAGGCCAGCCACACCGTGCCCACCGGCTTGGCCGCTGAGCCGCCGTCGGGGCCGGCCACGCCGCTGACCGCGACCGCAAAGCGCGCGCCACTGGCAGCCTGGGCGCCGCGTACCATGGCCTCGACCACCTCCTGGCTGACCGCGCCCACCTCGGCGAACAACACCTCGGGTACACCTAGCTGGCGGGTTTTCTGGGCATTCGAGTATGTGACGTAGCCGGCCTCGAACCAGGCCGAACTGCCGGGTATGCGGGTGATGGCCTCGGCGATGCCGCCGCCGGTGCAGGACTCGGCGGTGGTCACCTGGGCATTGAAGCGCCGCAGATGTTCGCCCAGGCGGGTGGAGAGAACAGTGATCGGGTCCATGATGGGCTCCTGTGAAGAATGGGCCCTACCCTAACACCCCGGTGACCTGCCCACACATCGCAGCAGCCAGCCGACCGGGTAATGAATGAACAGCAGGTAGCTCAGGAGCAGCAGATACTCCAACGCCATCAGCATGCTCGCGGCAAAGCATGCAAACAGCACCGGGTTGAAGCCGAAACCGCGAAACTTGCCGCGGTGATGGGCAAAATCCACAGAGGTGAAGTAGTTGTAATGCACCATGAAGCTGATAAGCGCTGCCCAGCCGAGGTACAGCAACAGGTAGCGATGCCATGGCAGTACGGGCAAGCGAGCAGGCAAGCCGGAGCCGGGCTGGCGCAGGATCACGACAAGCCCGGCGGCAAACAGGGGGGCGGCAACCGCGATGTAATTGGCGATGGCCATGGATTCTAGAGGGAAGTTTGATGACCAGGGACCGACACGTCCCAGCAGGTGCTGTACCAGGAACTGCTCGAGCGTGATCGGCAATTGGCCTTGGGCCTGGGTTGGCAACCACAGGGCAATCGCGAAGATTGGCAGCACGCTCACCAGGATGAGTAGCCATTGGCAAAGTTTGAGCAGACCCGCTTTTTCAGTGGTTTTCATGACATCCTGTTCATTGCATGCATTAAGCCAAGGAGCGCAACGCGCTCCTTGGTGAACAGCGTCAGGCGCCTACGGCGTCCATTACCCAGTTGTTGATCTGATCAACTTTCTCCGGGTCGAAGTAGGAACTGGCCAGGCCAACCAGCACACCCCCGACGACCAGCGCCACGCCACCCGTCAGCGTCACCCCCAGCAAACCGAGTGTGATGCCGAGCATGGCCCCGGCCGCACTGCCTGCGATCTTGCCGGCCACCGCGCTCTCCATCTCCAGCAGGAAGGGCTTCCACTCTCCCGTCTGGAACCCTGTGGCGGCCGCCTCCACAAGCCCTTGGGCCTGGATGGCCCCGCCGGTAACGCCGAAAGCCTTGCCCAGGCGCGTCATGTTATCGCCCAAGGTCGCCTTGTCCAGTGCGCGCAACGCTTGCGCGACAGCAGCCGCATCCTTGCCATTGAGCTTCCAGCCAGGGTTGCTCGACATTTTCTCGAATGTCTTCAGGGCATCCTGGTAGCTGCGCACCTGTTTGCCCGAGATATCCTTCTGAAGCTCCCGGGCGGCTTGCGATACGCGCTCACCGTAACGGCTGGCGATTTCCTTGCCGATGTCGCTGGCGTAGGTGGCGGCATCCTTGTAGGCCTCCTTTTCCGCGGCGTCACGCCGGGCCTTTTCCAGGGCATCGAGTTTCGCGCTCAACTGCTCCTGCGCCTTGAGGTCGACATACAACGCCAGCGCTGCCGTAAAGAGAGAAAGCTCGACATCCAGCGCCGCTGGCACGTCGTAATCGTCCAGCTTGCGCAATTCGTCGATCAACGCCCTGACGCTGCGGTCATCGAAACGACCGCCTTGCTCCGTGGCCAATCGCCCGCGGTTGAAGGCAATCTGCTGGTCCCGTGTGGCCATCATCGACTTGACGATCCCGATGGAACGCTCAGCCTTCTTCGAGTCCGACAACGCCGCGTTGCTGCCAGCAGCGGCTTCTGCGGCGGCGAGTTCGGCATTCAGGCTAGCGGGCAGGTTCTGCTCCTTCCTGAGGTAGCTGTCACTCAGCTCATTGCGCATTTCGAGGATCTGGTAAGGCAGCATGCCCCACATATCGACGCCCAAATCATAGTAGGCGTCCGGGCTCGGCCAACCTTGCCCTTCCAGTACCGCCTCCAGCACTGCGCCGTTCATCAACTCGGCAACGTTGAATGCATGCCGGGATGGCTCGCCATTGACGTCAAGCGGAATACTGATGTCTCCACCCGAACTGCCGCCACGCCCACCTCCGCCACCGCCGCCGGCGCCTGAAGGGGGAATGCCACGGTCCACGATGATGTTCTTTTCGCCCATTCTCTACTCCTTGAATTGGCTGGGTCACAAAATGGCCGGCCCCACGCAAGGTGGGGCCGGCCATGAAAAAAGATAAGAAATACAGATCAGTGCGACAGTGCGCGCACATAGGCCTGACAGGCCCGCAAGGCGATCAGTCCACGGTCGCCGTCGTCGGTGATGGCGATAATTCGCCGAGCATGCGCCGGGTCAAGTCGGGCGCGTACGGGGCCATGATCCACGCCGGCGGCGCCGGTGGCGGCAGGCACTGGGGCACAGGTGGTGTCGCGCTCGACCAAGACCGACAGGCGCAGATCGGCAGTAGCAAGGCGGTCACGCAGGCGAGCCTGAGTGTGCTGGGCATCGGTCAACTCCTGGAAATGTTTGGTTTCGCTGTCGTGCAGGCGTTGTTCGAGGCCCTGGCGCTGCTCGCGCTCGGCCAGCAGCATGCCGTGCAGCGCCTCGGCCTGGTCCAGGCGCTGCTGCACCAGCACTTGTTCCTGCTCGGCCAGCTGGCGACCAAGGCGCCAGCCCTGCGCCTGCCAGGCCACGGCAGCGGACAACAGCATCAGCCCAATGCACACCGCCAGTTGCAGACGGCTCAGCACAGCACCTCCCGCGCCCGCGCCCACAGTTCGAGGCGTTCGGACAAGCCGTTCAGGCCGCCGTTGATATGCCGGGTGATGCGGTTGAACTCGCCCTGGTCGGCCAGGACGTTGAGCCCACGCGAGTGCCAGAACCAGGCCGCCGATTCGCAGGCCCAGCGCGGCTGCTCGAGCATCTGCGGTTGCGCCAGCAGGCGCTCGTCACCGAACAACGCTCGGCTGCAGGCCTGGTAGTTGTTGCGCCCGGTCACCTGGATCAGGCCACGACCGCAATAGCGTTGGCCGTCGCCGTCGGCTTCGGGCGTGTTGCCCAGGCGCAGGGCCAGGGTGCCGGTGTCGTAGCGGGCCAGGTACTTGTCGTTGCCCAGTTCCTTCACATAGCGCAATTGACCCGACTCATGGCCGACCTGGGCCAGAAACGCGGCAACGCGCTTGGGGTGGTCGATCTCCCAGTTGGCCATGGCCGTGTTCAGCGCCGGCAAAAACGCGGCGACGCGTTGGCCGGCGAGCGGGTAGATCTGCTTGAGTTGCTGTTCAGTGAGCGGCATCGGTGCATTCTCCATTGCGGTCTGATCGAAAGGCGGCCGGTGCCGCCTGTGGCTCGCTCATGGGCGATGGCTCGAAGCGCTTGGCTTTCACAGAATCCAAGGTGTGGCGACCGCCGCACCTGATCTGGAGCTCGGAAACAGGGTGATGCGGCCGGCTGATAGCGACTATAGGGAGCGCCGCAGCCGGCAGGCATCGGGAAACCCTCACCACCCTGCCTCAGGCCTTGAGCGAACCCGTCCGCCGAGGCGCGGAACCCTTGGCTTTGGCCTTGCCCTGGCGCCCGCCATTGCATTGCGCGGTGGTACGCCAGCCACTGCTGGTGAACACCTGCTCAACCGACTCGATCAGGTAAAGGCCATCGAGCCCGGCGAGGAAGCCCTGGACATCAATGGCACGCTCGGCGAACAGATCGGTACGCCCAGGCATGTCGAGGCGTACGCTCGCGGTGTCGCGATTGAAGCTGGCCAGGCGGGCACGGGCGGCCTGTTCCGCCGACGCACGGTTGGGGTACAGGTGACGGTCGGTGTAGACCGGCTGCAGGCCGTCCGGGGCATCGCCATTGACCAGTTCCACCGCCTGCAGGCGCCCGCTGGCGCTGTCCTGGTGGCGGGTCCTGACGGCCTTGTGGGTGCTCTTGTCGGCCAGGCGGAACTGCCACTGGCTGACCTGGTTGCGTGTAATGCCCACCACGTCCAGAGGCTTGCCGCTGGCGCTATGTCCGCCCTGGCGCGGCAGCACCAGCAGTTGCCCATTGGCGAGCTTGGCGGTGCAATCGTGCTGGCGCGCCAGGCGGGTGACAAAGTTGAAGTCCGACTCGCTGTACTGATCGACCCGCGGCACCTGCACGGCCACCGGGCACACCGCCTGCCAACCGTTGCGGGCGCCGATCTCGGCGACAATGCGCTGCAGCGTCGTGTTCTCCCAGCTGCCGCTGCGGATGGTCTTGCCGCTGCCACGCAGGTCGCTGGCCTTGCCACGGATCACCAGGGTGTCTGGCGGGCCCGACAGCTCGACCTCATCGACGGTGTAGCGGCCCAGGCGGCTCAAAGGCTGGCCGGCGTAGCCCAGGTGCACCTCCAGCAACGCGCCCCTGGCCGGCAGCGCCACGTTGCCGTCACGGGCATCGATGCGCAGTTCGAATTCGTCCGACTCGAGGCCAGGTTTATCGGTGGTGCGCAGCAGCAGCAGGCGGTCGTTGATCAGGTTGGTGATGTCGTTGCCGTCGGCGGTGATACGGAATTGGGGTTGCACGATTGAGGCTCCGATTTCAGTCCCACAGTTGCAAGGTTTCGCTCGCCGTCATCGGCAGTTCCGGCAACAGGATCCTCACCCCGGCGCGAAACGGCTGCGCCTCGTCCGCCAGCCCTTGGTTGGCATCCAGCACGGCCTCGACCGTGCCGGTAAGATGGCCGTAATAGTGCTGGCAGAGGGTGTCAAGCAGGTCGCCCTCAGACGTTGTGCAAGTCTTGGCCATAGCTCACGAACTCCAGTGAAAACCCTTGTTTGCGCGGAATGCCGCCGGCCAGCAGGACACTTTGCTCTTCCTCGATGCTTGTCAGGCACCAGGTGCCGAGCACCTCGCCGTAGCCAGTGGTCAACGACAGCGGCAGCAACTGGCGGCCAATGCTGCGCAGCGTCTGCAACTGGCCGAGGCCACCCTTGAAACCGGGGAAGATCGCCCCGCGAATGCTGATGGTTTCTTCACCCAGGCTCACCGCCTGCTGCGCGGTGTCGCGGCTTAGCCGCTCCTGGCCGGCCCAGCGGAACCGGGTCTGCCGGCGCAACTGGTCGAAGGCGGCGGTGTCGAGGTTGAAGTAGTACGGCGCTGAACCGGCCTTGAGTGGTTGCATCACCAGCAGGTGGGGGAATGGCTTGACCGCTTCGGCGGCAGGCGTCGCCTCGGGCGCGAAGCCCAGCGTCGACAGCACGCCGTTCACGGTCGAACGCACCTCCCCCACCACACGGCGGATCGCTGCCCCGGCCTTGGCGGCATGGGCGGCGAAGCCGTCGATGCGATCACGCACCTGACGTACCACCGCCACCGCCTGGTCGTACTTGGCCACCACCTTGGCGACCCGGGCCTGGGCATTGCTGATTGCACGCATCGTGCGCTGGAGCTTGGCACCGATGACCGGACCAACCACCGGCAAACCTTCCAGTTCACCCACGGCGCCCTGTATATGGCCGATCGCGTCGTTCATCGGATCGAGCATGGCGTCGGCACGCCGACGCCCTGCCTCTCCCGCCTTGACCAGGGCGTGCAGCGTGGCTTGCAGCTGCTCCAGATAGGTCATGGATCCTCCTTTTCAGAATGAATTGGGGTGGTCGGCCAGTTGGGCGTTGTAGGCCTGCCGCTGCAGGTCCTGCATGACACGCCGGACCGTTTCCTCAAGTTGCACGGTGAGCTGGTTGGGCGCATCCACGCTGCCCTGCACGGTAATGGGCATGTTTGCGGTAAAGGTGAACTGCTGGGTAATGGGTTGCGTAGTCGCGCCTAGACCTTGCGTCGGGCGTGGACCGGCGTCCGGCAGCGCCATCGGCGCGGGTGGCACGCTTACCGGCGCAGTAAGCCCCGATTCGGTCACGCGCTCTGGCAGGTACTTGTCTGCCTTAGCAGTTACCGGTGCACCCGCCCCAAGCGCCGATGCCTCATGAGGCTTAGGCAATACCAGCATCCCAATTGGCCGGTTTGCCTGCGCAACTGGCCGAAACTCGGCAGCACGCTCGGCGAAATACTTGCCTACCGGTGTGGCAGCCTGCTTACCCGGTCCAAACGCCATCGGTATCACGACACCTCCCGCAGGATGTGCATCGGCTGGCGATCCAGGCTTGGGTAGCGTTGGCGGCGTTGCCGACAGTAACTGTCTAGCCATCCGTGTGCCGACTTGCTCGTCGAAGACTTCACGCCCTGAGGGAAGTGTGACCTGGCGCGGATCTCGCAAAGTGATCGCCGAGCGAGGTTTCCCACGGGGCTCATCAGCGGCACTGGGGAACGTCTTGCCAACCCAACCGCCGATCACACCACCAACCTTGTCGCCAACCATATTGCCAATCAGCATCCCGAACGGCGGCGTGACAATGCTGCCTAGTAGCGCCCCTCCCAGCGCCGTGCCTACCGCTCCGCCAATCGCACCGCCATAGCCCGCGCCTTTTTCCTCGGGCGTCTTGGCGGTGGCATAGGTGTAAGCACCCTTTACCCCGGCCTCCACCCACGGCATCTTGCCGGCTGCCTTGAAGCCATTCTTCAGCGTGGCCCAGCGTCCGGAAGGAGCGTTGATGCCGGTAGGCGACGGCCCGGCATCCGCCCCCAGTGGATATATGTCATCCAGTACCGCCACGCCCTTGGCACGGCCCAGGCCAAGCAGCCGTTCACGGTTCGTGTAGGCGGCAGCTACCGCGCCGATGCTCGCAGCACTGGCCAAGGTGCCCGACAACGTGGTCGCCGGTGATGGCGAGGTACCGCCCGCTGGCGGCGTCGACTGCCCGGGACGGGTATTGGTTGCCGGTGTACTTTGTGATGCACCATCGGGAGCGGCCATCAGCTCCTTGCCCAGCGTACCGCCGACCTTGTCACCGATAAAGGACAGCGCCAGGGAGGCCGCCGGGGCGCCCACCTTGAGTTTTCCACCCAACATGGCGCCAGAAACGGCCCCCATGAAGCCCCCAGCCGCACCGCCCACACCCTCGCCCATCTGTTCGGGCGTGGAGGCCGTGGTTGCCGTGAAGATGGACTTCATCGCGGCGTCCGCCCCGGCCATGACTGCAGCAGACTTGCCAACCATCAGCGCCTGCGCCCAATGCCCGGGTTCGCTGGGTCGTGGAATGGGAGCTGGCATCGCATCCGCACCCAGCAGGTAGTCGTCGATGCCTGGAGCAGAAGTGCTACCACCTATGACCAACGGCGGCAGATACACAGTGCCCGCTCGGTCAGTTGTACTGACTTGGGCTCCGTCAGGATGGCCCTCGCTGCCAGTCGAACCTGCCTTTGGGCTCAACGTCCTGCCGATCGTCGCAGGTGCCTGGGCGATTCCCTTGAGCGCCAGGTAACCAATGCCGCCGACCAGCAACGACGTCGCTGCATCGCGCGCCGTCTGACCGACCTGCGGCAGGAGCCCCGGCGCAGGTGGCGGTGTGCGGTTGTTCAGGGCACGCTCCAGAAGCGCCTTGTTTTGCTGCAGCAGCCCAACCTGCTGTTGCTGTACTTTCAAGGACTCGGTTTGATCGTCCTTGCTCTCTACTACCTCCGTCCCTTGATGAGGCAGGTCGACACCACCACCGACATCAGGTGGTCGCTGGGTTACCCCCAGCGCCCCCATGGGTACCGTGCGGGTTCGCTCCTCCCCCACCGTCCCCCCAAGCGCCGGGACGGTGGCACCGACAGCGCCTGGCGCTGTCGTTGATCTGTTCGCCATCCGTGTCTCCCTTTCACTCCGCCAGCCACCAGACCATGTCGCTGTACGACATGGTCATGATTTCGCTGGCGGAAAAGTTCAGCTCCTTGGCCAGCCGCCTGGCGGCGGCCTTCTGCCGGGCAGGGTCAAACCTCGTCGTCCTGCACCAGGCGAAAATAGCCGGTCTGCAGGCGGCTGTAGTCCTTCAGGGCAAGGCCTTCGAGGTCCTTGACGCCGACTTCGGCGAGCGAGGCGAACAGGTTCAGTTCGCGCTGCTCGTCGTCAACTGCGCCGCCAGCTTGGGCGTTGCGGATATCACGCACGGTCGGTGCACGCAGCGACAGGCTGTCGACCTGCACGCCGTTGGCTTCGCTGGGGCGCGACAGGCGCACGGTCACGCGCTCGGCATTGACGGTCAGCCATTGCGGCAGTTTCTTCGCTTGAGCCATAGAGCGTTCTCCTTAAAGACCCAGGGCGGCGCGCTGGGCGGCCAGTTGGTCGACACCGTCGATTACCCGCTTCATGCCCAGGGCGTCGATTTCGTAGACCAGGCGGCCATCGACTTCGAGCTTGTAGTAGGTGACGGCGACGCTGTGCTTGATCTCGGCCTTGTCGCCGGACTTCCAGTCGCCCATGTCGATCTCTTTCAGCGAACCGCGCAGAGTGACGATGACCGGGTTGATCTTGCCCTTGAGGCCCTTGAAGGCACCGCGGAAGGTGCCGTTGAAGGCGGTGCCGTCGGCCAGGCCAAAGAACTTCAGCGACTCGCGGCGCACGCCGGTGGTGGTGAAGGCCGCTTCCTGCTTCTCCATGCCCTGGTCCATCTCGACCGGCATGTCCATGCCACCGGGGCGGTGCTCTTCCATCTTCAGGGTGAGCTTGGGCAGGGTCAGGCTGGGTACATCGCCCTGGAAACTGACGCCATCGACGAACAGGTTCAGGTTGGCCAGTGTTTCGGGAATCATTGCCATGTGGGTGCGCTCCTTAAGCGGCGGAATCGAGGACTTCGGTCAGCCACTGGTTGGTGACTTCGACGCGGAAGTTGGGGTTTTCGGCAGGCGGTACATCGGTGAAGCGGATGTTCCAGTACACCTTGCCCTGCTCCAGCTGGCTGGCGGTGTTCAGTTCCGGGTCGGCGAAGACCTCGAAGTTGATGATCGCGCCTTGGTTCTTCAGGTCGCGCATGAAGGCCTGCAGGCCCTCAGTGACGTCCTTGACGTAGGTGGCGGTGATGGAGCGGTCGACAGCCCACTTGTGGCCGTAGAGGATCGCGTCCATGACGATGTCCATGGTGCGCACGCGGGTGACGAAGGCCCATTTCGGGTCGCTCGACAGGGTGCGGTTGCCCCACAGGCGGAAGCCGTCGTCGCGGATGATGGTGGCGATGTTGGCGTTGTTCAGCAGGTTGGCGCGGCAGGTGTCGTCGCCATCGAGGAACTCCACGGCGCGGGTGGTGCCGGTGATGCCGACGAACTCCTTGTTCGACGGCGACGCCCAGAAGCCGTACTCGCGGTCGGTGTAGGCGAACAGGCCGGCGACCCAGGCCGAACCCGGCGCGTCAACGGTGGCCTCTGCGGCGTTGTCCCAGTAGCGCACACCCGGATCGACCAGGAAGGCGCGCTTGGCGCCGAAGTTCTTGGCGTAGGCGATGGCCGCTTCGTCGGTGGTGTTGGGGCCGTCGATGATGGCAATGGCGCGCAGCTTGTCGGCCAGGGCTACCAGGGCGGTACCGACAGCCTGGGTGGCGCTGTGCTTGGGGGTGACCAGCAGGCGCGGCTGGGCGTTGAAACGGCTCTTGCCGTCGAGCAGCGCTTGCAGGCCGGTGCGCTTGCCGTCGGCCAGCACGTTGCCGATGATCGCCGAGGTCTGCTCGGCGGCGTCTTCGAGCTTGGCCACGCCGCAGGCGACGATAACCGCCTTGGCGCGGCTGTAGATGGCGCGGCAAGCCTTGGTGATCGCCGCGTCCTGGCCAAACGCCGCGACCGCTTCGCGCTCGCTGGTGATCAGCACCAGGTCATTGGCCTTGGCGGTGACGCCCGGGCCTTCGGTGAAGGTGTCGACCAAGCCGATGATCGAGGACGACGGCAGCGCGATGCTGCGGGCGCCGGTGTCGACGTTGGTTACGGTTACGCCGTGGAAGAATCCACTCATGTAGGTGTGCTCCAGGTTTTGATGTAAAGGTTCAGATGTAAAAAAGCCCCGCGCTTGCAGGGCCTGAAAGGGTTGATGTGGGAAGCAAGTGGTGGTGGCGCTTCAGATGAGCTTGATACGGCTCGGACACGCGATGTTGCGAGGCCTCACAGCACCGAAATAGACACTGTTGGCGGCTAGCGTTTGTGTGGTTGCGGATGCGGAAGTGGTCGAAACCGCCACGACTTCATTGGTGTCAGGACCATCGAAATACTTAGGCTTCATGTTTTGCATGCGCCGAAAGGACGACACTGCGTCGACGATTTCCCCATGCACCAGCGAAGCAAGCTGGTATGAACCTGCGACTCGCGCGGGGTCCGCACCACGGCCTTCATCCAGAGATCGCAGGAACTCACCACGCAGCTCAGGAATGCGGAACGTGGTTACCCCGTCTCCGCGTGTCCAACCGCCCTCCATGCCGACGCGTTGCGTGTCGTTCACCAGCATGCCCGACTGCTGTGCGTGATCCCAAAGCCATGGCCAGTCACCACGCGCCAGCAGCCTTGCGTTAGGGATGCCCCAGCCTCCCGGATTCAGTGCTGTCGAGGTCTCGAAAACGACACGCCCCAAGGGGGTGTTGTCCATGCGGTCCAGCAATAGCCAGTTGCCCACGCCATCACTGCGCAAGTGCCAGAAATCACCGCCGCCCAGCACCATGCAGAAGGGATAGCCTTCAGGGCGAAGGTGGGTATGGAACTTGATTTTCTCGCCAGTGGCGGCATACACGAGCAAGGCGTTGGCGCTGTTGTCGACGCGCTGGATACGCACGTCCATGATCTGGCTCGCCTTGGGCAGGGTGATCATGGTCTGGCCCACTGAAGCGTCGGCCAGCAGGAAACCTGCTTCTTCCGCGGTCAATACTTTGTTCGCACGAATGACCGTGTTGTTGATACCCAGCACCGAAAGCATTCCACTTTCGATGGCTGCAAGCACATCACTGCGGCTCATGCCGACCTCCCTGGCTGCACAAGAAATTCAGGTGCCACGGGGCGATGTTCGATCTGAGGAAATTCACTGGCCTGAGGCCAGTCACGCAGGGCCTGGATATACACCATCAGTGCGCTGTACTGCTGCGCATCGAGCGTGGTATCGATGCCCATTTCCGCCTGATCGCGGTGTCGGTCCCGCAGCCAGGCCATATCGGCCAGCTTGGCGTCACGCCACACGCGGTCATCGTTCTGCCCTGCAGGTAGCCGTTGGTTTAGAAACGCAAGGTAACGTGGGTCATCGTCTTCCACTTCCACGATGCCCGGCCAGAACTCAGGTGATTGAGGGCAGGCAAAGACACTTGCCACGTCCCCCTCTAAGATACTCAAGTACTTCATATGCGATACCCCGTGATATAGACGCTGTACTCCGGCGTACCCTGTGTCTGGTTGACAGTGGTCATGTACATGAGCTGGCGCGTAACAAGCGGCAAGCCTTCGAACATGATGGAACTGGCGCCGTTCGCCGGAAGAGTCGCGGTGTTGCGTTTGATGCCTATGCCATTGGGTGTTGCGTACAACTCGATGGAGATCGCGCCCGCCTGAGAACTTCTGACCGAGAACAGCCCCTCGGCCGATACTGCATTGGGTGGCACGGAGCCCGCCAACGAGACCGGAGCCATGTTGACGGCTGCAGCGCCCAGGTAAGGTTGTGTGGGCGGTGGCGCGGCCAAACGCCCCCGCACCACCACGGGGAGCATTCTCCCGGCACCATCGGTTGGCACTACCGCCACCAGTGCCGAGGCGCTGAAACCGCCAGAGGGCCATGGCCCGGCAAAGACCTCGGCTGCCACATCCTTGCTGGCGTTCACCGCTATCGCGGCGCTCGTTCTGGCCTGGGGGTTGTAGAGCACATAAAGGGCCACATAGCCATTGGCAGGCGCAGTGCCGGTATTCATGCCGCCGGCACCTACCGTGCCCAGGTTCAACGGCACAGAGACGTTCGCAACCGACCAGCCGGCGCCACCCAGGGTATTCTTAACCACCAGTTCATCTGCCTGAACGGTTGCCGTGGCAGATGCCGAAGCGATCTCCATGCGCACACCGCGCGCCTCGCCCACGGTCGCCGATGCCTTCATCAGCGCCTTCGCTTCGGCAATCAGCGCGGCAACGTCGGCATGGCCCTGGTTAACCGGGGTGCTCCAGGCCTTTATGCACCACATCACTGCCAAGTTGCGCGGTCGGGTTTCGTTGGCGGTTCGAGCCACGCGCGAAGCATCAAGTGTCATCTGGAAGTAGTTGACGCCTGCGCCGTCTGCGCTCCCACCGGTACCGGTCAGGTTGGCGTTAAAAGCGCCTTCACCGAATGCCGCCGTATTCGCAGGTGAGCGAGTGAAATCACCCATTTTGCCTGTGATGTTTTGCAAGGCGTCGGCCTGGATAGAGCCTACTGCTCGGCCGGTGTCCACGCCCCGACCATGATCCCAGCCCCGCAGAAATTCACCGCGGTAGTCTGGTAGGCGGAAAAAACCTGCTGGCTCTGCGCCTTTGTTGTACGTGGTGCCTAGGTAGGCCGCCAGGTCCGGGTAGGTCGCCATGCTTTGAAGGCTGCCATCGAGCTCAAGGTAACCGGCTGGTACCTCGGCCTTTGGGAAGGGCAGGATCGCACCGACTGGTGTCGAAGAGCGCAATGCCGTCAGTTCGGCAACGAGGGCCGCGACATCGATCTGCCCCTGATTTACCGGCGCGCTCCAGGCCTTGATGCACCACATAACAGCCATATTGCGGCTGCGCGTTTCACCGATACCCAATGAGATAGCTGGTCCAGTTTTCAACCAGCCATCTTCACCCGTAGCAGCATAAATCACATCGCTCGCCACACTGTTTGTTCCTGGAACACCAATGGCAGCAGATCCGTAAGGCCACTCCCCTCCTCCGCTACCCAGGCCCCGAGCGTTTTGGATACATGGCACTTTCGTTCCGGGATCATTTACTGGAGTCACGTGCGAATGCGCCTCCATTTGATGTCCTTGAAAAGTCCCAACAGAGCGTCCAACATCGACACCCCGTCCGTGATCCCAACCTCGCAAAAATTCACCACGGGTATCCGGCAGGCGGAAGAATCCTGCTGCCTCATTGCCCTTGTTGAAAGCCCCACCCAGGTAAGCCGCCAGGTCCGGATACACCGCCGCGCTCTGGGTACTACCATCTACTTCGAGGAAGCCCGCCGGCACGGTGCCTCGTGGGAACGGCAGCATGGTGCCCACCGGTAACGCCGACGCTGTATTCAACAACGCCTGAGTCTCGGCCTTGGTGTAGCTGTTCGCGGCCTGGAACGAGCTGAAGGCCAGGATCTCCACGGCCTCACCCAAGCTGCATGGGGCCTTGAACGTGATCTTCTGGCCGTCGGACAGGTAGTCGGTGATCTCGCGGCCATTGCGCAGCACGATGGTGCTGCCGATGGTATGGGCCAGGGTGAAGACGGTCTGGCCGACCGACGCTTCGAACGAGTAACGCTCGAACGCTTTGTTGGCACCAACGCCACCACCGAGCTGGAAGTAGGTGCCGTCGTAGTTCAGGTCGTACAGGGCGCCAGCGCGGATATCGCCGCCCACCAGGTCGATCAGGCCGCTATTGCCGGACTTCTTCACCGCCACGGCGGCCAGACCATTGATGCGTGCCGTCACGGCGCCGGTATTGGTAGCGCTGGCCTGGAACTGGAAGCGCTGGCCAGCAGCGTAGGCCGCCAGGGCCGATTCGCCGCTCTTGAGCTTCAGCGTCAGGGCATCGGCGGTGCCGGTGGCGACACCCAGCCAGGCCAACGGCCCGACGTCCTTGGCCGCATCGGCGCGGCGCAGGTACTGCGGGTGCGGGTCGGCGGCCTCCACGTGCGCCTTGAGCTGGTTGCGGGCGTAGAGCTCGGCCGCTTCGCGGGCCTTGTCCACATAGTCGCGTGTCGCCAGGACGATGCTCGGATCGACCTTCAGCGTGACATTGGCGAGGTTGCCGAACACCACGTGCATGCGGATGGTCTGGGTACGCCCGGAGCCTTGCGCCAGCAGCGGCTTGTAGCTGGGCGCCGGTTTGGCCACGGCAATGAAGTTGCCGTTGGCATCCTCCAGCGCCAGCTCGCGGATCCACCAGCCGCCGGTTTCCGGTGGCAGAACCAGTTCGGCCACCAGCACGCCAGGGTCGGCGGGCGATTGATACAGGGCATTGAGTTGTGCCCGATAGACCTGGCGCACCAGCGCGGTCTGGGTTGGTTTAGGCGTTGGGTCGGGGGTCTGCGAAGGCTCGCCGCCTGCATCACCGATCAACATGTGGGTGATGTTCCAGGGCAGGCCCAGCACGGCGGTGTTGGCCTGCTGGGCGATGCCCACGTTGGTCAGGAACCCACCGAATTGGGTGGTTGAGTTAGCCATTGAGGTAGATGTCCAGTATGTCCGAGGTGTGGTCGTTCACCAGGTTGTAAGCGCCCAGGTGTACGTCGATGTCCGATGCCTGCCAGGGAAGTACCTCCAGCAGTTCACCGTCGTAGAGCGCGACGGCCTGATAGGCGGGGATGTGGCTTTCGAGGCTGATGTCGAGCCCGACCAGGTGCCGGCTGACTGGCTTGGCGTCCTCGATCAGTCGGGTCAGCTCTTGGTAGGTCTGTTCATCGATACCGCTGTCCGCCACCCCGACCTTCAGTGCAAAGGTCCCCGGCACCCCGGCCGGCTGGGTTTGCCACCATTCCTGCACCTCGATCAGGTAGCCGAACGGTTCGACCACCCGCCGCAAGGCGCCGAGGGTGCCCTTGTGGGCGTGGACGAAGAACGCCGAGCGGATCACCGAGCGCTTGATCGCCTCGCTCCAGCTGTCGTCCCAGCGGTCCACCGACCAGGCCCAGGCCAGTTGGTAGAGCAGGTGCGCCGGGCAGGTGTCGGGGTTGTAGAGTGTGCGCAAGGCGGCCTTGAGGTCTTCATCGGTGGCCACCTCGATGGCCCGCTCCAGTGGCGTGCGGTTGAGCGGCAGAAGACTCTGCATGTCAGCCACCCCGCCGCAGTTCGATGTCCGTGCACCAGGCGGCCTGGGCCTTGCTCGGGCGGATATCGCTCCAACCGACCAGCTCGACGCGGCTCACGCCGTCGATATGCAGTTGCGCGTCGATCCCCGAACGGGCGACCTCGACGCCCAGGCGTCGGCGCGGGTTGACCCACGCCTGGAGACGGCGTCGACACTCGGTGAGGATCGCCTCGAACTCCGGGCCGTTGTCGGCCATATGCAGCACCGCCTCGACGCGGTACGGCAACACCTCGGCGCTGCGCACATTGACCCGGTCGGCGACCGGGCGGATGTCGTCGTCGTTGAGGTAGGCGTTGACCTGGGCCAGCAGCTCGGGGCTGGCCACGCCATCGTTGTCCAGGCTCAGCACGGTGACGTCCACAACGGCCGGCGACGGGCTTTCGGCGGTCGCGTCGGCGACCCGCCCCGAAGCGTTGCGGGCGTGGAGGATGTAGCTGTTGCGCGGGCCGGCGGTGGTCAGGCCTTCGTAGACCAGCTGCACCCGTTCGCGCAGGGCGTCGTCGGATTCGAGCACCGCCTCGGTCGGTGGAATCGTGCCCGGGTCCGCGGCCTGGATCACCAGGCGCTGCAGGCTGACGTTGGCCGCCAGTTGGTCGAGGTCCTTGCCCTGGGCGTAGGCCAGCAACAAGGCCTTGGCCGCGTCATTGATCCGTGCCCGGTTGAGCAGCTTGCGGTAGGCACCGACCTCGAGCAGCTTGGTCACCGGGTCGCTTTCAAGGTTGGCGGTCCAGCCGTCGCCCAGCTGAGCACGGAAGCTGGCCAGGTCTTCCTGATACAACGCCTCGAAATCGAGGTCCTCAAGCAATTGCGGGGCAGGCAGTTTCGACAGGTCGACCTGGCTCATACAGTCACCTCCACCAGGGCGTCATCCCCCAGGTAACGACCGCTCAAGGCCAGACTGACCTGGCCATCAAGTACGGCGACGACCTTGACCCGCTCCAGCTTCAGCCGCGGTTCCCAACGCCCCAGGGCCCTGGCCACCTCGGCCTGCACCGCACTCTTCCAGCCTTCGTTGACCGGCAGGTCGACGTAGCGGCGCAGCTGGCTGCCGTAGTCAGGGCGCATGCGACGGCTGCCCAATGGTGTGGTGAGGATGTCTTCGATGGATTGACGCAGGTGGGCTACGCCCGACAGGGGCTGGCCGGTGCGGCGGTCCATGCCGATCATGGGGTACCGCCTGGAATTGAGGCTCCAGGCTGCCTGTTCACATAGCACATGGTAATCACCCGGCATGAAAAAGCCCGCTTGAGCGGGCCTGGGAGATACGCCTCGGAAAATCTGGCGCGCATGGATGTCATCAAGCGATCAAATGTCGAGCGGCATGCTCGGGAAGGAAACCAAGGCCTTGTCTGCAATGCTCTGAACCTCTACATGACTGTCAGCCTTGAACACGGCCTGCTTGGCCAGTAGCCGTGTCTCGCGGATAACGTGCAGTGCAGTAATCCAGGCACTGGCCTTTTCCAGGATGGCCTGGGCGGCCTGCTGATCAGAAATGCCCGAGGCCCTGGCCCAGGCACGGACCGCCCGAGGGGCCTCGCCTTGATAGGACTGTTCGGTGAAACGCCGAGCTTCGATCTCCGCCAGTTGGTATTCGAATGCTCGCAAGGGGTCTCCCACCACGGCCACCCGCGCCTGATTGGCCGCCGCATCGATTTGCACAACAGCTGCCTGTCGTGCGGCATCAAGTGGCAACTCGACGAAGGCGAAACCGACGTAGTGTTCGCCGGCATGGGAAATATTAAGGTTTTCCAATTGCATGGCGGTTCTCACAAGGAAGCGAAGTTGGTGAATACATAGGGGACCGTGCGCGGATCGGTACCTTTGGCCACGCCAAATACAATCGTCCCCGCCATTTCCGCCGGGAACGTCGTTCCCGCCCCGGACAGCACCACCAGGGTCGACCCTGCGCCGACCAATTTATCCAGCAACGCGCCGCGGAGCTCGAACTTGACCTTGTAGAGACGCAAAGTCAGGGCCACGGGAATCGCATAGCCTCCGGCATAGATGAGCGCCGAGTACCCCGCATGGGTATTGGGCGTGGTTTTGCCTTCGGGCAACACCACGGTCAAGTCCGTCAGTTCCAGCGTCGAGTTGCCTATTTGCTGAAATCCAGCCATGTAGCGCAGGCCATCGTCCGGCTTGATGAAGTCTTCGAGAATCAGTTTCTTGTCATTCCCGCGTATCCTCAGTTGTCGGCTGACAAGGGCGATCTGGTGGGTGTGTACATAGTCACGCAGCAACGTGACATCGCAGATTCCCCCTGCCGGGGTTGCTGCCAGGGCCCGAGCCAGTGACTTGAACGGCGCGGCCTCTGTGCCGACCGCCGCATCATCCCCGGCCACGCAGTCGACGAAGAAGTTCCGGGCAAGGGCAGGAGCCGCGGCAACCGCAGCACTGAGTGCCGCCTCGATGCCGGTCTTTTTGCTGTTGAAGTAATCGATCAACGCCGTGGTCTTCGACGTCAGGTTGGCAATTTCCGTTTCAAGGCTCATATGCCTCATTCTCCATGAATGTGTTTCACGACAAGGGTCTGCAGGCTGACCAGCGAGGCCGCATTGGCCGCCACGACGGTCAAGAGTCGTTGATGAGCATCGACCTGCCGCTGCTCCATCTCAATCGTGCAAGCCCGCAGAGCCTGCAACTGTGCAGTTGCGATACCCCCTGCCTGCTGTAGGCTGTCCAGCCGGTCCTGTTGCTGCAGGTTGCGCAGTTGTTCGGTGATCAGCGCCGAAGCCTGGGCGGCCAGGGGCGCTGCCAGGGTCAGGCTGAGCCCGGCACCGTTGCTGACGATGGTCACGCTGTCGGCCGGCAAGGCCGCCAACGACAAGTCATAGGCCAGCAACAGGTCGGTGCCGGCGGGCTTGTAGGCCAACGCTTCGCTTGGGTGGGACCAGACCGCGAACAACGTGCCGTCCTCGAGCACAAAGCCGACCTCGCGAACCCAGAAGGCGTGTGCGCCATCGGCAATCGCGGTCAGGTGCAACTGATTGTTGCCAAGACGCTCACCGCCAGCGATGACATGACGCGCAGCCTCCGTGCGCAACGCCTTCTGCTCGGTGCTCGGGCTGTAGCCTGCCGTGCCCAGGGCAATGTGGGTGATTTTCGCGGCCAGGCCGCTATTGTCGGCCCGCCACACAGCAGCCAAACCGGCCTTGGTGATAACGGGCTGCAAGACAGTACTCATGTGACGGCCTCCATCCTGCCGCGCACGACGATACAGGGCCGGCTGAGGTTGGCGATCAGCAGGCCCTGTCCGGGTGTCAGTGGGACGCCTTGTAGCGTGGCCGCGTGCCTCGCCACACAGCGATTGAAGTTGGCATTGGCCAGGCGCAGGCCGGTCGTGAAGCCGGCGCCAAGGCGAAAGTCATAATGGCTGCGCTCGTTCTTGACCGCGTTCACCAGGTTTCGCAACCGGATATAGAGCTGCGGGGACAGGATCGCCCCTTCACCCATCCGGTTGTCATTGGCCCAGGCGGTCAACTGGAAGGTATAGGGCGCAGCACCAGGTACCTGCCACCACTCCTTGAGTTCCGAATGAACCTGAACTGCCTGCAAGGCACGACGTACAGCCGCCACGCTGCCCTTGCTGCGGTGCACAGGGATGGCCTCACGGATCAATGCGCGCTGCTGGCTCTCGCTGGTCGCGGCCTCCCAGCCATCGACCTTCATCGCCCAGGCCAACCAGGGCAACAGGGCTAGTGGACACCGTGCAGAGTCGGCGACACCTCGAATCAGCCCTGGGTCGAGACGCGGGTCGCAAACGTGCTCCAGTTGCCGCTCCAGGGGGCTGGCGTTGTGCGCAAGCAAACTCATGGAGCCACCTGCGTCAGCTCGATACCCGCGCAACTGGGATAATGGCGCTGGTCGCAAACCACATCGGCAGCCGGTTGTCGCAGTCGTACCCGGCGTACGCCGGGCACGTGCAGCGCTGCGTATACGGCAGATACAGGTAGCTCACCCTGCAGTCGGCGCGCCTCGGCTACGGCGATTCGCAGCTGGGCATGGGCGGCAGCCGTGACCACTTCCGGGTCGGGCCCCTCTTCCACCTCGATGCTCGCCTCTACCCGGTAAAGGCTTGGCTGCCCCAGCTGGATACGCGGCCGGTCGGTCAAAGGACGCACGGACTCCGCCGAAAGTACGCTACGCACTGCCTCGACCAGAGAGCTTCCGGAGCTCGTACTCTCGAGCCTGGGCAGCAGGGTCAGCGACACATCACCCGGCAGGGGATCGACCAGGCCAGCCGCGTAGTCACATTCCAGCACCATGGCACCCGCAGGCAAGCAAGCACGTAGTTCATCATTCAGTGGAGCGACCCGAAACGTCGGCGAGTCCACCGAAACATCGGCAATCTCAGCGGATGCGGTGCGCGCATGGAACTCATAGGCCCCTCGGCTACCAGCCACGGACAACGCCTCCAGTGACAGACGGGTGCGATAGCGCAAGTCTTCGTCACTTTCCATGACTGCCGCCACTGGCGGCAGCGCGTCAGGATCCGCTTCACTCAGGCGCAACCGCTGTACACCGTAATCCGCGGCGCGGTTGTCCAGGTCGGCACCCGCAGCATGCGAAAGCAGGCTCGCCTTCGCAGCGTCATTGATCCGTGCCCGCCCCAGTAGCTTTTGATAGGCAGCCACTTCCAACAGATGGATCACCGGGTCCGACTCAAGCTGCGCCGTCCAGCGCTCTCCCATGTGCTGACGAAAATCGTCAAGCAACCCCTGGTAAAGGGCCTCGAACTCGAGACTCTCCAGCACATCGGGTGGAGGCAACTGCGAAAGATCGATCATCGCTGGTCTCCTTGCTCGTCAAGGCCCGCATCAGCGAGCCAGCCCCAACAAGTTGCCCGGCACTGCCGGGCAACCGGCCTCAGGACACGAAGTCGTAGGTCAGGGCGATGGCCGCCGTGGCGTTGTTGGCCACGGTCCACAGGCCGTAGCCCGCCGGGATGAACAGCGGATAAGGCAGGGTGTACTGCGAGTCGATGCCGCCATTGATCCCGCCCATGATCGCGTGGACGCTCATGTCGCCGATGTAGGCCGGCGCCTTAGGACCGGTGTACAGGTTGAGGATGCCGCCACCGGTGCACAGGGTAGCGGTGCGCAGGTACACGCCATCCTTGTTGTCCGCCGCGCTGAAGACCTGGCTGACGGCGGTTGGGTGGGCGTTGAAGAAATGCTTGCCGACTTTTACTGCTTCCATGTTGCTTTACCTTTTGAGTCGAATGATCAGATGCGCACCATTGCGCAAGACATGTCGCTCACAGGCGATCGCGTTCGCTGGAGGCGCCTTGCGCAATGACGCAAGCGCACGTCCAGGCACTGCTCGGTGGCAAAAATCAGTTGGTGATCAGCAGATCCAGACTGGTCGCGTCACAGGCGTTGCTGGCCTTCTTGTCGATGACCAGATAGAGCATCGACGTGGTGCTCACTTCGATATCGTTGGCCTTGATGACCGCACTGCCGCCATTGGCCAGGTCGCCCGACTGCACCACGCTGTCACCCAGGTTGAGCGACCAGGCGATACCGTCGCCGCACGCGCTGTGCAGGTCGTTGACCCGGCCCAGCACGTTGACCCGGCCACTGATCGGGCTCGCCCAACGCACGATGCTCTGGCTGTCACCGCCCGGATGGGTGGCCACTTCGCCCTGCTTGAAGACGAAGCTGCCACCCGAGCCGCTGAAGACGAAGCTCTTCTTGATGACACTCACGTACGCGTTGTTGGCGTCATCGCGCCAGCAAGTGACGTTGGCGCCACTGCAGTTGTCGGCAACGAACGTCGGTAGCAGCGTGTAGTTGGCCGGTGCGTTGACCCCAGACTTGTTCTGCATGAACGTCCAAGGGGAGTCGGCTGCGGCACTCTGGGTCGCGATATACATGTCCCGGGCCAGGTTCCACGACTGGGCAGTTGCCGCCCAGGCACTGGGGGCCATGGCGCTACACAGCAGGGTGAGCACGACTAGAGTAGTTTTGAATTTTTTCATGGTCTGATCAGATCCTTGTTCAGTGCTTGTGATTGGCGGTGTTGCCGGCCGTATCGATGATTCGGCCACCGCCGTTGATGTCACCGCTGACCGTCAGCGGGCCATTGATGGCGACCGCGCCGGTCAGGGTGATCGACGCAGCGTCGAGGGTGATGGCGTTGTCGCTGACCACCAGGGTGCTGGCGCCGACCTTGACCGTGGCCTGGCCGCTGGGTAGCTGGATGTCATAGCGTTTGGCCTGCCAGTCGTAAGCCAGCGATCCGCCGTCATCGAAGCGCCAGACCTCGACATGGTCGCGGTTGTCCGGCGCCGTGCCGGCATTGCCGTATAACCCCGGGACGAAGGTGCCCAGTGCCGGTTCGCCGCTGGCGCTGATCAGCACGCCCTGCTCGTCCAGGCTCGGTACCCGCCAGTGGCGGGCCTTGCCGGCAGCCTGGGCATGCCAGCGCACCCAGGCGCTGGTCCAGCCGCCGCCGTCGGACACCCGCACCCGGGCTGCGGCCAGGTCGACCGCGACCACCCGACAAGGGATCACCAGGCTGGCCAGCATACGATCGTGCATGGCACTGGCGTAGCTCATGCCAGGTCCTCCGGTGACAGGTACTTGTCCTGGTTGCCGGGCCCGGTGTCCGGAGCAAAGCCCAGCATCATGCTGCCCGCCGGCTGGTCGGGCCAAGGCCACTGGACAGTGCCCAGCAGGACAGGTTGATCCCATTGCACCCGCCAGGTGGTGCCCTCGGCTTCGGCGAGGATGTCCCGTGCGCCCTCGACGTAATCGAGCCCCCAGGATTGCTGGCGCAGCACATCGATCAGCTGCGCCGCCAGCACACCGGCCTGCGTCCGTGCCTGCGCGGGGGTGCCCTGGGCGGTGACGCGGGCCTCGAAGGTCGTCATCAGCAATGAGCGACCATCACGTAGCGCCTCGTCGCCACGCATGCGCAACACGCCATGGACCAAGGCCGGCAGTGCCGGCTCGGTAATGTCGTCGCCCTCCGTGGCGACCGTGGCGAAGGCCGGCAACGCCGCCCGCAGGGTGGAGGTGACGGCCGCGTACAACTGGGCCAGTTCGCTCATGCGTGTGCTCCTTGAACGCTCGGTTCGGCGAAGGCCGGGCCCGCAAAGGCCCGGCGCCCGGCTCAGAAGTGCCAGGTCCAGATGTCGATCGGCTTCTGGTCAGGGTTGATCTTGCGGATATGGCGATAGGTCGGCTGGAAGCCGAAGCGCGCCCACACCGGTTTCTCATCGAGAATGGCGATGCTGCCGTTGGCCTGCAGGCGCAGCACCGCGCTGGCATGGCCGCCGGTGTGCGAATGCCACAGCACCGCGTTTCCAGCGCCGTAGATCACCAAGTTGCCGTCACCCTGGAACACTGCGCGCACGGCGCCCTTGCCTTGAGTGCCGGCGTTCCAGGTGGCCGCGCCGTTCGGGCCATAGGCCACGAGATTGCCGTCACCCTGGAACACCAGCTTGCTGGCGCCCGCGCCGTATACCACACCCTGTACCAGCTCGGAGCCAGGTGCCAGCAGCAGCGAATCGACGGCGCCAGGCACCAGAGGGATAGCCGACGTGCCGTTCCACAGCGCCAGGGAGTCGACCAGCACGATGTTGCCGTCGTCCTGCAGCACCAGATGGGTACGGTTCCACTGGTCGTTGCTGGTGAAGGTGCTGTTGTTGGTCAGCCACACCCGGCGTCGCGAGTAGTCGTCGAGGAACGCGCCGTACTGCACGTAGAAGGCCAGCGGGGCTTTCTTGTTGCGCAGGGGGATGGTCGAGCTGAAAGGTTGCTGTTCATTGGCGACCCAGACGGTGGCGCCGTTGTCCTGGATCACCAGGTTGCCATCGCCCTGCAGCAGCAGCTTGAAGCGCTGGTTGGGCGACAGCAGGTACTGGCCCGCCGACAGAGTCTGGTAAGCGGGCAGCACAGAAGTGCCGACGCCGTTGAAAGGAATGCGGGTACGACCTGCCATGGTGTTTCTCCTACTGGATCGATTGAAGGGGAGCCGGGCTCTGTGGCCCGCCCTGATCGCTCGTCGGCACGTTGTCGAGGCCCGTGGCCTTCATGTGGTTGATGGTCGCGCAGCGCGAACACTTGATCTGGACCAGCGCCGACCCGCCGATGCGGGCCAGCAAGCGGTTGCATTTACCGCAGCGAAACTCGTTGAACATCCGCCTTTCTTCCTTGTTACCGCGTTCATTCTTCGTCCTGGCGCACAGCAGCGGGCTGTTCGCCCAACCCCAGCCTTCGAGCGGCCCAGCGCTCGTAAAGGCCGATGGCCACGTCGGCACCGGCCATGGCGGTAAGGCAACCGAAGGCGCTGGCACTCCAGATCGACATGCCGCTGGCGTACAACAGCATGACCGTCGACACCCCGCAGACCATGCAGGCCCCGGAGCGCAGCGCCAGCCGCCTGAGCAGCCCCCAGCCGCGCGCGCCGGCCTTGTCTGCGCGCCACATCTCGCCGGAGAGTCCGCCCAGCAATGCCAGGAGGATCACCAGCCAGAGCGGCATCTCCAGCAACGTCTGTTGCTCGTTCGTCACGTTCCTGTCTCCTGTGTATTACCCGCCGGCGACAGGCCGGCGGATCGTGATTGGCTTGACTCGGCATTCCAAAAAGCCCGCCTTGCAGGCTTTTCAGTAATGCGCGGTGTAACCGCCGGCCACGACTGGTGACGCCGTGCGGTTGCGCTTCAAATTGGTGACTCCGACCGCGGCCGCCTGCCCGCCGGATAACTGATCGTGGTGCTTTACGCTGCACACCCGGGCCAGTTGCCAACCCTCTGAACAGTCGAGGCCTGTTCATCGCTGCCTGTATCTCAACCGGTTTCGTCCGGCTTGGGATACATTTTATGCATTCATGCATATGCAGTCAATGCACAAATTCAAAAATTTATGCATCAGGATTTGCTCTTATGCATGGAGGCCTGATCTGACGTGGGTGTAGGGGGTTTCTGAGGGCAAAAAAAAACCCGCCAAGGCGGGTTTTTATCGAGGCTGGGGATCAACGGGCGTACATGCCCCACCAGAAAACGTGACCGAGGAGGCTGATCTGTTCTTCCTGCATCTGCTGGAAGCTGTAGTCCTCGTCGGGGTGCTCGTCGCGGTTGAAGCTGCGCAGGCGAATGCCGGTAGGCAGGCGGTACACCTGTTTCACCCGCAGCTGGCCATTGTGGTTGATGGCATAAAGGTCACCGTCGATGATATCGCCGATGGTGCTTTTACCGGTGTTGACCCCGACCGTGGCGCCATCGCGCAATACCGGCAGCATGCTGTTGCCACGCACCGTCACGCACTTGGCGTTGTCGAACTGCACGCCATTGTGACGCAGGCTGCGTTTGCCGAAGCGCAAGCGAGCGTTCTCGCTTTCCTCGATGACGAATCTTCCTGATCCTGCTGCCAACTCGACCTCACGAAGAAAAGGAACGGATACCTCGTCGTCCTCGACGGGGGTTTCATCGTCCCACAGGCTGATATCGCTCAGGGCTGCGTGGCCCTGGGCGAGCGGGGCCGCGTCACGGGACTCGCCCAGTTCGACACGGCCGCGCAACTGGTCGGTGCTCACGCCGAAGTACTCGGCGATCTTCGAGACGTGCTTGTCCGAAGGATCGACGATCTTCTCGCTGAGAATCCGCGACAGGGTAGATTGAGGTACACCCGTGCGCCGATGCAGCTCTGTCGGGGACAGGCCGTGGCGGGCGAGCAGTTCTCTAAGTACGGAGGCTACGTTGCGTTTTTGCATAATGCGCATAATGCATCCGTGGCAGCGCAAATGCAATGGCCGGGCAAGCGGAAAACAAGGGTTGCCCCTCCCCCGGGCCATCGCTATCGTCGCCATCCCTCACCATGGATCGGAAAACGGCATGGACCTTTCGCCGCGACGCCGCTGGCCCACCTACCTGCTTGTCGGCTTGATCATTGCGTTGATGGCGGCCCTGAACATCCAGGACTGGCCGTCCTTTGAACGGCCACGGCGAGTCTTTAGCCGAGGCTTCGTGATGTTCTGCGTGCTGGTGGTGATCATGGAACTGATCCTCCTCAACCAGTTCTTCGGCCACCCGGGCTGAGGCCAACGCCTGACAAGCTGCGCAGATTTGCCCCACCCATCCAACCTGCGCCCACCGAAAAAAGCCTGTACCATTGACGGTTTCGAAATTTGCCACCAGACCACCCGCTGTAAGGCCCTGAATGTCTGATCTCTCCGCACACACCCCGATGATGCAGCAGTACTGGAAGCTGAAAAACCAGCACCCGGACCAGCTGATGTTCTACCGCATGGGCGATTTCTACGAGATCTTCTACGAAGATGCGAAGAAAGCCGCGAAACTGCTGGATATCACCCTGACCGCGCGCGGGCAGTCGGCGGGCCAGTCGATTCCCATGTGCGGGATTCCGTTCCACTCGCTCGAAGGCTACCTGGCCAAGCTGGTCAAGCTCGGCGAGTCGGTGGTGATCTGCGAGCAGATCGGCGACCCGGCCACCAGCAAGGGCCCGGTGGAGCGCCAGGTGGTGCGCATCATCACCCCGGGCACGATCAGCGACGAGGCGTTGCTCGACGAGCGTCGCGACAACCTGATTGCCGCCTTGCTCGGCGACGAGCGGCTGTTCGGCCTGGCGGTACTGGACATCACCAGCGGCAATTTCACCGTGCAGGAGATCAAGGGCTGGGAGAACCTGCTGGCCGAGCTCGAGCGCATCAACCCGGTGGAGCTGCTGATCCCGGATGACTGGCCGCAGGGCCTGCCAGCGGAGAAGCGCCGTGGCGCACGGCGCCGTGCCCCGTGGGACTTCGACCGTGATTCGGCACGCAAGAGCCTTTGCCAGCAGTTCGCCACCCAGGACCTCAAGGGCTTTGGCTGCGACAAGCTGACCCTGGCCATTGGCGCCGCCGGCTGCCTGCTGAGCTACGCCAAGGAAACCCAGCGCACCGCCCTACCCCACCTGCGCAGCCTGCGCCACGAGCGCCTGGACGACACCGTCATCCTCGATGCCGCCAGCCGCCGCAACCTGGAGCTGGACATCAACCTGGCCGGTGGCCGCGACAACACCCTGCAATCGGTCATCGACCGTTGCCAGACCGCCATGGCCAGCCGCCTGCTGACCCGCTGGCTGAACCGTCCGCTGCGCGACCTGAAGGTGCTCAAGGCACGCCAGGACTCGATCCGCTGCCTGCTCGACGGCTATCGCTTCGAAAAGCTGCAGCCGCAGCTCAAGGAAATCGGCGACATCGAGCGGATCCTCGCGCGTATCGGCCTGCGCAACGCCCGCCCGCGTGACCTGGCGCGCCTGCGCGACGCCCTCGGTGCCCTGCCCGAGCTGCAGAACGCCATGGCCGAGCTGGAGGCACCGCACCTGGCGCGCCTGGCCGCGATCACCGGCACCTATCCGGAGCTGGCCGGCCTGCTGGAGCGGGCGATCATCGACAACCCGCCGGCGGTGATCCGCGACGGTGGCGTGCTCAAGACCGGCTACGACAGCGAACTGGACGAACTGCTGTCGATCAGCGAGAACGCCGGCCAGTTCCTCATCGATCTGGAAGCCCGCGAGAAGGCCCGCACGGGCCTTGCCAACCTCAAGGTCGGCTACAACCGCGTGCATGGCTATTTCATCGAGCTGCCGACCAAGCAGGCCGAGCAGGCACCCGCCGACTACATCCGCCGGCAGACGCTCAAGGGCGCCGAACGTTTCATCACCCCCGAACTGAAGACGTTCGAGGACAAGGCGCTGTCGGCCAAGAGCCGTGCCCTGGCCCGCGAGAAGATGCTCTACGATGCCTTGCTCGAAACGTTGATCGGGCACCTGGCGCCACTGCAGGACAGCGCCGCGGCGCTGGCCGAGCTGGATGTGCTGAGCAACCTGGGCGAACGCGCCCTGAACCTGGACCTGAACTGCCCAAGCTTCGTCGACGAGCCGTGCCTGCGCATCGAGCAGGGCCGCCACCCGGTGGTCGAGCAGGTGTTGACCACGCCGTTCGTGGCCAACGACCTGGGCCTGGACGACAGCACGCGCATGCTGATCATCACCGGCCCGAACATGGGCGGTAAGTCCACCTACATGCGCCAGACCGCGCTGATCGTGCTGCTGGCGCATATCGGCAGCTTCGTCCCGGCAGCCGCCTGCGAGCTGTCGCCGGTGGACCGTATCTTCACCCGTATCGGCTCCAGCGACGACCTGGCCGGCGGGCGCTCGACCTTCATGGTCGAGATGAGCGAAACAGCGAACATCCTGCACAACGCCACCGACCGCAGCCTGGTGCTGATGGACGAAGTTGGCCGCGGCACCAGCACCTTCGACGGGCTGTCGCTGGCCTGGGCCGCCGCCGAGCGCCTGGCCCAGCTGCGCGCCTACACGTTGTTCGCCACCCACTACTTCGAACTGACCGTGCTGCCGGACAGCGAGCCGCTGGTGGCCAACGTGCACCTGAACGCCACCGAGCACAATGAACGCATCGTGTTCCTGCACCATGTGCTGCCGGGCCCCGCGAGCCAGAGCTACGGCCTAGCCGTGGCGCAACTGGCGGGTGTGCCGGCGGCGGTAATCCAGCGTGCCCGCGAGCATCTGGGCCGGCTGGAGACCACCAGCCTGCCCCATGAAGCGCCGCTTGCAACGCCGCGCGACAATACGCCTCACGTGCCGCACCAGAGCGACCTGTTCGCCAGCCTGCCACATCCGGCCATCGAGAAGCTGGGCAAGCTGGACCTGGATGACATGACGCCGCGCCAAGCTATCGAAATGCTATATCAACTGAAAAACCTGTTATAACGGCCCACCGCGCAAGCTGGTAGAATCCGGCGCGGTTTGCGAGGGCTGCAGGTTATTAGCCTGGTCTGCAGCCAGCACCGTGAACCGCGCTGCCCTGGAAGGAAGGGCAAGCTGCCGTCGCCTGAGGAGAGAATTAGAAATGACCTTCGTCGTCACCGACAACTGCATCAAATGCAAGTACACCGACTGCGTGGAAGTCTGTCCGGTGGACTGCTTCTACGAAGGCCCGAACTTCCTGGTGATTCACCCGGACGAATGCATCGACTGTGCGCTGTGCGAGCCTGAGTGCCCGGCCCAGGCGATTTTCTCGGAAGACGAAGTGCCGTCCGGCATGGAGAACTTCATCGAGCTGAACGCCGAGCTGGCCGAGATCTGGCCGAACATCACCGAGAAGAAAGACGCCCTGGCGGACGCCGAAGAGTGGGATGGCAAGCCTGGCAAGATCGCCGATCTGGAGCGCTGACAGCGCCCAGGTACGAAAAAGGCCCGCGAGGGCCTTTTTTCATTTTCAGCAGGCAAAAAAAAGGGGCGGTTTGACCCGCCCACATTTTTTCCGTAGTCCCTGTATGTCCCAATCATCGTCCTGATGAATCGCGTCCCGCGATGTCCTTGGCCATCATCCTTGAGAGCCTGTGTCAGTCCGTAGACACAGTTCGAATACTAGCGATTCCCCGCCTTGGTACAAGCGGCGAATATCTCAGGATGATTCAGGCGAAATATCTTCTGATATTTATAAAAATAATATATTTCATGCACTTAGAAAAAATACGCCACTGGAAACGACATTGATTTACTGATCCCTACAGCGATCACTTACATGATGAGTAAGCGAATGCTTACACGCGATACTACGAGGGTGGCGAAATAAACACTTTGCTGAGGGTGCCATGAACTCCTCCCGCCTCAATGCCGCCCTCGCCAACGGTCAAGCCCCAGCAGCACCAGCCCGATGGCCCAGAACCCTGCCAGCACTCCCACTGCATTCATCAGCACCTGCCCATGGCCAAGCCGCGCGACGTCGACGAACGGATAGGGATAGACGCCGATCTCATGCCCACGCAGTAGCACGAAGGCAAAATACAGCATCGGATACAGCGCCCAGGCTGCCAGATGCCAGAGCCGCAGCTGCCCCTTGGGTATCTCGAACCACCAGTACAGGACGAACAGCAGCGGCATCACGTCGTGCAGCAACTCGTCCGCCAGCCACTGCCAGCCCTGGGGTTGCCATAGGTGGCGCAGCAGCAGGCTGTAGGCCAGCGCCACCAGCACGATACTGGCTGCAACGCACGAGCTGATCGCCGGGGAAAGAAACCAGCGCCTGGCCGGCGAGTCGCGGCCGAATGCGGCATGGCTGAGCACCGTGGCCACCAGCGTGTTGCTGAGCACGGTGAAATAGCAGAACAGGTTGACCAGCCCGCCGATCAGGCTGGCCTGTTCCTGCCAACGTGCCAGCAGTACCAGATACAGCTGGATCGCCAATCCCGCCCAGCCAAGAACGGCCGCCAGGGCAAGCCAAGGCCGGCGCGGCATCAGCCTTTGCGCTGCAGCTTCACGTAAAGCTGCTCGACCTTCTCCCGGGCCCAGGGGGTCTTGCGCAGGAAGGTCAGGCTCGACTTGATCGTCGGGTCGCTTTTGAAGCAGCGGATATCGATGCGTTCGGCCAGGCCCTGCCACTGATAGTGCGCCACCAGCTCGGTGAGGATCTGTTCGAGGGTCTTGCCGTGCAGCGCGTTATGGTTGGCCGTGCTCATGCAGTGCTCCAGGTTCGGGAAGGTGCGCACCTTACACGAGTGTAGCGAGCGGGTGGGATCGAGGTTGCTTGCCCCGCCACAGCCCGGCTGAAGACGATGCAAAAACCACTGGCAAGCACGGGAAACCTTATGCTGAAATAGTGATGTTATACTGTAACAACACAAAGAATCTGCCAAGGAACGCCACATCCCCATGCGTCACATGCCGCTGCACCTCTCCCCCCTTGCCGTCGCGCTCTGGCTGGCCTCGACTTCCAGCCAGGCCGTGGAACTGCAACCCCAGGTGATTACCGCCAACCCGCTGGGCAACGCCCAGCTGGCCGCCCCCAGCACCGTCCTTGAAGGCGACAACCTGCTGCAACAGCAACAGGGCAGCCTCGGCGAGACCCTCAACAAACAGCCTGGTGTCGCCTCCACATGGTTCGGCCCCGGCGCCAGCCGCCCGGTGATCCGCGGCCTGGACGGTGACCGCATTCGCATCCTGCGCAACGGCGTCGGCGCCCTGGATGCCTCGTCGCTGTCCTACGACCACGCCGTGCCGCTGGACCCGGTGACCGTCGAGCGGGTCGAGATCGTCCGCGGCCCGGCCGCCCTGCTCTACGGCGGCAACGCCATTGGCGGCGTGGTCAACACCTTCGACAACCGCATCCCCGACACGCCCATCGACGGTATCCATGGCGCGGGCGAGCTGCGCTACGGCGGTGCCGACACCACGCGCAGCAGTGCCGGCAAACTGGAGGCCGGCAACGGTACCTTCGCCCTGCACCTGGATGCCAACAGCCGCCAGTTCAACGACCTGCGCATCCCCGGCTATGCCCGCAGTTCGAAGGTGCGCGACGCCGACGAGCCCGGCAGCAAACACCGCCTGAAGAACAGCGATGGACGCCAGGACGGCGGTGCAATCGGCGGTTCCTATCATTGGGATCACGGCTATACCGGCCTGTCCTACAGCCGCTATGACAGCAACTATGGCTCGGTAGCCGAGCCCGGCGTGCGCCTGGACATGCAGCAGGACCACTACGGCTTCGCCTCGGAACTGCGCGATCTCGACGGACCATTCAGCTCGGTGAAGGTCGATGCCGGCTACACCGACTACCAGCACCGTGAAATCGAAAGCGGTGAAGTGCACACCACCTTCAAGAACAAGGGCTACGAGGCACGCATCGAGGCACGCCACCAGCCGCTGGGGCCGGTCGAGGGCGTGATCGGTGCACAGGTCAGCCGCAACGAGTTCTCCGCACTGGGCGAGGAAGCCTTTGTCCCGCACACCGATACCGACAGCCTGGCGCTGTTCCTGCTCGAGCAATGGCAGGCCACCGAGCGCCTGAACCTGAGCCTGGGCGCGCGCATGGAACACACCCGGGTCGATCCGGATGCCAAGGGCAACGAAACCTTTGCCGGAGCCGACAGCGCCAGCAGCTTCAATGCCTTCAGCCTGTCATCGGGCGCGGTGTACCAGCTCGACCCGATCTGGTCGCTGGCAGCCAACCTCGGCTACACCGAGCGCGCGCCGACTTTCTATGAGCTGTATGCCAACGGCGCCCACGTGGCGACCGGCGCCTACGAGATCGGTGACCCGAACCTGAACAAGGAAAAAGCCATCTCCGGCGACCTGGCCCTGCGCTTCGACAACGGCACCCACAAGGGCAGCGTCGGTGTGTTCTACAGCCATTTTCGCAACTACATCGGCCTGATCGGTACCGGCAACATGCGTGAAGGGCATGATCACGACCATGGCGACGATCATGACCACGACCACGACCATGATCACGATCACGGTGATATCCCCGAGTATGTCTACCAGGGTGTGCGCGCACGCTTCTACGGTATCGAGGCCCAGGACCGCTGGAAGTTGCTGGAAAATCGCTACGGCAGCTTGGCCCTGGAACTGTCCGGCGACTACACCCGGGCCAAGAACCTCGACAGCGGCGAGCCGCTGCCGCGTATCGCCCCGCTGCGCCTGAATAGCGGCCTGGTCTGGGAACTGGATCGCTGGCAGGCCCGGGTCGATGTGCAGCATGCCGCGTCGCAACGGCGCAAACCGGCCAACGAAACCAGCACCGACGGCTACACCACCCTCGGCGCAAGCGTGGGGTATCGCTTCGACATCGGCCAGAGTGAATGGCTGGCGTTCGTGCGCGGCGAGAACCTCACCGACCAGACCGTGCGCTATGCCAGCTCGATCCTGCGCGATATCGCGCCGGCGCCGGGGCGTAGTGTGCAGGTTGGCTTGCGCACCTCGTTCTGACGTTATCGCAGGGTAAGCCCTCTCCCACTGTGGGGTGGGCTACCCGGCGAGGGCCGATGGACTGTTACCCCATCAGCAACAATCCCCTGCGACATTTTGTCTTTTTTTCTTACAACTTCCCCTATATCCTCCCTGCCGCAAGCTGAATCGCTTCACTCGATATCCATCGCAGCCATTTCCCTTCGAAGACCTCGCACTTCGTTGCGCTTGCCGTTTCCTCAAAAATCAAAAGATAGCGCTATCTCATGCCCCAGCTGCCCAATACCCGCTACTCCGGCCTCGCCCTCGCCACCCTGCTCGGTGCCCTGTCCCCTACCACCAGTGCTGGCGAAATGTTCGCCAAGGACTCGAAGTGGATGCTCGGCGACTGGGGTGGTACCCGCAGTGAACTGCTGGAAAAGGGCTACGACTTCACCCTTGGCTACACCGGCGAGATGGGCAGCAACCTGCACGGCGGCTACAGCCACGACCGCGCCGCACGCTACAGCGACCAGTTCACCTTCGGCGTGAACATGGACCTGCAGAAGATCCTCGGCTGGTACGACACCGAGGTGCAGCTGACCGTCACCGAACGCCACGGCAACAACATCAGCAACGACCGCATCAACGACCCGCGCGTCGGCGGCTTCACCTCGGCCCAGGAAGTCTGGGGCCGTGGCCAGACCTGGCGCCTGACCCAGATGTGGATCAAGCAGAAGTACTTCGATGGCGCGCTGGACGTGAAATTCGGCCGCTTCGGCGAGGGCGAGGACTTCAACAGCTTCCCCTGCGACTTCCAGAACCTGGCGTTCTGCGGCTCGCAGGTGGGCAACTGGGTAGGCGGCATCTGGTACAACTGGCCGGTCAGCCAGTGGGCCCTGCGCGTGCGCTACAACCTCAATGACGCGCTCTACGCCCAGGTCGGGGTGTTCGAGCAGAACCCCTCGAACCTCGAGAGCGGCAACGGCTTCAAGCTCAGCGGCAGCGGCACCCAGGGCGCGGTGATGCCGATCGAACTGGTCTGGAGCCCGCGGGTCAATGGCCTGAAAGGGGAATATCGCGCCGGCTACTACTACAGTAATGCCAAGGCACAGGATGTACTCAAGGACAGCAACGGTACGCCCGCCGCCATCAGCGGCGCCGCCTATCGCAGCAGCTCGAGCAAGCACGGCCTGTGGCTCGGCGCGCAGCAGCAGGTGACCGCGCTGGCCTCCGACCAGTCGCGCGGCCTGAGCCTGTTCGCCAACGCCACGGTGCACGACAAGAAGACCAATGCCATCGACAACTATGTGCAGGCAGGTGTGGTTTACAAAGGGCCGTTCGATGCCCGCGCCAAGGACGACATCGGTTTCGCCCTGGCCCGCGTGCACGTCAACCCCGGCTATCGCAAGAACGCCCGCCTCATCAACCAGGCCAACGGCCTGGACGACTACGACAACCCCGGCTTCCTGCCCGTGCAGGACACCGAGTACAGCGCCGAACTCTATTACGGCATCCACCTGGCCGACTGGCTCACCGTACGCCCGAACCTGCAGTACATCCGCCATCCGGGCGGGGTGTCGCGGGTCGACGACGCGTTGATCGGCGGCCTGAAGATCCAGAGCAGTTTCTAACCCGACCCTTTCACACTACGGAGAACAGACGATGAGCACTGACGGTGCCAAGAATGGAACCCGCTGGCTACCGCGCCTGATGGGCGTGCTGCTGCTGCTGATGGGCCTGGCCCTGCTGGCCGGCGGCATCAAGCTGAGCCAGCTGGGCGGCTCGCTTTACTACCTGATTGCCGGTATCGGCTTCGCCCTGTCCGGCATCCTGCTGCTGGCCAAGCGTCGCATCGCCCTGGGCCTGTATGGCCTGGTACTGCTGGGCAGCACCGCGTGGGCGCTGCTGGAAGTGGGCCTGGACTGGTGGCAACTGGTGCCACGCCTGGCCATCTGGTTCGCCATCGGCGTGGTCCTGCTGCTGCCGTGGGCGCGCCGCCCGCTGGTCGGCCCTGCGTCGAAGGTCAACACCGCCCTGCTCAGCGTCGCCGTGGTCGCCTCCGGCGCCACTGCCGTGGCCAGCCAGTTCACTCACCCGGGCGAAATCCGTGGCGAGTTCACCCGCGACAACAGCGAGATGGGCAGCGCCGCCCCGGCCATGCCCGACGGTGAATGGCAGGCCTACGGTCGCACCGAGCACGGCGACCGCTACTCGCCGCTGCGCCAGATCACCCCGCAGAACGCCTACCGCCTGGAAGAGGCCTGGCGTATCCGCACCGGCGACCTGCCGACCGAGAACGACCCGGTGGAGCTGACCAACCAGAACACGCCGCTGAAGGTCAACGGCATGCTCTACGCCTGCACCGCCCACAGCCGCCTGCTGGCGCTGGACCCGGACACCGGCGCCGAGATCTGGCGCTTTGATCCGCAGGTCAAGAGCCCCACCGGCACTTTCAAGGGCTTCGCCCACATGACCTGCCGCGGCGTCTCGTACTATGACGAGAACAGCTACGTCAGCCGCGATGGCAGCCCCGCGCCGAAGATCACCGACGCAGGCCAGGCCGTGGCCCAGGCCTGCCCGCGCCGCCTCTACCTGCCTACTGCCGACGCCCGCCTGATCGCCATCAACGCCGACACCGGCAAGGTCTGCGAAGGTTTCGCCAACCAGGGCGTGATCGACCTGACCCGTGGCATCGGCCCGTTCACCGCCGGTGGCTACTACTCCACCTCGCCGGCCGCGATCACCCGCAGCCTGGTGATCATCGGTGGCCACGTCACAGACAACGAGTCGACCAACGAGCCGTCCGGCGTGATCCGCGCCTACGACGTGCACGACGGCCACCTGGTGTGGAACTGGGACAGCAACAACCCGGACGACACCAAGCCCCTGGCCGACGGCAAGTTCTACAGCCGCAACTCGGCCAACATGTGGTCGATCGCCAGCGTCGACGAAGACCTCGGCATGATCTACCTGCCGCTGGGCAACCAGACCCCTGACCAGTGGGGCGCCGACCGCACTCCGGGCGCCGAGAAGTACAGCGCCGGCATCGTCGCCCTGGACCTGGCCACCGGCAAGGCGCGCTGGAACTACCAGTTCACCCATCACGACCTGTGGGACATGGACGTCGGCAGCCAGCCCACCCTGGTGCACCTGAAGACCGACGACGGCGTCAAGCCGGCGGTCATCGTGCCGACCAAGCAAGGCAGCCTGTACGTGCTCGACCGCCGCGACGGCACGCCGATCGTGCCGATCCGCGAGATCCCGGTCCCCCAAGGCGCGGTCAAGGGCGACCACACTGCGCCAACCCAGGCCCGTTCCGACCTCAACCTGCTCGGCCCTGACCTGACCGAACAGGCCATGTGGGGCGCCACGCCGTTCGACCAGATGCTCTGCCGCATCCAGTTCCGCAGCCTGCGCTACGAAGGCCAGTACACTCCGCCGTCCGAGCAGGGCAGCCTGGTCTACCCAGGCAACGTGGGCGTGTTCAACTGGGGCAGCGTCTCGGTCGACCCGGTGCGCCAGATCCTCTTCACCTCGCCGAACTACATGGCTTTCGTGTCGAAGATGGTCCCACGCGAGCAGGTCGCCGAAGGCAGCAAACGCGAAAGCGAGACCAGCGGCGTGCAGCCGAACACCGGTGCGCCGTACGCCGTGACCATGCACCCGTTCATGTCGCCGCTGGGCATTCCGTGCCAGGCGCCGGCCTGGGGCTACGTGGCAGCCATCGACCTGTTCACCAACAAAGTGGTGTGGAAGCACAAGAACGGCACCACCCGTGACAGCACCCCAGTGCCGATCGGCATGCCGGTGGGCGTGCCAAGCATGGGTGGCTCGATCGTCACTGCCGGCGGCGTCGGCTTCCTCAGCGGCACCCTGGACCAGTACCTGCGCGCCTACGACGTGAAGAACGGCCAGGAGCTGTGGAAGGCTCGCCTACCGGCAGGCGGCCAGGCCACGCCGATGAGCTACACCGGCAAGGATGGCAAGCAGTACGTGCTGGTGACCGCGGGCGGCCATGGCTCGCTCGGCACGAAAATGGGCGACTACATCATCGCTTACAAATTGGCTGAGTAAGCGTCACGCCTGTCGCGGGGCAAG
The DNA here is from genome assembly GCF_057809275.1 of Pseudomonas sp. FG36. Lineage (NCBI taxonomy): Bacteria > Pseudomonadati > Pseudomonadota > Gammaproteobacteria > Pseudomonadales > Pseudomonadaceae > Pseudomonas > Pseudomonas sp. FG36. The sequence goes on from NZ_JBMDJQ010000034.1 coordinate 54,284, forward strand.
CCCGCTCCCATCGAGGGAGCGGGCTTGCCCCGCTATTGTTTCCCCCCGCAGTTCTCCCCCCTTCGTCTACCATTGAAACCTGCCAACCACCGCCCCATCTAAGCACCATAGCCATTCACGCAGGTGCCCCATGAGCGACCAGCAGGATTTCCCGGAACACCCCGACGAACACAGCGAAGTCGAACATCTCGATCCCGCGACCGCACCCGGTCACCATCTCGCCCTGCCCGGCCAGCAGCTGCCGGACAAGGTGTACGTGATCCCGATCCACAACCGCCCGTTCTTCCCCGCGCAAGTGCTGCCGGTGATCGTCAATGAAGAACCCTGGGCCGAAACCCTCGACCTGGTCGCCAAGACCCCGCACCACTCCCTGGCGCTGTTCTTCATGGACACCCCGCCGGAAGACCACCGCCACTTCGACACCAAGGCCCTGCCCGAATACGGCACCCTGGTGAAGGTCCACCACGCCAGCCGCGAAGGCGGCAAGCTGCAGTTCGTCGCCCAGGGCCTGACCCGCGTGCGCATCCGCACCTGGCTCAAGCACCACCGCCCGCCCTACCTGGTGGAGGTCGAATACCCACGCCAACCGGCGGAGCCCACCGACGAGGTGAAGGCCTACGGCATGGCCCTGATCAACGCGATCAAGGAGCTACTGCCGCTCAACCCGCTGTACAGCGAAGAGCTGAAGAACTACCTCAACCGCTTCAGCCCGAATGATCCATCGCCACTGACCGACTTCGCCGCCGCCCTCACCTCGGCCACCGGCAACCAGCTGCAGGAAGTGCTCGATTGCGTGCCCATGCTCAAGCGCATGGAAAAGGTCCTGCCGATGCTGCGCAAGGAGGTCGAAGTCGCCCGCCTGCAGAACGAGATCTCCGCCGAGGTGAACCGCCAGATTGGCGAGCACCAACGCGAATTCTTCCTCAAGGAACAGCTCAAGGTCATCCAGCAGGAGCTGGGCCTGACCAAGGACGACCGCAGCGCCGACGTGGAGCAGTTCCAGCAGCGCCTGGCGGGCAAGACCCTGCCCGAGCAGGCGAAAAAACGCATCGACGAAGAGATGGGCAAGCTGGCGATCCTCGAGACCGGCTCGCCGGAGTATGCCGTCACCCGCAACTACCTGGAGTGGGCCACCGCGCTGCCCTGGGGTGTGTACGGCAAGGACAAGCTCGACCTCAAGCACGCGCGCAAGGTACTCGACCGCCACCACGCCGGGCTCGACGACATCAAGGAGCGCATCCTCGAGTTCCTTGCCGTCGGCGCCTGGAAGGGTGAGATCAGCGGCTCCATCGTGCTGCTGGTGGGCCCGCCCGGGGTGGGCAAGACCAGCATCGGCAAGTCCATCGCCGAATCCCTGGGCCGGCCGTTCTACCGCTTCAGCGTCGGCGGCATGCGTGACGAGGCCGAGATCAAGGGCCACCGCCGCACCTACATCGGCGCCCAGCCGGGCAAGCTGGTGCAGGCGCTGAAGGAGGTCGAGGTGATGAACCCGGTGATCATGCTCGACGAGATCGACAAGATGGGCCAGAGCTACCAGGGCGACCCCGCCTCGGCGCTGCTGGAAACCCTCGACCCGGAACAGAACGTCGACTTCCTCGACCACTACCTCGACCTGCGCCTGGACTTGTCCAAGGTACTGTTCGTCTGCACCGCCAACACCCTGGACTCGATCCCCGGCCCCCTGCTCGACCGCATGGAAGTGATCCGCCTGTCCGGCTATATCACCGAAGAAAAGCTGGCCATCGCCAAGCGCCACCTGTGGCCCAAGCAGCTGGACAAGGCCGGCGTGGCCAAGACCAGCCTGAGCATCAACGACGCCGCGCTGCGTGCGGTGATCGAGGGCTATGCCCGCGAAGCCGGTGTGCGTCAGCTGGAGAAACAGCTGGGCAAGCTGGTGCGCAAGTCGGTGGTCAAACTGCTGGAAGACCCGGACGCCAAGCTCAAGATCGCCGCCAAGGACCTCGAGCCCGCCCTGGGCATGCCGGTGTTCCGCAGCGAGCAGGTGCTGGCCGGCAAGGGTGTTATCACCGGCCTTGCCTGGACCAGCATGGGCGGTGCCACCCTGCCGATCGAGGCCACGCATATCCACAGCCTCAACCGCGGCCTCAAGCTCACCGGGCAGTTGGGTGACGTGATGAAGGAATCGGCAGAGATCGCCTACAGCTACATCAGCTCGAACCTCAAGCAGTTCGGTGGTACCCCCGGCTACTTCAACGAGGCATTCATCCACCTGCACGTGCCCGAGGGCGCCACGCCCAAGGACGGCCCCAGTGCCGGCGTGACCATGGCCAGCGCCCTGCTGTCGCTGGCCCGCGACCAGGCGCCGAAGAAAGGCGTGGCCATGACCGGCGAGCTGACCCTGACCGGTCAGGTGCTGCCGATCGGCGGGGTGCGCGAGAAGGTGATCGCCGCGCGGCGCCAGAAGATCTTCGAGCTGATCCTGCCGGAGGCCAACCGTGGCGATTTCGAAGAGTTGCCCGACTACCTGAAGGAAGGGCTGAGCGTGCACTTCGCCAAGCGCTTTGCCGACGTGGCGAAAGTATTGTTCTAAAGAGGACGGGGCCGCGTTGCGGCCCTATCGCCGGCAAGCCGGCTCCCACAAAGTGCAGCATGTATCCTACTTGTGGGGCCGGCTTGCCGGCGATAGGGCCCGCGCAGACCACACAAACTTGCGACAGCTTCGGTTATCCTCAGGCCATTCCAGCTTCAGGAGCCAACATGTCCCTCCCTCGCCTGCTCGTTCCCGCCGCCCTGGCCCTGCTCACCGCCTGCGCCCAGCAACCGCAACGCACCGTCGAACTGGACGGCGAAAGCGAATGTCCCAAGCGCCTGCAGGTCGGCCAGACCCTGACCCTCACCCTGCCCAGCAACCCCACCACCGGCTACCGCTGGCTGGTGCAGAACCCGGCTTCGGAGATCCTGCGCAGCCTCGGCCCCGAGGTCTACAGCTCTCCGGAGCAAGCCGGCATCGTCGGCAGCGGCGGCCTGTCCAGCTGGCGCTTCCAGGCCAAGGCCGCCGGCGAGGGCCATCTGATCCTGGTCTACCAGCAGCCCTGGGCCCCGGAAGTACGTCCGGTACAGACCTTCGATTGCGCCATTCGGGTCAACTGAGCAAACGGCGCCGGTCAGCCAGTCATGCAAGCTTGCCGTGGTTTGGCTAGAATGCCGCCCCTGTAGATTGCCAGCCGCCTGGACCCACCGTGAGCAAACAACCCGACCGCCTATTCGCCCAACCCCTGGAGCAGGTGCCCGACTTCGTCTTCAACGAAGACGTGGTGCAGGTCTTCCCGGACATGATCAAGCGTTCGGTGCCCGGTTACCCGACCATCGTCGAGAACCTCGGCGTGCTGGCCGCGCGCTTCGCCCAGCCGGGCTCCGCACTGTACGACCTCGGTGCCTCGCTGGGCGCGGTGACCCAGGCGCTGCGTCGCCACGTACGCACGGACGGCTGCCGGGTGATCGCGGTAGACAACTCCGCGGCCATGGTCGAGCGCTGCCGCCAGTACCTCACCGCCCAGGACTCGATGTTCCAGGAGTTGCTGCCGGTGCAGGTGCTGGAGGCCGATATTCTCGCCCTGCCCTTCGAGCCGGCCTCGGTGGTGGCGATGAACTTCACCCTGCAGTTCGTCGCCCCCGAACAGCGCCTGGACCTGCTTGCGCGCATCCGTCAGGCACTTTTGCCGGGCGGCGCGTTGATTCTCTCGGAGAAACTGCACTTCTCTGACGCCCAGGAGCAGGAGCTGCTCAACGAACTGCACCTGGACTTCAAGCGTGCCAATGGCTACAGCGAACTGGAAATCGCCCAGAAGCGCAGCGCCATCGAGAACGTGATGAAACCCGACACCCTGGAAACCCATGAAGCGCGCCTGCGCGCCGCCGGCTTCTCCAAGGTCGTGCCCTGGTTCCAATGCCTTAACTTCGCCTCGCTGATAGCCCTGCCATGATCGATCTGTCCCCCCTTGTCCGCCGCCTGGCGGGCACGCCCCTTGCCACCTGGTCCCAAGGCCTGCAGGCGCAACTCGAGAGCAAGCTGGAAAAAGGCCACGGCGACCTCGATCGCTGGCGCGGCGCCCTCGACGCACTGCCGCGGCTGACCCCGAGCGAAGTCGACCTGGTCGACGGCCTGCGCCTGGACTGCGACTGCGACGACGCCACCCGGGCGCAGATGCGCCAGGCACTGATGGGCCTGTCGCCCTGGCGCAAGGGCCCGTTCGACCTGTTCGGCGTGCATGTCGATACCGAATGGCGCTCGGACTGGAAATGGTCGCGGGTCGGCCCGCACCTGGACCTCAAGGGCAAGCGCGTGCTCGACGTGGGTTGCGGTAACGGCTACTACCAGTGGCGCATGCTCGGCGCCGGCGCCGACATGGTCATCGGCGTCGACCCCAACTGGTTGTTCTTCTGCCAGTTCCAGGCCGTGCAGCAATACCTGCCGGACTTGCCGGCGTGGCACCTGCCGTTCGCCCTCGAAGAACTGCCGGCCAACCTCGAAGGTTTCGACACCGTGTTCTCCATGGGCGTGTTCTACCACCGCCGCTCGCCCATCGAGCACCTGCTGGCGCTCAAGGATTGCCTGGTCAAGGGTGGCGAGCTGGTGCTGGAAACCCTGGTGATCGAGGGCGACGAAAACCAGGTGCTGGTTCCCGAGGACCGCTACGCGCAGATGCGCAACGTGTGGTTCCTGCCGTCGGTGCCAGCCCTGGAGCGCTGGCTACGCCGCGCCGGTTTCAGCGATGTGCGCTGTGTCGATGTCAGCGTCACCAGCGTCGAGGAACAACGCAGCACCGAGTGGATGCGCTACCAGTCACTGGGCGACTTCCTCGACCCGAACGACCACGGCAAGACCATCGAAGGCCTGCCGGCGCCACGCCGCGCCACATTGCTGGCACGCAAATAAAAAAGGCGCCCGTTCGGGCGCCGAGGCTCACCTGCGCCGAGGAGCTGTGGCGGCGCAGGCGTGTGGTGCTCAATCCTTGGCCAGCTCGCGGGCCTTCTCTTCGGCCTTGCGCTCACGCTCAGCCACGACCTGCTGCTTGTCGCCATGCAGACGCGCCTGGTCCTCGCGGAAGGCTTGCCAGAATTGCTTGGAACGCTCCGCGCCACCCTCGGCGAAAACGCTGGTGCTGCCCAGGGCGAGGATTGCCAGCAGCAGGTACTTGGTCAGGTTCATCGTGCTTGCCTCGTGATAACCGTTTCGACAGAGCCATCATCGCAAGCGGGAGCTAACGCCAAGGTGAGGCGGACATTACAGTCCTGAAATCCCCGCAGAACCACGTGGGAGCGGGCTTGCCCCGATTGCGACAAGCCTGTCGCCCATATGACCCACAGATTACAAATCAGCAATCCTCCTCTTATCGCCATTCGCATCCAGTAACATCCTCGCCGCTTGACCCTGATGTCACTACAGGGTCGAGAATCGCCCCCTTTCCACACAGAGCCCGACCATGCGCCTACTGATCATCGAGGACGAACCCCGCACCGCCGACTACCTGCAACAGGGCCTGCGCGAGAACGGCTATGTGGTCGACTGCGCCTACACCGGCACCGACGGTCTGCACCTGGCCCGCCAGCAGCCCTACGACCTGGTGATCCTCGACGTCAACCTGCCTGGGCTCGATGGTTGGGGCGTGCTGCAGCGCCTGCGCGCCGAATCCTCCACGCGGATCATGATGCTCACCGCCCACGGCCGTCTCGCCGATCGGGTCAAGGGGCTCGACCTGGGCGCCGACGACTACCTGCTCAAGCCGTTCGAATTCCCTGAGCTGCTGGCGCGAATCCGCAGCCTGCTCCGGCGCAACGACCAGCGCCTGCAGCCGAGCACATTGAAGGTCGCCGACCTCGAACTCGACCCCGGCCGCCACCGCGCCTGGCGCGGCGGCCAGCGCATCGACCTGACCGCCAAGGAGTTCGCCTTGCTGCACCTGTTGATGCGCCAGAGCGGCGAAGTGCTGTCACGCACCCAGATCATCTCGCTGGTATGGGACATGAACTTCGACTGCGACACCAACGTGGTGGAGGTATCGATCCGCCGCCTGCGGGCGAAGATCGACGACCCCTTCGACGACAAGCTGATCCACACCCTGCGCGGCGTCGGCTACGTGCTCGAGGCGCGAGCGTGAAGCGCCCCAGCCTGTCGCTGCGCCTGGGCCTGGGCGTCACCCTGCTGGGCGCGGCGCTGGTGCTGCTGCTGGCGTGCCTGGCGGTATTTGCCCTCGATCACGAACTGGATAGCCGGGCACGCAAGGACCTGGCGCGCAAGATGCAGCAGGTCGAGCACAACCTGCGGGTGGACCTGCGCAGCGACGACCTCAGCGCCCGCGCCCACCCCCTGCTCGACCTGGTCATGGGCCACGACAACCTCAGCCTCAGCGTGCTGGCCGTCAATGGCCGCCATCCGGCGCTGCTCAGCCTTGGCCCGGCCATGCAGTCCCAGCATTTGCTGAACCTGGAAGCGGACGAGCGGCTGACCTTCCATGCCTGGCGCGACGACGGCGACAATCAGATCCTCACCGCCAGCCGCTTGATGCGCCTGCGCGACGACACCCCGGTAAAAGTGTTGATGTCGCTCAACCGCAGCGACGACAACAGCCTGCTGCAAGCCTATTTGCACTCGACGCTACTGGCCCTGCCGTTGCTGCTGGTGCTGATCGGCATCGCCGCCTGGAAGCTGGTGCAGCGCGGCCTGCGTCCATTGCGGCACTTCCGCCGGATCGCCGGGCAGGTTTCGGCCCAGGACCTTACTCACCGGCTGCCCGATGAGGGCCTGCCCAGCGAGCTGGCCGACCTCGCACGCGCCATCAACATCATGCTCGACCGGCTCGACCAAGGCGTGCGCCAGCTATCGCAGTTCTCCGACGACCTGGCCCACGAGCTGCGCACACCGATCGGCAACCTGATGGGCAAGGCCCAGGTGACCCTGGCCCGCGAGCGTGACGGCGACAAGTACCGCGAAGCCCTCGAAGACAGCGTCGAGGAGCTGACCCGCCTCAACCGCATCATCAACGACATGCTGTTCCTCGCCCAGGTCAGCCAGCCGCAGACCCAGGTTGCCCTGGCGCCCCTGACGTTGGCCGACGAAGTGGCCCGGGTGAGTGAACTGTTCGCCTTCAGTGCCGAGCTCAAGGGCATCTCCCTGCACCTGCGAGGCTGGGGCACGGCCCTGGCGGACCGGTTGATGTTCCAGCGGGCGCTGTCGAACCTGCTGAGCAATGCGATTCGCCATGCACCGGAGGGCAAGCCGGTCGCCGTGGGCATCGAGCGGCTGGGCAACGAGATTGCCGTGTGGGTGCAGAACCAGGGCACCGGGATAGAGGAGACGCACCTGCCGCACCTGTTCGAACGCTTTTACCGCGCAGGCGCCGGGCGTTCACGGCTGGAGGGCGGAACCGGGCTGGGGTTGGCGATCGTCAAGTCGATCATGCAATTGCATGGGGGGCGGGTCGAAGTCAGGAGCCAGGTCGAAGGGCCAACGCGGTTCACCTTGGTATTCAAGGCCGAGTAAAGCTATCGCGGGGCAAGCCCGCTCCCACAGAAGCTCCAGCAAAGCTTGTGGGAGGGGCTTAACTCGCGATTGACTCAGCGCGAAGCGGCGACGATCAGCGCTTTCATCTCCGCCACCGCGGCCTTGAAGCCGACGAACAGCGCATGGGCCACCAGCGCATGGCCGATGTTCAGCTCGTTAATGCCCTTGATCGCGGCCACGGCCTCGACGTTGTGGTAATGCAAGCCATGACCGGCATTGACGATCAGGCCCTGGCCAACACCAAACGCCACGCCATCGACGATGCGCTTGAGCTCCTCGGCGACTTCGGTCGGCGTCTCGGCATCGGCGTAACGGCCGGTGTGCAATTCGATGGCCGGGGCGCCGACACGGCGCGAGGCCTCGATCTGCCGCTCGTCGGCATCGATGAACAGCGACACTTCGGCACCGGTGCGCGACAGGCGCTCGACTGCTGCCTTGATCCGCGCCTCCTGGCCAGCGACGTCAAGGCCACCTTCGGTGGTCAGCTCCTGACGGGTTTCCGGCACCAGGCAGATATGCGCCGGGCGGATCTTCTCGGCGAAGGCCATCATCTCTTCGGTGACGCCCATCTCAAAGTTCATGCGGGTCTGCAGCACGTCCTTGAGCAGCAGCACGTCGCGCTCCTGGATGTGCCGGCGGTCTTCGCGCAGGTGTACGGTGATGCCGTCGGCACCCGCTTCCTCGGCGTCCAGGGCGGCCTTGACCGGATCCGGATAGCGGGTGCCCCGGGCCTGGCGCAGGGTCGCCACGTGGTCGATATTGACACCGAGAAGCATGCGGTTGCTGTGAGTCACGAAGGGGCACTCCTGAAAGTTGAGGGCCACAGCATACGTGCTGCTCAGCGCTTGCGAAACAGTTCCCGGCTGACCAATGGCTTGGGCCCCAGGTGGACCGCCAGTGCCTGGCGCATCAGGCGCTTGGCGGCGAGCAAGGCGCCGGGCGCCTCCCAGTCGGCCTGGGCCAGGGCGAGCAGTTCGCCGCCCTTGAACAAACCGGGCTGGAACAGTTCGACCCGCTCGAGGCCAGCGTCCACCTGGAGGCGATAAAGGCCTTCGGCGACCACAGGGCTGTCGTTGACGTCATGTTCCAGCGAGAAGGCGTAACCCAGCTCATCAAGCAGGCGCCATTCGAAGGAGCGCAATAGCGGCTCCAGCGCACGCCCGGCGGCCAGGGCCTGCAAGGTCAGGGTGTAGTGCTCGAACAGTGCCGGGTGCGGCGCCTCGGCGGGCAGCAGGCGCATCAGCAGCTCGTTGAGGTACAGCCCGCTGAACAGCGCGTCACCGTGCAACCAGGCGGCAATACCGACGGCATCCAGGCGGCCGACGTTCTTCAACTCGCCGCGCCCGCGCAGCTCCACCTCCAGCGGCACGAACGGCCGCACAAGGCTGCCGCCCTTGCCCCGTGCCCGGCGCAGCACGGCGCGTACCTTGCCTTGCGGGGTAAAAAAGTCCACCAGCGCGCTGGTTTCCTTGTAGGCGCGGCTGTGCAGCACGTAGGCCGGCTGGGGGGTGGGTTGGTCCATCAGCGGTTTCTCGACGTCATAAATGACTGTGGGAGCGGCGATGCGGCGGCCCGACTTGTCCCGCGATAGCTTACGCGGGAC
>NZ_JBMDJQ010000035.1:0-57860 GCF_057809275.1 Pseudomonas sp. FG36
CGGCTGTTTTCGCCTTGCCTGACCTTCGTCTCAAGACTTTTCATACAGACCCTAGGCGGCGCAACGGCGGCGGTTTCCTGTAGTCTAACCAGCGTTGGCAGCTCGTCTGCCCTGCCTCAGGAGCCGTTCCATGATCCGCGTAGCATTTGGTGTGCTGGCTTCCCTGCTGGCCACCGCCGCACTGGCCGCGCCCAAACCGTGCGAGGAACTGAAGGCCGAGATCGAAGCGAAGATCCAGGCGAACAAGGTTTCCTCCTACACGCTGGAGATCGTGCCCAATGCCGAGGTCAGTGACCCCAACATGATCGTTGGCAGCTGCGATGGCGGCACGAAGAAGATCATCTACCAGAAGAATGATCGGTAAGGCTCGACAGTCGGGGCTGCACAGCAGCCCCACCATCGATCAAGGAATGCAGGTGACGTTGCTCGGTTCGTTCACCACCACCTTGCGGCTGGCGTCGTACAACAACACCTGCGGCTGCATCGCCGGAGCCCGGGCCTCCAGGCGGTAACGCTCGCCCGCCTTGAAATCGTTGTAGCGCACGGTCAGGTAGCAGGTCCGCTCGGTCGGGTCGGTACTGAAGCCACCGGCGTAGATCTCGTAGTCGAAGCGCACCACCAGTTCATGCCGGCCCGGCGTCACCTGAAAGTAGCGGCCATCGTCCAGGCGCTTGCCGTCCAGGCGGTCGGCCATGAGGGTGCGACCGGGGGTGATGGTGTACATGTCGATCCAGGCCTTGCCGGGGTCGGCGGGGGGCAAGGGGCTGGCGCAAGCCCCCAAAGCACTGAGGGCCATCAGCATCATGGGCTGGCGCATGGTGAAACTCCCGCTCGCGGTTCACAGGCTACAAGCATAGCGCCGTTCGCGGTGTTCAGGTGCGCTGGCAGCCTGCCGGTTCGCCCTGGCCGATCAGCTTCTGGCGCTGGTCGTAGAGTTTGATCCACGGCCGGAAGCCGATGCTGCCGGCTTGCATCTGGTAGCGCTGGCCGGCAGTGAAGTCCTTGAAGGTGAGGTTGAGCTGGCAGTCGCGCCACAGCGGCTCCTCCACCGGGCCGATGTTGCTGGGCGTCACGGCGAACTGGTAGCGCACGGTCAGTTCATGGTTGCCGGGTTGTACCTCGAAATAGCGGCTGTCGGCCCAGTCGCGCTCATCCACTTGCAGGGCGTGCAGCGAATCGTTGTCACCCGGTGCCAGGTCAACCCAGGCCTGATTCGGGTCCGGGTCGGGCAGGGTGGAACACCCGGTCAACAGCACGAGCGTGCCGACGGCAAACAGTGTACGCATGGCAAAGCTTCCCCTTGGCGAGATAGTCTTGGTCGCATTCGGCCGACGAGCGAGATAGACAGCCTCGATGTTTGGACTTTTTCTTTTCATGCGCTGCAGCCGTCGGGCTCTCGACCGCGTTTTCACCCGGTTTGTTCCCGTGACGCTGGCTGTCCTGCTGAGCGGTTGCTCCAGCGTGGGCTATTACGGTCAGCTGGCCGAGGGGCAATGGCAGCTGTTGCGGGCACGCCAGCCGCTGGATCGGGTGATTGCAGATCCTGCCACCAGCCCGGCCTTGCGTCAGCGCCTGCTGTTCGCCGAAAAAGCCCGGGCCTTCGCCAGCGCGCAACTGAAGTTGCCGGACAACGGCAGTTATCGGGTGTATGCCGATCTCGGCCGGCCATACGTGGTGTGGAACGTGTTCGCCACCCCGGAGCTGTCATTGCAGCCGGTAACCCATTGTTTCCCCATCGCCGGTTGCGTGGCCTATCGCGGCTACTACCGCCAGGGTGCCGCCCGCGGAGCGGCAGCGCTGATGCGCCAGGAGGGTCTGGATGTCTATGTCGGGGGAGTGGAGGCCTACTCCACCCTGGGCTGGTTCGACGACCCGATTCTTTCGACCATGACCGGCTGGGGCGAGGAGCGCCTGGCCACGGTGATTTTCCATGAGTTGGCGCATCAACGCTTTTACGTACAGGACGATACCGAGTTCAACGAATCGTTCGCGTCGTTTGTCGAGCAGGAAGGCACCCGGCAATGGCGCGCGGCGCGCGGGTTGGCGGCGGTCGAGGAGCATGGCGCCGGGCAACGCGACGCCTTCATACGCCTGGTGCTCGCCAGCCGCGAGCGCCTGCAGGCGATCTATGCCGGGACGCTGGATGCGGCGGGCAAGCGGGCGGCCAAGCAGGCGGAGTTCGAACGGTTGCGGCGCGAATACCGAGAGGTGCGGGATCGGGATTGGGCGGGGGATCGGCGTTTCGATGCCTGGATGTACGGGCCGATGAACAATGCGAAGTTGTTGCCGTTTGGCCTGTATGACCAGTGGGTGCCGGCTTTTTCGCAGTTGTTCAAAGAGGCTGGTGGGGATTGGCTGCGGTTTTATGAGCGGGTGGAGGCGCTTGGGAGGTTGCCGATCGAGCAGCGCAAATTGGCGTTGGCAGCGCTGGCCTCATCGCGGGGCAAGCCCGCTGCCACGACAGCGCGTGGGGGCGGGCCTGATCCGCGATAAAGCGGGATCAGCGCACGAATGCCTGGTGCAACTCGGCCAGCGTCTCGAAGTGGAACGCCGGCGCCTCGGCCTCGAGTTCTTCCCGGCTACCGAACCCATACCCCACCGCGACGGCCTGCAAACCGTTGCTGCGCGCACCGATCAGGTCATGCTTGCGATCCCCGATCATCAAGGTCTGCGTCGGATCCAGCCCCTCCTCGTCCAGCAGGTGGCGAATCAGCTCGACCTTGTTGGTCCGCGTGCCATCGAGCTCGCTGCCGTAGATCACCTTGAAGTGATGGTCGAAGGCGAAATGCCGGGCAATTTCGCGGGCGAACTCCCAGGGTTTGGAAGTGGCGATGTACAGGGTGCGGCCCTGGCCATTGAGCGCTTGCAGCAACTCGGGCACGCCGTCGAACACCAGGTTTTCGTACAGCCCGGTTACCTTGAAGCGCTCACGGTAGAAGTTCACCGCGTCCCAGGCCTTGGCCTCGTCGAAGGCATAGAACTGCATGAACGCCTGTAGCAAGGGCGGGCCGATGAAGTGCTCGAGGCGGGTAAGGTCCGGCTCGTCGATGCCCAGCTTGGCCAGGGCGTACTGGATCGAGCGGGTGATGCCCAGGCGCGGGTCGGTCAGGGTGCCGTCGAGGTCGAAGAGGATGTTCTGCTGGTGCATGGTGTTCTCTGCAGTCGAATTCATTCCGGGCGGTCGTAGCCTTCGGCCAGGTGCTGGTCCTTGAGCTTGACGTAGTTGCCGGCGCTGTAGGGGAAGAACGCGTGTTCCTGCTCGCTCAGCAGGCGCACCTGCTTCACCGGGCTGCCCATGTACAGGTAGCCGCTGACCAGGCGCTTGCCGGGTGGCACTAGGCTGCCGGCGCCGATGATCACTTCGTCCTCGACGATGGCGCCATCCATGATGGTGCTGCCCATGCCGACCAGGATGCGATTGCCCAGGGTACAGCCATGCAGCATGACTTTGTGACCGATGGTCACCTCGTCGCCTATGATCAGTGGGTAGCCATCGGGGTTGAACGGCCCGGCGTGGGTGATGTGCAGCACGCTGCCGTCCTGCACGCTGGTACGCGCGCCGATTCGGATGCGGTGCATGTCGCCACGCACCACGGTCAACGGCCAGATCGAGCTGTCCTCGCCGATCTCGACGTCGCCGATGACCACCGCCGAACGGTCGACGAAGGCCCGTGGTCCCACTTTCGGCGTGTGTTCCCGAAACGCGCGGATGGCCATGATAGTGTTCCTCTGCAATGCCGATAGGCAGGCTGCCTGCTGCGGTCGGCGTCGATTGTAATTAAGATGGTCCCGTGTTTCTCCTGCCAAGGTACCCGAACCGTGAGTGCGAACAACCCGCTGCTGCAGTCCCATGATCTGCCGCCCTTCTCGGCGATCCGCGCCGAGCATGTGCTGCCGGCGATCGAGCAGATCCTCGCCGACAACCGCAAGGCCATCGCCGAGATCCTCGAAAAGCAGGGCAAGAACCCGACCTGGGCCGGCCTGGTGCTGGCGATGGACGAACTCAACGACCGCCTGGGCGCCGCCTGGAGCCCGGTCAGCCACCTCAACGCGGTGTGCAACAGCCAGGAACTGCGCGAGGCCTACGAGTCGTGCCTGCCGGCCCTGAGCGCCTATTCCACCGAACTGGGCCAGAACCGTGCCCTGTTCGAAGCTTATGAAGCCCTGGCCGACAGCCCTGAAGCCGCAAGCTTCGACGTGGCGCAGAAGACCATCATCGATCACGCCCTGCGCGATTTCCGCCTGTCGGGCATCGACTTGCCGGCCGACAAGCAGCAGCGCTATGCCGAGGTGCAGAGCAAGCTCAGCGAACTGGGCAGCCGCTTCTCCAACCAACTGCTCGACGCCACCCAGGCCTGGACCAAGCACGTCACCGACGAAGCCGCCCTGGCCGGCCTGACCGACTCGGCCAAGGCGCAGATGGCCGCCGCAGCGCAGGCCAAGGGCCTGGACGGCTGGCTGATCACTCTGGAGTTCCCCAGCTACTACGCAGTGATGACCTACGCCAGCGACCGCGCCCTGCGCGAAGAGCTGTATGCCGCCTACTGCACCCGTGCCTCCGACCAGGGCCCGAATGCCGGCCAGTTCGACAACGGCCCGGTGATGGAAGAGATCCTCGACCTGCGCCAGGAACTGGCCGGGCTGCTGGGTTACAAGAACTTCGCCGAGCTGAGTCTGGCCACCAAGATGGCCGAGTCCAGCGACCAGGTGCTGAGTTTCCTGCGCGACCTGGCCAAGCGTTCCAAGCCATTCGCCGCCCAGGACCTGGAGCAGCTCAAGGCCTATGCCGCCGAGCAAGGCACCCCCGAGCTGGCCAGCTGGGACGCCGGGTACTTCGGCGAGAAGCTGCGCGAGCAGCGCTACAGCGTGTCCCAGGAAGCGCTGCGCGCCTACTTCCCGATCGACAAGGTGCTGTCCGGCCTGTTCGTCATCGTGCAGCGCCTGTACGGCATCGAGATCAACGAACTCAAGGGCTTCGACAGCTGGCACCCGGACGTGCGCCTGTTCGAGATCAAGGAAAACGGCCAGCACGTCGGCCGTTTCTTCTTCGACCTCTATGCCCGCGCCAACAAACGTGGCGGTGCCTGGATGGATGGCGCCCGCGACCATCGCCGCACCGCCAATGGCAGCTTGCAGAGCCCGGTGGCCAACCTGGTGTGCAACTTCACCCCGGCCACGCCCGGCAAACCCGCGCTGCTTACCCACGACGAAGTCACCACCCTGTTCCACGAGTTCGGTCACGGCCTGCACCATCTGCTGACCCGTATCGAGCATGCCGGCGTGTCCGGCATCAACGGCGTGGCCTGGGATGCGGTGGAGCTGCCGAGCCAGTTCATGGAGAACTGGTGCTGGGAGCCCGAGGGCCTGGCGCTGATCTCCGGCCACTACGAGACCGGTGAGGCATTGCCCCAGGACCTGCTGGACAAGATGCTCGCGGCGAAGAACTTCCAGTCCGGCATGATGATGGTGCGCCAGCTGGAGTTCTCGTTGTTCGACTTCGAGCTGCACGCCACCCACGGCGACGGCCGCAGCGTGCTGCAGGTGCTCGAGGGCGTGCGTGACGAGGTCTCGGTGATGCGTCCGCCGGCCTACAACCGCTTCCCCAACAGCTTCGCGCACATCTTCGCCGGCGGTTATGCGGCGGGTTACTACAGCTACAAGTGGGCCGAAGTGCTGTCGGCCGACGCCTTCTCGCGCTTTGAGGAAGAAGGTGTGCTCAACGCCGAGACCGGCCGCGCCTTCCGCGAAGCCATCCTGGCCCGTGGCGGTTCCCGCGAGCCGATGGTGCTGTTCGTCGACTTCCGTGGCCGCGAGCCTTCCATCGATGCATTGTTGCGCCACAGCGGCCTCATCGAGGACGCGGCGGCATGAGTGAGGTAGCCGTGAGCAAGAGCAAGCGACGCTTCATCGCCGGGGCGGTATGCCCGGCGTGCAGCGAGATGGACAAGCTGATGATGTGGAACGAGGACGGCGTGCCGCACCGTGAGTGCGTGGCCTGTGGGTTCACTGACACCCTGAACGAACAAGGCCTGTCGGTACCCAGCGAGCTCGGCACCCGGGTCAATCACCTGGCGCCGAAAGCGCCGCCGGCCAAGGTGCAGACCGTGCAGTTCTTTCCCAATCCGAAGCTGAAGAAACCTTCGGAATAACGAGCGTTTGGGCGCCCTCGGGGCTCTCGTTGGGCACAGGGTAGATATTGCTGCCTGTCCCGCTTGGGTGGGTCACTAAGGTGTAGGTCCCCTGACCCACACCGAGGTGCATGATGACCCACCCACTCGTTTTTCTTCCTGGCGGGCTGCTTGATTACGCTTCGTTGCGGCCCGAGCAACTAGAACCGGCCATTCATCAGATCCACGATGCCAATCTGGGGGCGCTTGAACGGATCGTTGCCGATCAGGCGCAGGCCCCCACCTGGAGCGACCTGGTTCTGGCCGTCGAGCAGTTGGACCAGCGCCTGGAGGACATTGCACATTCACTGGTACCCATGGCTTATGAGGGTGGGGACTGGGCCGATGCCGTGCGTGCCTGCCATGATTTGCTCGGTGCCTGGAAGCGACGCAAACACGAATGGCCAGGTTTGTTGCAAGCCTATCAACGCATCGACAGGGCAACACTCGACACTGAACAAGGTGTGGTGCTGTCGAAAATTCTCAGGGATTTTCGCCTGGGCGGCTATCAACTGGGCGTCGCTGAGCGGGCGCAATTGCGCACCACAGAGGCTGCCATTGCAGGTCTGGAACGTAAGTTCATGGGCAATCTCAGAGGTGCTCGCAGCGCTGGGGCGCGCTTGCTCACCGATGAGTCGCAGTTGGGTGGTGTTGGCGGGGCGCTACTGCAGCGCTTTCGTGCCAACGCCCTTGAGCAGGGGCTCGACGGCTGGCTGATAGATCTGGGTGAGGCGACAGTCGAAGCGATACTCGAGTCGGCCGATGATCGTGCGCTGCGTGCCTGGGTTTATCGAGCCTCCCGGTCGCTGGCGACGGACCCTGACCACGATAATGCCCAGGTAATGCAAGCGCTGTTGCGTTTGCGACACGAGCGGGCCCAGCTGCTGGGCTTGGCCAACGCTGCCGAGGTCGGGCTCGAGCTGAAAGCTGCTCGTACCACAAGCGAGGTCGAAACATTCATCGAGGGTCTGATCGAAGAAAATCGTCCCAGGCTGCAGGCCGACCTCGAGGAACTGCAGGAGCGGGCTGGCCAATTGGGTATGGGGGCGCTTGAGCCTTGGGATATCGCTTATTTGACCAGGCAACTCAGGGACGATGCTGTCGCCGGGCTGCAACTGCGTGATCGCTTCCCACTCGATACAGCCCTGACCGCTTTGCGCGAGCTGCACGAGCGACTGTTCGATATCCGCATGGTGCCGCATGCCGTCGCGGTCTGGCACGCAGATGTACAAGTGCTGGAGGTACGCGAACAGGGCAGTGTCCTGGGGTACATCTACCTCGACCTTTACGCGCGTCCTGGCAAATTGTCCTGGCCTTACTGCTACCCAATGCGTCAGCGCCATGTCGATGCAGACGGTGCGCTGACATTGCCAACCACACTGCTGTCCTGCTCCTTCGCTCTTGGCCCCGATGGGTCTACTTCGCGCCTTGGTCACAGCGATTTGTGCAAGCTCCATCATGAGTTCGGCCATGCGCTACACCAGATTCTCGTGACCCATCGTCATCGTCGCCTCAATCGCACCCTGCCGGCGATGCTCGGCCCGGACAGCTGCGAGTTCGTTGGCATCCTGTTCGAGCAATGGTGCTGGTCCGCACCTGCTCTGCAAGGCGTCACTGCCCTCATGGCGAATACTGCCCCGGTTCCCCTGGAAGCCTTGCGGCGCTGGCTGGCGAGCCGGCGGCGGCTGCGGGGTGTGGCCGAGGCCGAGAAGTTGCGGCGTGCCTGGTTCGACTTCGTTGCGCACCGTGATGGGGATGCACGTCTCGACCTGCAAGACCTGGCCCGCCAGGCCAGCCATCTGGTAGGGCTTCCTGCGGCATTCGCGCAGGAGCGCTTCGCCGAGTCATTCGATTACCTGGTGACGGGCTATGAGGCCGGGTACTACAGCTACAAATGGGCCCAGGCGCATGCCATCGATGCGTTCACCCGTTTCGAGGCGCAAGGTGTCGATCAGCGGGAGGTCGCGCGGATCATGCGGCGGGAGCTCATGACCAAGATTGCTTTGCGCGGGCTTTCCGCATCATTCAACGCGTTCGTCGGCAGGGGGCTTTCCCTGGCGGCCTACCGCGACTGGCATCAGCCTGCCTGACGGTACTGGTTATCGATGACGACTCATTGTACTGTACAAAAATACAGTAAATGGGTTGTCGTCATGTCTACTTCTCCCATCCGCGGCCGCGGCACCGCCAGCAACCCGCACAACCGTTTCGCCCCGAGTCGTGCGGTGGCCGAGGATGACGGGTGGTACCAGGAGGTGCCGATAACCCAGGGCACCGAGGTACGGATCGAGGTGGCGAAGACCATCATCGCGCGCAACACCTCACCCGACCTGCCTTTCGACCGTTCGATCAACCCCTATCGTGGTTGCGAGCATGGCTGCATCTACTGTTACGCCCGTCCCAGCCACGCCTACTGGGACCTCTCCCCCGGCCTGGACTTCGAAACCAAGCTGATCGCCAAGACCAACGCCGCCGAGGTGCTCGAGCAGCAACTGAGCAAGCCCGGCTATGTCTGCGCGCCGATCAACCTGGGGTCCAACACCGACCCTTATCAGCCCATCGAGCGCGAACAACAGCTGACCCGGCGCCTGCTCGAAGTTCTGCTGCGCTACCGCCACCCAGTGACCATCGTCACCAAGGGCTCGCTGGTGCTGCGCGACCTGGACCTGCTGAGCGAGCTGGCCAGCCAGCGCCTGGCGCGGGTGATGATCAGCCTCACCACCCTGGACGATGAGCTCAAGCGCACCCTCGAGCCACGTGCGGCCGCTCCAAAGGCGCGCCTGCGCGCTATTCGCGTGCTGCGTGAGGCCGGTGTTCCGGTGGGCGTGCTGTGCTCGCCGATGATCCCGATGATCAATGACAGCGAACTGGAGCACCTGCTGGAGGCGGCGAAGGAGGCCGGCGCGCAGAGCGCGGCGTACATGATGCTGCGCTTGCCGCTGGAGGTGGCACCGTTGTTCGAGCAGTGGTTGCACGATCACTACCCACAGCGGGCCACGCATGTGCTGAGCCTCATTCGTCAGAGCCGGGGCGGTGAACTGTACGACAGCCGCTTCGGTGCGCGGATGCGCGGTGAAGGGGTATTCGCTGACTTGCTGGCGCAGCGCTTTCGCAAGGCGGCCAGGCGGCTGGGGTTCGAAGGACGGGAGGAGTTGGCGCTTGATTGCAGCGCCTTCTGTCCTCCCGGTGCACAGATGGCGCTGTTCTAGCCAGCGGCTCGTTCAATCGGGAAGTCGAGCTCTATAAGTACAACTAAAGCAACCCAACAATTTCACTCATGAAGCTTGGCATCTGATGCTTTTTTGCTATTATCCAGTTCTCCCCTCGCCTATCCAGAACGCCCGTTCTAGAGCCTGCGCAATTAAGTTTCAGTTAAGTTTCCTACGCTAGCGTGAGTCATGAGTCAGCGGTGACTGTGATTATTTACCCGTGCGCGTCATCTAAATCCCCGCGTCACCCTGATCTTTCCCCGGTAACATGGAATTCACTTTCAAACCGTCCAGAGGATGAATCATGCCCGTCAAGGACCCATCCAAGGTTGTCCCGGCCGCACCCGCCGAAAGCGCCGATGCCGCCCTCAAGCATATCGTCGACGGCTTCCTGCGGTTCCACACCGAAGTCTTCCCCGAACAGCAAGAGCTGTTCAAGAAACTGGCCACCGCGCAGAAGCCGCGGGCCATGTTCATCACCTGCGCCGATTCGCGCATCGTCCCTGAGCTGATCACCCAAAGTTCGCCGGGCGACCTGTTCGTCACCCGTAACGTCGGTAACGTAGTACCGCCGTATGGGCAGATGAACGGCGGTGTGTCGAGCGCCATCGAGTACGCGGTGCTGGCCTTGGGCGTGCACCACATCATCGTCTGCGGTCACTCCGACTGCGGCGCCATGCGTGCGGTGCTCAACCCGCAATCGCTGACCAAGATGCCGACCGTCTCCGCCTGGCTGCGCCATGCCGAAGTGGCGCGGACCGTGATCGAAGACAACTGCTCCTGCGGCAGCGAGCACGAAAGCATGCAGCTGCTGACCAAGGAAAACGTCATCGCCCAGCTGCACCACCTGCGCACCCATCCTTCGGTCGCGTCGCGCCTGGCGGCCGGCCAGTTGCACATCCATGGCTGGATCTACGACATCGAAACCAGCCAGATCGAAGCCTACGATGCCGCCAGCGACCGCTTCCTGCCGCTGACCGCAGGCGAATCGATCCCTTCTGCCACACCGAGAGGCCGCTACTAAGCGACCCCAACACGCTGAACAAGCCTTGATTGCCGGCTGCACCCGATGGGTGCGGCGCGGCCTTCGCCTGCCTTGAATCTTCCTGAATGCCGTGCCGGCAGACCCGCTGGCGGCCCACGCCTGCGCGTCGTTCAGGCTTCCCCGTGCTAGCGGCCAGCGGAATGGCCGTGAATCTAGAAAGGAGCTACATGGTGAACATGACACAGATAAAGGCGGCCCTGCCGCGTGAGTTGCTGGCTTCGGTGGTGGTCTTCCTGGTGGCCCTGCCCTTGTGCATGGGCATCGCCATCGCCTCGGGCATGCCGCCCGCAAAAGGGCTGATCACCGGGATCATCGGTGGCATCGTCGTGGGTTTCCTCGCCGGCTCACCGTTGCAGGTCAGCGGCCCGGCGGCGGGCCTGGCGGTGCTGGTGTTCGAGCTGGTGCGCCAGCATGGCGTGGCCATGCTCGGGCCTATCCTGCTGCTCGCCGGCCTGCTGCAACTGCTGGCTGGGCGCTTGCGCCTGGGCTGCTGGTTCCGGGTCACCGCGCCGGCGGTGGTGTACGGCATGCTTGCCGGGATCGGCGTGCTGATCGTGCTGTCCCAAGTGCACGTGATGTTCGATACAGCGCCCCAGCCATCGGGCGTGGACAACCTGCTGGGCTTCCCGGCGACGCTGGCCTCGGCCCTGCCGCTGGAAAGCGCAGGCGCCGGTTGGCAGGCCGGTGCGTTGGGCCTGGGCACCATTGCCATCATGTGGGGTTGGGAGCGTTTACGTCCGCAACGCCTGCGCTTCATTCCCGGTGCCTTGCTCGGTGTGGCGGCAATGACCGCTGTCAGCTTGTGGCTGGCACTGCCGGTCAACCGCGTGCAGGTACCTGCGGATCTGTCCGAGGCCATTGACTGGCTGCGCCCGGACGACCTGCTCAAGCTGGCCGACCCGACCCTGCTGGTGGCGGCCTTCGCCCTGGCCTTCATCGCCAGCGCCGAGACCTTGTTGTCTGCGGCGGCAGTCGATCGCATGCACAGTGGCCAGCGCTCGGATTTCGACCGAGAGCTGTCGGCGCAGGGTATCGGCAACATGCTCTGCGGCGTGCTCGGCGCATTGCCGATGACCGGTGTGATCGTGCGCAGTTCGGCCAATGTCCAGGCCGGTGCGCAGACCCGCGCCTCGGCGATCCTGCATGGCCTGTGGTTGTTGGCGTTCGTCGTGGCGCTGAGCAGTGTGCTGCAGCAGATCCCGGTGGCCAGCCTGGCCGGGGTGCTGGTCTATACCGGCGTGAAACTGGTGGACTTCAAGGCATTCCGTGGTCTTGGCCGCTACGGGCGGATGCCGATGTTCACCTATGCGGCGACGGCCCTGGCGATCATCTTTACCGACTTGCTGACCGGCGTGCTGCTGGGCTTTGCCCTGACCCTGCTGAAACTGGCGTTGAAGGCGGCGCGGTTGAAGATCAACCTGGTGGCATTGGGTACGCCGGGACACATGGAACTGCGCTTGAGCGGCGCGGCCACCTTCCTCAAGGTGCCGGCGCTGACCCAGGTGCTCGATAGCGTGCCGGAGGGAACCACGCTGCACGTGCCGCTCGGCAACCTGAGCTATATCGACCATTCCTGCCTGGAACTGCTGGAGGACTGGGGCCGCAGCGGCGCGGCCAAGGGCTCGCGGCTGGTGCTGGAGCAGCGGCGCCTGAAGCGGCGGGTCGAGGGACGGTTGCGGACTACGGCGGGGGTTGGAGCTTAGGGTAAGTCTGTAGCGGCCTATCGTGGGGCAAGCCCACTCCCATGATCGAGTTCGTGGGAGCGGGCTTGCCCCGTGATAGGGTCGGATCAGGACAACTCAGGCCGACTGGCTCAACTCCACGCCCAGCTGGCGCGACAGGCACGGCCAGCGTTTCCAGGCCTCTCCGGTTTCCGGGTTCGACAGCTTGTCGCGATAGCGCTCCACTGACTCCATGGCGAAGCTCTCGTCATCGAGCATCTCGTCCACCGAGTGATGCACCACTTCATCCAGCTGGTTGGCGAAGGTCTCGCCGATCAGCTGGTGGGCGATCAGGTTGGCGACCGTGGTATCCACCGGAATCAGCGGTTGCTGGAAATGGCGGATATACAGGTCGTTGACCTCCTCGACCAGGCGATGCGCCAGGTAGGCCTCGTCCAACAGGCAATCCAGCCCGACCTGCCCCGCCATCACGCTCGGCGGCTGCAGGAAATAGGCCTCGGCAATCTTCAGCACCGGCTTGATCTGCGATTCGATGCCGGCCTCGAGGGCCACGGTGTGCGCGGCTTCGAGCAGTTCTGGAACCTCGTTGATATAGGCGCCGACGAAGCGGGCCAAAGTACCCTGGGCGTCCTGCTGGGGTAGGTGGATCGAAGGGTGCAGGTGTGGCAGTTGCTTCTCGAGACGGTTTTTCAGTTGGCCTGTGCGGCTCTCATGTTGATGGGCGTTTTCGATCTGCTCGCGTACAGCAGCGATGTTCATGACAACTCCAGGGACAAGGCGTTACAAACGGAAGACACTAAGTTAGCTTGCTTAAGAGAATCGCTAAGACGCATTTGTTATATCTCTTAGGCGCGTGTAGGAAATTGGCTATATCAATGTGCCATTATTGTGTCCCGGCCCAGTATCCATGCGCCTTTCAGCGCAAACGTTTGGTTGCGTGAAGATCATTTCGATCCCTGCGTTGCGCCCCATTCGTCGGTGTCTATACTCCGCTTGAAACGTGATTCGTTGATGAGGCCCGACTGCCTTAAGCAGGGGGCTCGGTCGTCGAAGCCAGGCAGTCTTGGCCACCGTTCCCCCCTTTGTCGTAGCAGGTCGTCCACGCCTCCGGGACTACAAGAACGATAAGGGGAACCCGCAATGATGCGACATCCACATGTCTGGATGGGCCTGTTGCTGTGGTCATTGTTTGGTCAGGCACAGGCAGCATGGACGGTGAACATGGCGCCCGGGGCGACGGAAGTCTCCCACGCGGTGTTCGACCTGCACATGACTATCTTCTGGATCTGCGTGATCATCGGCATCGTGGTGTTCGGCGCGATGTTCTGGTCGATGGTCGTCCACCGCCGCTCCACCGGGCAGCAGGCCGCGCACTTCCATGAGCACACCTGGGTCGAGATCCTCTGGACCGTCGTGCCCTTCCTGATCCTCGTGGCCATGGCCATCCCGGCCACCAAGACCCTGATCGACATCTACGACGCCAGCGACTCGGACATCGACATCCAGGTCACCGGTTACCAGTGGAAGTGGCACTACAAGTACCTGGGCCAGGACGTCGAGTTCTTCAGCAACCTGGCCACCCCCGCCGAGCAGATCCACAACAATTCACCGAAGGACGAGCACTACCTGCTCGAAGTCGACCAGCCGCTGGTGCTGCCGGTGGGCGCCAAGGTGCGCTTCCTGGTGACCGCCGCCGACGTCATCCATTCCTGGTGGGTGCCGGCCTTCGCGGTCAAGCGTGATGCCATCCCCGGCTTCGTCAACGAGGCCTGGACCCGGGTCGAGAAGCCCGGGATCTACCGTGGCCAGTGCACCGAACTGTGCGGCAAGGACCACGGCTTCATGCCGGTGGTGGTCGAGGTGAAATCCAAGGCCGACTACGACACCTGGCTCGGCGAGCGCAAGGCCGAGGCGGCCAAGCTCAAGGAGCTGACCAGCAAGGAATGGACCCTCGAAGAGCTGGTGGCACGTGGCGACAAGGTCTACCACACCACCTGCGTGGCCTGTCACCAGGCCGAAGGCCAGGGGTTGCCGCCGATGTTCCCTGCCCTCAAGGGCTCGAAGATCGCCACCGGGCCCAAGGAAGCGCACCTGGGCATCGTCTTCCACGGCAAGCCGGGCACCGCCATGGCGGCGTTCGGCAAGCAGCTTTCGGAAGTCGATATCGCCGCGGTGGTCACCTACGAGCGCAACGCCTGGGGCAACAACAAGGGCGACATGGTCACGCCGAAGGACGTGCTGGCGCTCAAGCAGGCCGAAGCGCAATGAGCCGGGCTACCCGCGGCAGTCAGTGGATTGCAGGAGACAGGACATGAGTGCAGTGATCGACGACCACGCCCACGGTCATGAACACGCCCACGGCCCGGCCAAGGGCCTGATGCGCTGGGTGCTGACCACCAACCACAAGGACATCGGCACGATGTACCTGTGGTTCGCCTTCACCATGTTCCTGCTCGGCGGCTCGTTCGCCATGGTGATCCGCGCCGAGCTGTTCCAGCCCGGCCTGCAGATCGTGGAGCCTGCGTTCTTCAACCAGATGACCACCATGCACGGGCTGATCATGGTGTTCGGCGCGGTGATGCCGGCCTTCGTCGGCCTGGCCAACTGGATGATCCCGCTGATGATCGGCGCGCCGGACATGGCCCTGCCGCGGATGAACAACTTCAGCTTCTGGCTGCTGCCGGCGGCGTTCCTGCTGCTGGTCTCGACCCTGTTCAGCCCCGGTGGCGGGCCGAACTTCGGCTGGACCTTCTATGCCCCGCTGTCGACCACCTACGCCCCGGCCAGCGTGACCTTCTTCATCTTCGCCATCCACCTGATGGGCATCAGCTCGATCATGGGCGCAATCAACGTGATCGCCACCATCCTCAACCTGCGCGCCCCCGGCATGACCTTGATGAAAATGCCGCTGTTCGTCTGGACCTGGCTGATCACCGCGTTCCTGCTGATCGCGGTGATGCCGGTACTGGCCGGCGTGGTGACCATGATGCTTATGGACATCCATTTCGGCACCAGCTTCTTCAGCGCCGCCGGCGGCGGTGACCCGGTGTTGTTCCAGCATGTGTTCTGGTTCTTCGGTCACCCCGAGGTGTACATCATGATCCTGCCGGCCTTCGGCGCGGTCAGCTCGATCATTCCGGCGTTCTCGCGCAAGCCGCTGTTCGGCTACACCTCGATGGTCTACGCCACCGGGGCGATCGCCTTCCTGTCGTTCATCGTCTGGGCCCACCACATGTTCGTGGTCGGCATTCCGGTGGTGGGCGAGCTGTTCTTCATGTACGCCACCATGCTGATCGCCGTGCCTACCGGGGTGAAGGTATTCAACTGGGTCAGCACCATGTGGGAAGGCTCGCTGACCTTCGAGACGCCGATGCTGTTCGCCATCGCCTTCGTCATCCTGTTCACCATCGGCGGCTTCTCCGGGCTGATGCTGGCCATCGCGCCTGCGGACTTCCAGTACCACGACACTTACTTCGTGGTGGCGCACTTCCACTACGTGCTGGTGCCCGGGGCGATCTTTGGCATCTTTGCCTCGGCCTACTACTGGCTGCCGAAATGGACCGGGCACATGTACGACGAGACCTTGGGCAAGCTGCACTTCTGGCTGTCGTTCGTCGGCATGAACCTGGCCTTCTTCCCCATGCACTTCGTCGGTCTGGCCGGCATGCCCCGGCGCATCCCCGACTACAACCTGCAGTTCGCCGACTTCAACATGGTCTCGTCTATCGGCGCCTTCATGTTCGGCGCCACGCAGATCTTCTTCCTGTTCATCGTCATCAAGTGCATTCGCGGTGGCGCGCCGGCACCGGCCAAACCTTGGGACGGCGCCGAGGGGCTGGAGTGGTCGATCCCTTCACCAGCGCCTTATCACACCTTCCAGACACCGCCGGAAGTGAAGTAGGAGCCCGCCCATGGACGGCTTGTCGCTCAAGCGCCTGGTCAGCCGCCTGCTGATGCTGACCGTGGTGATGTTCGCCTTCGGCTTTGCCCTGGTGCCGATCTACGACGTGATGTGCAAGGCCTTCGGCATCAACGGCAAGACCGGCGGGCAGTACGCGGGCACCCAGGTGAGCGACCCGACCCGTTCGGTGCGGGTGCAGTTCATGTCGACCAATGCCGGCGACATGAGCTGGGAGTTCCACTCCACCGCCGACCAGATCGAGGTCAACCCGGGGGCGGTGAACCAGATGATCTTCGTGGCCCGCAACCCGACCAACCAGCCCATGAGCGCCCAGGCCATCCCCAGCATCACCCCCGCCGAGGCCGCGGCGTACTTCCACAAGACCGAGTGCTTCTGTTTCACCCAGCAGGTCCTGCAGCCGGGCGAGCGCATCGAGATGCCGGTGCGCTTCATCGTCGACCGCGACCTGCCGGAGTCGGTGAAACACCTGACCCTGGCCTACACCCTGTTCGACATCACTGCTCGCCACCCCCCGGTCGCCCACGCCGCGACCGAGGGCGCCCGTTGAGGGAAGGAGATACATCATGGCAAGCCACGAGCATTACTACGTACCGGCGCAGAGCAAGTGGCCGATCATTGCCACGATCGGCATGTTCATCACCGTGTTCGGGCTCGGCACCTGGTTCAACGACCTCAAGGCCGGCCACCCGGAGTCTCACGGGCCGCTGATCTTCTTCGTTGGCGCGCTGTTCCTGGCCTACATGCTGTTCGGCTGGTTCGGCGCGGTGGTCAAGGAAAGCCACGCCGGGCTCTACAGTGCGCAGATGGACCGCTCGTTCCGCTGGGGCATGAGCTGGTTCATCTTCTCCGAGGTGATGTTCTTCCTGGCCTTCTTCGGCGCGCTGTTCTACGTGCGGGTGCTGGCCGGGCCGTGGCTGGGGGGCGATGGGGCCAAGGGCGTGACGCACATGCTCTGGCCAAACTTCGAGTTCGTCTGGCCGCTGCTGCACACACCGGACCCGAAACTGTTCCCGCCACCGAAGGAAGTCATCGATCCGTGGCACCTGCCGCTGATCAATACCATCCTGCTGGTGAGTTCCAGCGTCACCGTGACCATCGCCCACCACGCCCTGCGCAAGGGGCATCGCGGCACGCTGAAGCTGTGGCTGGGGCTGACGATCCTGCTGGGGCTGGCGTTCCTCGCCCTGCAGGCCTACGAGTACCACGAGGCCTACAACAAACTCGGGCTGACCCTGGGCTCGGGCATCTACGGCGCGACGTTCTTCATGCTTACCGGGTTCCATGGCGCGCACGTGACCTTGGGCACGTTGATCCTGTTCGTGATGTTCTGCCGGGTGCTGCGCGGGCACTTCGAGCCGGACAAGCACTTCGGTTTCGAGGCGGCGAGCTGGTACTGGCACTTCGTCGATGTGGTGTGGGTGGGGCTGTTCATCTTTGTGTATGTGCTTTGAACACGGTGGGAACACTTAGAAAGGTGCGTGCGACACCAGTTGCCCACTGATCAGGCCCCAGGCCACCAGGGCGATGGTCAGGGTGGCGAGGGCGACGCGCACGGTAAGAGCCTTGAGCAGGCGGGTCGACTGGTCGTCGTCCTTGACCAGGAACACCAGGCCACTGAACAGGCTGGCGATGGTGGCCAGCAGCATCAGGACAATTGCGGCCTTGAGCATGGCGAAACTCCGGGGGATGCGGTGATGGATACAAGTATAGCGCTCGACCTCACGAGGCCCTGGTGAAGCCGTTTCGCCCAGGCCTGGTACCGACCCTGGTGGTGCTTGCGCTGCTGCCGGGGTTGATCGCGCTCGGCTGCTGGCAACTGCGGCGCGCCGACGAAAAGCGTGACCTGCTGGCCACCTACACCGAGCGCCAGATCGAGGCGCCGGTCACTGCTGACCGGTTGCGCCAGCTGCCGGACCCGGCGTTCTACCCCGTGCACCTGTATGGCCGGTTCGATGCCGGTCACAGCCTGCTGCTGGACAATCAGATGCGTGACGGCAAGGCCGGCGTCGAGCTGCTGCAGCCCTTCCACGACCAGGCCAGCGGCCTGTGGTTGCTGGTCAATCGCGGCTGGATGGCGTGGCCCGACCGCCGCGTGCCGGTGCGCTTCGACACGCCGAGCCAGGCGCTGGCGCTGGACGCCACGGTCTACGTGCCGCCGGGCAAGACCTTCCAACTGCACCCGGACAACCCCGACGGCCAGTGGCCGCAACTGCTGACGGCAATCGAACCGGCCGGGCTCTGGCAGCAGCTGGGCCGGGAGGGCTTTGCCCAGGAGCTACGCCTGCAGCCAGGCCCTGCCGCCTACCGCCTGGACTGGCCGGTGGTCGCCATGGGCCCGGAAAAACACCAGGGCTACGCCGTGCAGTGGTTCGCCCTGGCCAGCGCGCTGGTCCTGCTCTACCTGTATTTCGGCTGGCATCACAACGACAAGGAGAACCGCCATGGCCGCCGCCACGAGTCCACTGGACGTGCCTGACCGCCGCAAGCCCCGCGGGCGCCTGCAACTGCTGTTGATCCTGTTCGTCGTGCTCGGGCCGATGATCCTTGCCACCAGCATGTACAAGCTCAAGTTCTGGGTACCGGAAGGTCGCAGCTATCACGGTGTGATGATCGGCAATGGCGAGGGCCGGGCCGATATCGGCATCGATGCCCAGGACGAGCGTTGGCAGCTGTTGGTCAGCGCCCCTGGCGCCTGTGTCGAGGAATGTCAGCAACTGGTGTACCTGGCCCGGCAGATCCAGGTCGGCCTGGGCCGCGATGCCAGCCGCGCCAGCCATGCCCTGGCGGCGGCCCAGCCGCTAGCCGCCGACTACCAGGCGCTGCTGGGTCGTGAGTACCCACAGTTGCAACGCTACCCGCTGGACGCCCAGCGCTATATCCAGAAGGTCGGCGACACTGCCCCGCAACTGTGGATCGTCGATCCTCACGGCAACCTGGTGCTGCGCTACGACGCCAAGGTCAAGGGCAAGCATGTGCTGGACGACCTGCGTCACCTGCTCAAGCTGTCCAACATCGGCTAGGAGGCTGCCATGGCCAGACCCGGATTCCGCCTTGCTGTGTTCGCCACGCTGCTGGCGCTGCTGGTCGTGCTGCTCGGCGCCTACACTCGCCTGACTCATGCCGGTCTTGGCTGCCCCGACTGGCCGGGGTGCTACGGCTTCATCAGCGTGCCCAAGACCGATGCCCAACTGGCCCATGCCGAGCTGCACTTCCCTGAGCACCCGGTGGAAGAAGCCAAGGGCTGGGCGGAGATGGTCCATCGCTATTTCGCCGGCACCCTGGCGCTGGTGATCGCACTGCTTGCCTTCCAGGCTGTACGCCGGCATGCCCATGACGGCCAGCCTTACCGCCTGCCGGTGTTGCTGCTGGGGGTGGTGCTGGCCCAGGCGGCGTTCGGCATGTGGACCGTGACACTGAAACTGTGGCCCCAGGTGGTGACCGCGCACCTGCTTGGCGGGTTTACCACGGTAAGCCTGCTTTTCCTGCTATCCCTGCGTCTATCCCGGGCCTTTGCGCCCTTGCCGAAACTGCCGCTGAGCCTGCGACGGATCGCGGCGCTGGCGCTGCTGGTGGTGATCGGCCAGATCGCCCTGGGGGGTTGGGTCAGCGCCAACTACGCGGCGGTGGCCTGCATCGACCTGCCCACCTGCCATGGCCAGTGGTGGCCGGCGGCGGACTTCAGCAACGGCTTCCACCTGACCCAGCATGTCGGCCCCAATTACCTGGGCGGGCAACTGGACAGCGATGCGCGCACGGCGATCCATGTCAGCCACCGGCTCGGCGCAATGCTGGTGCTGGTGGTTCTATCGATGCTCGGCTGGAAGCTGCACCGCCATGGCCTGAGTGGCCTGGCGCGCCTGGTATTGCTGGCGCTGGCGCTGCAGTTGGGCCTGGGCATCAGCAATGTAGTGTTCCACCTGCCGCTGGGCGTGGCCGTTGCCCACAACGCCGGCGGTGTGCTGCTGCTGCTGACCATGGTGCTGGTGAACTACCGCATCCGCGTGGTCGACAAGGTTCGCGTGGGCCATGGCTGGCGCCTGACACCGGTGGTCGGGGGGCAACTCACTCATCACATGAGGAACGATTCGTGGCGACGGTTCTGAGCACGGAGCGCCAGCGCGCCGGATGGCGCGACTATCTGGAACTGACCAAGCCGAAGGTGGTGGTGCTGATGCTGATCACCTCGCTGGTGGGGATGTTTCTCGCCACCCGCGCAGGGGTGGCCTGGAGCGTCCTGCTGTTCGGCAACCTGGGGATTGGCTTGTGCGCGGGTGCCGCGGCGGCGGTCAACCACGTGGTCGATCGCCGCGTCGATGCGCTGATGGCCCGCACCCACAAGCGCCCGCTGGCCCAGGGCCGGGTCGCGCCCTTGCCGGCACTGCTGTTCGCCCTGCTGCTGGCCGTGGCAGGGATGGTTTTGCTGTTGGCGTTCACCAACCCCCTCACCGCCTGGCTGACCCTGGCCTCGCTGCTGGGTTACGCGGTGCTCTACACCGGCTTTCTCAAGCGAGCCACGCCGCAGAACATCGTGATCGGCGGCCTGGCCGGGGCCGCGCCGCCATTGCTGGGCTGGGTGGCGGTCAGCGGGCACCTGGGCGCCGAGCCGCTGCTGCTGGTGCTGATCATCTTCGCCTGGACACCGCCGCACTTCTGGGCCCTTGCGATTCATCGCAAGGAGGAGTACGCAAAAGCTGATATTCCCATGCTCCCCGTTACCCATGGCGAGCGTTACACGGCCCTGCATATCCTGCTCTACACCTTGATATTGCTGGCCGTGAGCCTATTGCCCTACGCCATTCACATGAGCGGCCCGCTGTATCTGGCCTGTGCCCTGGTGCTGGGCCTGCGCTTCCTGCACTGGGCCTGGGTGTTGTACCGTGGCACCCGGCCGCACGCGGCGATCAAGACGTTCAAGTACTCTATCGGCTACCTGTTCGCCCTGTTCATCGCGTTGCTCGTAGACCACTACCTGTTGCTGAACCTATGACCCGAACCCAGAAAACCGTCTTCATCCTCGTTGCCCTGGTCGCGCTGATCATGGGCCTGACCGTCAACAAGGTGCTCAACGACCGTGGTCAGTTGAACCCCACCGAACTGATCGATGCCGGCATCATCCTGCTGCCGCAGAGCCGTACCGTGCCGGACGTGACCATGACCGACCAGAACGGCCAGCCGCAGGTGCTGGACCAGCTCAAGGGCAAGTGGTCATTGCTGTTCTTCGGCTACACCTACTGCCCGGACATCTGCCCGACCACCCTGGCCCAGCTGCGCCAGGTGAAGAGCGAACTGCCCAAGGAGGCGCTGGAGCGTCTGCAGGTGGTGCTGGTGAGCGTCGACCCGAACCGCGACACGCCGAACCAGCTCAAGCAGTACCTGGGCTATTTCGACAAGGATTTCGTCGGGGTGGCGGGCTCGATCGAGGATACCCAGAAATTGGCCAACGCCTTGAGCATCCCGTTCATTCCGGCCGATACCAGCAAACCAGGGTATACCGTGGATCACAGCGGCAACCTGGCGGTGGTCGGGCCTGACGGGCGTCAGCGCGGGTTCATCCGTGCGCCGTTCAACAACCAGAAGCTGGTGGCGCAGTTGCCGGGGCTGGTCAAGCGCGATTGAGATATTTGGGCCTGCTGCGCAGGCCTTTCGCCGGCAAGCCGGCTCCCACAATCGTGCAGTCTCTGTGGGAGCCGGCTTGCCGGCGATAGGGCCTCGAAGCGGCCCCAGGCTGCAGGCTTAGAACGCAGGAACCACAGCGCCCTTGTACTTCTCGGTAATGAACTGCTTGACCTCAGGCGAGTGCAGGGCCTGTACCAGTTTCTTCACCGCGTCCGCGTCCTTGTTGTCCTCGCGGGTCACCAGGATGTTCACGTACGGAGAGTCCTTGCCTTCGATGGCCAGGGCGTCTTTTTCCGGGTTGAGCTTGGCTTCCAGCGCGTAGTTGGTGTTGATCAGGGCGGCATCGACCTGGGTCAGCACACGCGGGATGGTCGCGGCTTCCAGTTCCCGGAACTTCAGGTTCTTCGGGTTCTCGGCGATGTCCTTGATGGTCGACAGGATGTTCGTGTTGTCCTTGAGCTTGATCACTCCGGCCTTATCCAGCAGCAACAGGGCGCGGCCGCCGTTGGTGGCGTCGTTGGGAATGACCACGGCGGCGCCGGAAGGCAGTTCGTCGAGCTTCTTGACCTTGGCCGAGTACACGCCCAGCGGCTCGATGTGCACGCCGGCGACGCTTACCAAGTGAGTACCCTTGGCCTTGTTGAACTCATCCAGGTACGGCTGGTGCTGGAAGAAGTTGGCGTCCAGGCGCTTTTCCGACACCTGCACGTTCGGCTGGATGTAGTCGGTGAACTCCTTGACCTTCAGTTCCACGCCTTCCTTCGCCAGCTGCGGCTTGACGAAGTTGAGGATCTCGGCGTGCGGCACCGGGGTGGCGGCGACCGTCAGGGTCTCGGCGTGGGCCGAGAAGGCCGCGACCGCGGCGACAACAGCAAGCAGCTTCTTCATTGATCACTCCTTGTGAGGGCCGCGACGGCCCCCGAACGGGTCGGCCGGGCCGACCCCATTGGGGTTACTTACGGGAAAAATGCACGACCAGCTTGTCGCCGATCATTTGAAGTACCTGGACCAGGATGACCAGCAGCACCACGGTGACGATCATCACGTCGGTCTGGAAGCGTTGGTAGCCGAAGCGGATCGACAGGTCACCCAGGCCACCGGCCCCGACCACACCGGCCATGGCGGTGTAGGACACCAAGGTGATGGCGGTCACGGTGATGGCGGCGATGATGCCTGGCATCGCTTCAGGCAGCACGGCCTTGAAGATGATCTGGCGGGTGGTGGCGCCCATCGACTGGGTAGCCTCGATGATGCCGCGGTCCACTTCACGCAGGGCGGTTTCCACCAGCCGCGCGAAGAACGGCGTGGTCCCCACCACCAGCGGCGGGATGGCACCGGCAACGCCCAGCGAGGTGCCGGTGATCAGCACCGTGATCGGGATCATCACGATCAGCAGGATGATGAACGGCACCGAGCGCACGATGTTGACGATGGTCGCCAGCACGGCGTAGACCTTCTTGTGCTCGAACATCTGCCGTGGGCTGAACAGGAACAGCACGACGCCCAGTGGCAGGCCCAGCAGGATGATGAAGGCCAGCGAGATGAACAGCATGACCATGGTGTCGTTGGTCGCCTGCCAGATCTCGACCCAGTCGACGTTGGCGAAATAGCTGAGGATGTCCATCAACGCAGTACCTCCATATGTACGTCAGCTGCAGTGAAGCGGGCGAATGCCGCCTCCATGTCTCCACCGATCAGGGCAAGGGTCAGCTGGCCATAGGGAATGTCCTTGATGCGGTCGATGCGCCCGGCAAGGATGCTGTAGTCCACGCCGGTTTCGCGGGCCACGGTGCCCAGCAGCGGCGCGTAGGTGGCGCAGCCCTGGAAGGTCAGGCGCACGATGCGCCCCGGCACATGGGCGAAATCGTCGCGTTGCTCGTTCTCGTCGACCTGCTCGTCTTCCTGGACGAAACGCTTGGTGGTGGCGTGCTGCGGGTGCAGGAACACGTCGGCCACCGGACCCTGCTCGACGATCTGCCCGGCGTCCATCACCGCCACGCGGTCGCAGACCCGGCGGATCACGTCCATCTCATGGGTGATCAGCACGATGGTCAGCTTCAGCTCGCGGTTGATCTCGGCCAGCAGTTGCAGCACCGAGGCGGTGGTCTGCGGGTCGAGGGCGCTGGTGGCTTCGTCGCACAGCAGGATCTTGGGGTTGGTGGACAGGGCGCGGGCGATGCCGACGCGCTGCTTCTGCCCACCCGACAGTTGCGCCGGGTACTTCTTCGCGTGCTCGGAAAGGCCGACACGGGCCAGCAGCTCGGTGACGCGCTTGTCGATCTCGCCACGCGACAGCTCGCCCGCCAGCACCAGCGGCAGGGCGACATTGTCGGCAACGGTCTTGGAAGCCAGCAGGTTGAAGTGCTGGAAGATCATGCCGACCTGCTGGCGGAAGCGTCGCAGCTGGTTCGAGTCGAAGGCGGTGACGTCTTCACCGTCGACCACGATCTTGCCGCCGGACGGCTCCTCGAGGCGGTTGATCAGGCGCAGCATGGTGCTCTTGCCGGCACCGGAGTGGCCGATCAGGCCGAACACCTGGCCATCTTCGATGGTCAGGCTGGTCGGGTTCAGGGCCGGGATATCCCTACCGGCGACGCGGTAGGTCTTGTGGACATTTTGAAACTCGATCACTGAGCGAACCTTGTGGGGCGCATGGAATTTGGGTCAGCGGTTAGCCGGGGCGCGCATTTTAGCCTTTTCCCCTGCGTGTTCTTAGCATTTATTTCGTCACGCTCCAATCCAATCGGCATAACGCGACGGTCGGCAATCCGATTGAACGCAGCCGACGGCGGCCCAGTCACTAATTGAACAAGCCCGAACGGGCAGCCTGATGACTGATGAGGAGAGCCGAAGATGCCCAGCAAGAAGCCCCAGGCGCCACAGCCCAGCCCTGTCGCCGGCACCGACACCCCGGACAAGGCCAACACCAACGCCAAGCTGCAGAGCCTGGAAGCGTTTCGCAGCGACGCCAGCGGCCAGGCGCTGCGCACCAACCAGGGGGTGAAGGTCGCCGACAACCAGAACAGCCTCAAGGCCGGCGCCCGTGGGCCTTCGCTGCTCGAAGACTTCATCATGCGCGAGAAGATCACCCACTTCGACCATGAGCGCATACCCGAGCGCATCGTCCATGCCCGCGGGACCGGCGCCCATGGATACTTCCAGAGCTACGGCTGCCATGCCGAGCTGACCAAGGCCGGTTTCCTGCAAGATCCCGAGAAAATCACCCCGGTGTTCGTGCGCTTTTCCACCGTGCAGGGCCCACGTGGCTCGGGCGACACGGTGCGCGACGTGCGCGGCTTTGCGGTGAAGTTCTACACCGATGAAGGCAACTTCGATCTGGTCGGCAACAACATGCCGGTGTTCTTCATCCAGGACGCGATCAAGTTTCCCGACTTCGTCCACGCGGTCAAACCCGAACCGCACAACGAGATGCCCACCGGTGGCTCTGCCCACGATACCTTCTGGGACTTCGTATCGCTGGTGCCGGAATCCGCGCACATGGTCATGTGGGCGATGTCCGACCGGGCCATTCCGCGCAGCCTGCGCATGATGGAAGGCTTTGGCGTGCATACCTTCCGGTTGATCAATGCCCAAGGCGTGGCCAGCTTCGTCAAGTTCCACTGGAAGCCGCGCCAGGGCGTGCACTCGGTGCTGTGGGACGAAGCCCAGAAGCTTGCCGGCAAGGACACCGACTACCACCGCCGCGACCTGTGGGAAGCGATCGAGACCGGTCATTACCCGGAATGGGAGCTGGGCGTGCAGATCGTGCCGGAGGCCGACGAGCACAAGTTCGACTTCGACCTGCTCGACCCGACCAAGATCATCCCCGAGGAGCTGGTGCCGGTGACGCCGCTGGGCAAGATGGTGCTCGACCGCAACCCGGACAACTTCTTCGCCGAAGTGGAACAGATCGCCTTCTGCCCCGGGCATATCGTGCCGGGCATCGATTTCAGCAACGACCCGTTGCTGCAGGGCCGGCTGTTCTCCTACACCGACACCCAGATTAGCCGCCTGGGCGGACCGAACTTCCACGAGATCCCGATCAACCGCCCCGTCGCGCCCAATCACAGCAGCCAGCGCGATGCCATGCACCGCATGACCATCGACAAGGGCCGGGCCTCCTACGAGCCCAACTCGATCGATGGCGGCTGGCCGAAGGAAACGCCGCCCGCCGCGCAGGATGGCGGTTTCGAGAGTTACCAGGAACGTATCGATGCAAACAAGATCCGCCAGCGCAGTGAGTCGTTCGGCGACCATTTCTCCCAGGCGCGGCTGTTCTTCCAGAGCATGAGCCCCACCGAGCAGCAGCACATCATCAAGGCCTACAGTTTTGAACTGGGCAAGGTCGAGCGCGAGGCTATCCGGGCGCGGGAGGTGAACGAGATCCTCGCCAACATCGATCTTAAGTTGGCGGCAGCGGTGGCGGCCAACCTCGGGCTGCCGGCGCCGAAGGCCGGCACGGTCAAGGTCAAGGGCAGCAAACCGGCGCAGTCAAAGGCCTTGAGCCAGATGAACCACCCCGGGGACATCGGCATCAGTGGGCGCAAGATCGCCATCCTGGTGGCTGGCGGCGTGGATGACGCGAGTGTCGACAAGGTGGTCAAGGCGCTGGAGGCGCAAAGTGCGCGCCCCATGCTGCTGGGGCCGACTTCGGCACCGGTGAAGACTGCCGGTGGCAAGCAGCTGCCGGTGGATGCGTCGATGGAGGGCATGCCGTCGGTGATGTTCGACGGTGTGTGGGTGCCGGCGGGCAAGGCTTCGCTGGAGGGGTTGGAAAACAGCGGCGTGGCCAAGCATTTCCTGCTCGAGGCCTACAAGCATCTCAAGCCCATGGGCGTGGCCAGTGAGGGCAAGCTGCTGCTGAACAAGCTGGGGCTCAAGGAAGATGCGGGGCTGTTGCTGGGCGATGACCAGAAGGCGCTCGAGGCCTTCTTCAAGGCAGTCGAGGGGCACCGGGTGTGGGCGCGGGAGGCGGCTGCCGAAGCTATTCCTGCATAATCGGGGGGGCTGCTTTGCAGCCCATCGCCGCGGTTCGTCGCTACGACAAGCCGGCTCCCACCCTGTGGGTGCCGGCTTGCCGGCGATGAGGCCCTGACAGGTTTATTGCTGATGGGGAATCAACACCACCTGCGCCGGCAATGAGCGCTGGATCTCATGCTTCTGCTTCAGCTCGAAGCCACTGTCGAGCTTGCGCACCCGCTTCTCCAGCAGGGTCTTGAGCCAAGGCGCATCCTCGGTGCGCGGCACCTGGAACACCACCTCGCACTGATAACTCACCACGTCCGCCGCGATATCGTCCAGCTGGCGACGCATTGCGCGGCTATCGGTGGTTTTCAGCGCCACGACAGTGGTCGGCGCGGTCGGGTCGATCACCCGGGCCTTGGGCTTGGACTCGGCAGCCTTGAGCGCCGCTTCGGCCTTTTCCAGTTCGGCCTTGCGTGCCTGGGCCACGGCATCGCCGCCGGTCAGGGCCGGTGCTTGCGGCATCAGCGCGCGGGCGCGGGCCAGTGCCGTGGCAGCGGCATTCACATCGCCCTTCTGCAGGACGATCTGGCTACGGCGCAGGTAGGCCTCGGCCAGCTGGCGCTGATGCGGTTCGAGGCGGGCATCATCCGGCGCCTGGGCCTGCAAGGCGGCCAGTTGATCCTCGGCGGTGGCCAGCTCGTTGCTGGCGATGCTTTGCTCGAGCTGCTGCCAGGCATCGGGCTGGGCAGGCGCCACCGGTTGTTCGGCCGGCTTGCTGGAGCAGGCAGCCAGGAACAGGGAAAACGCGGCAACAAGCAGATAACGTGAGGCGAACGGCTTCATTCCTGCGACTCTCTATTTGCGCAAAAAGCGAGCAAGTCTACACCCAGGTGCGCACGCTCGAAAACAGGTCTTCTCAGACTCGAAACCTGCGAAAAGGTTGCAGGATGCGCCTGTGCGCACCCTGAAAATTCAGCGTTTCGGCAACGCCAAGCTCAGCAAGAATAGCACTGCCGCACAGACCACGATCGAAGGCCCGGCCGGGGTGTCCTTGAACCAGGACAGCGCCAGGCCCCCGCAGACCGCGGCAACCCCCAGCAGGCTGGCGCCCACGGCCATCTGCTCCGGTGAGCGGGCGTGACGCTGTGCCGCGGCGGCCGGGATGATCAGCAGCGAGGTGATCAGCAACACACCGACGATCTTCATCGCCACCGCGATCACCACGGCGATCAGCAGCATCAGTGCCAGGCGCAGGCCGGTCACCGGCAAGCCTTCGACCATCGCCAGTTCCTCGTGCACGGTCACCGCCAGCAATGGTCGCCAGAACATCGCCAGCAGCACCAGCACCAAGGCGCTGCCGCCGAGGATCCAGGCAAGGTCGGTAGGGCTGATCGCCAGCAGGTCGCCGAACAGGTAGGCCATCAGGTCGATGCGCACATCGTGCATGAAGCTCAGCACCACCAGCCCCAGCGACAGCGTGCTGGGGGCGAGGATGCCGAGCAGGGTGTCCGAGGCCAGCGGCTGGCGCTGCTGCAGGGTCACCAGCAGGATCGCCAGCAGCAGGCAGCCGACGGTCACCGCCAGCGCCGGGCTGACATCCAGGGCGAAGCCCAGGGCCACGCCGAGCAGCGCGGCATGGGACAGGGTGTCGCCGAAATAGGCCATGCGCCGCCACACCACGAACGAGCCCAGGGGGCCGGCGACCAGCGCCAGCGAAACACCGGCAAGCAGGGCGTAGAGAA
The DNA here is from genome assembly GCF_057809275.1 of Pseudomonas sp. FG36. NCBI lineage: Bacteria > Pseudomonadati > Pseudomonadota > Gammaproteobacteria > Pseudomonadales > Pseudomonadaceae > Pseudomonas > Pseudomonas sp. FG36. Next base: position 28,349 of record NZ_JBMDJQ010000035.1, read on the forward strand.
GAAAATCAGCCATGCTTGCAGTGCTCTCCGTGAACATGGGCGCCGGGGGCGATCACCGAACCGTGCAGGTCGTGGCTGTGATCGTGATGGTGGTGATAGACGGCCAGGCTTGGGGCGTTCTGGCCGAACAGCTCGACGAAGGCCGGGTCGTTGCTGACCTGCTCCGGGTGGCCCGAGCAGCACACGTGGCGGTTGAGGCAGACCACCTGGTCGGTGGCGCTCATGACCAGGTGCAGGTCATGGCTGACCATCAGCACGCCGCAGCCGTGGCGGTCGCGCAGGCGGGTGATCAGGTTGTACAGCTCGGTCTGGCCAACCACGTCGACACCCTGCACCGGTTCGTCGAGTACCAGCAACTCGGGCTCGCGCAGCAGCGCGCGGGCCAGCAGCACACGCTGCATCTCGCCGCCGGAGATGGTCTGGATCGGGCTGTCGATCACCTGCTCGGCGCCGACTTCCTGCAACGCTGCCAAGGCTGCCGCACGGTCTACACCGGGCACCAGGCGCAGGAAGCGCAGCACCGACAAGGGCAATGTGGCGTCCACCTGGATCTTTTGCGGCATGTAGCCGATGCGCAGCCTGGGCTTGCGCCACACCTTGCCGCGATGCGGCTTGAGCAGGCCCAACACGGCGCGCACCAGGGTGGTCTTGCCGGCGCCGTTGGGACCAATCAGGGTAACGATCTGGCCCGGCGCCACCGCCAGGTCGATGCTGTCGAGCACCGCTTCGCCACCGAAGCTGACACCGACCTGCTCGAGGCGGATCAGGGCATCGCTCATGCCTTGCCCCGGCAGTTGCCGCACAGGCCGACCACTTCGACAGTTTGCGTCTCGACCGCGAAACCCACGGCATTGGCGCTGCTGACGATGGCGTCGCTGATGCTGTTCTGCTCCAGCTCGATGGCTACATGACATTCGCGGCAGATCAGGAACTGCCCCTGGTGCGCGTGCTCGGGATGGCTGCAGCCGATAAAGGCATTGAGCGAGGCGATGCGGTGCACCAGGCCGTTTTCCAGAAGGAAGTCGAGGGCGCGATAGACGGTCGGTGGCGCGGCGCGGCGGCCGTCCTGCTCGCTGAGCACGGCGAGGATATCGTAGGCGCCCAGCGGCTTGTGGCTCTGCCACACCAGCTCCAGCACGCGGCGGCGCAGGGCGGTCAGGCGCAGGCCCTGACGGTTGCACAGCGCGTCGGCCTCGGCCAGCGCACTGTGGACGCAATGGGAGTGATCGTGGGGACGGTGGGCCAGCGGCGTGATGGACATGGGCAGCGACGGTTCAGGATGGAGACGTTATTATGTTACCTGTTTCTGACGACCCGAGTATCCACCGTGTCCCGAATCCTTGCCCTCTTTGTCGCTTTCATCGCTTTTTCGGCGCACGCCGACGTGCGCGTGCTGACCAGCATCAAGCCCCTGCAACAGATCGCCGCCGCCGTTCAGGACGGTGTCGGCAGTCCCGATGTGCTGCTGCCGCCAGGGGCCTCCCCGCACAACTATGCGCTGCGCCCCTCCGACGTGCGCAAGGTCGCCGATGCCGACCTGCTGTACTGGATCGGCCCGGACATGGAAGGTTTCCTGCCCCGCGTGCTGAAGAGCCGCGCCAAGCCGACCGTGGCCGTGCAGTCGCTGTCGGGCATGCAGTTGCGTCATTTCGGCGAGGACAGCCACTCCCATGACGAGGAAGACCACGACGATCATGACCACGACCACCGCCCGGGCAGCCTCGATGCACACCTGTGGCTGTCGTCGCTGAATGCCCGGGTGATCGCGACGAAGATGGCCGGCGACCTGGCAGCGGCCGACCCGGCCAATGCCCCGCGCTACCAGGCCAACCTCAAGCAGTTCGTCGAGCGCCTGGATGCCCTGGATGCGCGCATCAAGCAGCGTGTGGCGGGGATCGCCGGCAAGCCTTACTTCGTGTTTCACGAGGCGTTCGACTACTTCGAGGCCGCCTATGGCCTGAAGCACACCGGCGTGTTCAGCGTGGCGTCCGAGGTGCAGCCGGGCGCGCAGCACGTCGCCGCCATGCGCAAGCGCTTGCAGGCGGTGGGCAAGACCTGCGTGTTCAGCGAGCCGCCGCTGAGGCCGCGTCTGGCCGAGACGCTGACGGCCGGGTTGCCGGTGCGGTTGGCCGAGTTGGATGCGCTGGGTGGCGCCGACAAGGTGGATGGCAAGGGCTATGAGCGCTTGCTGGAGAAGCTCGGTGGCGACCTGGTCGGCTGCCTGGAGCAGCTGTAGGAGCGGCTTCAGCCGCGAAACGGGCGCCACGCTGTGTGGCACCCGCTTCGCGGGTGATCGCGGTGTTATCGCCCTTTAGAGCGCGAACGGCAGCTTCAGCGCCACCTGCTGGCGTTGCGCCAGACGCACTTCGAACTCGCTAGGGTCATGGATCATCACGTCCATCCCGGCGAACGCCTGCGCCGCGATCAGGCGCGACAGCCAGAAGCGCACGCACGCCACCCGCAACATCACCGGCCACAGCTCCGCTTCAGCGGCGGTGAACGGTCGCAGTGCCGCGTAGGCGCCCAGCAATGCCTGGGCGCGCGGCAGATCGATACCACCCTGCTCGTCCAGGCACCAGTCGTTCACGGTGATGGCGATGTCATACAGCATCGGCCCGGAGCAGGCGTTGTAGAAGTCGATCAGCCCGGTCAGGTGAGTGCCTTCGAACATCACGTTGTCACGGAACAGGTCGGCGTGCAGGTTGGCCTTGGGCAGGGCGAGGATCTGCGCCTTGTGCGCGGTGATTTCCGCCAGCGCCGGTTGCAGCAGCCCGGTTTGCGCCTGGTTCAGGCTCGGCAGCAGTTCGGCGCCCGATTCCAGCATCCAGTCCAGGCCCCGGTCGGTGCGGCGCTCGATGATGCGCTCGCGGGTGGCCAGGTGAATGTGCGCCAGCAGCTCGCCGACCTGGGCGCAGTGCTGGTTGTTCGGCAGCTTGATGTGCTTGCCCGACAGTCGCGGTTGCAGCAGCGCAGGCTTGCCGCACAGTTCGCGCAGGCCATGCCCTTCGCGGTCGCGCAGGGCATAGGGCACGGGCATGTCGGCATCGTGCAGCACGTCGAGCAGTTCGATGAAGAACGGCATGTCTTCAGCCGGCCCACGCTCGATCAGTGTGAGGACGAACTCCCCTTTTTCCAGGCTGACGAAGAAATTGCTGTTCTCGGTACCGGCGGCGATGCCCTGGAAGTCGAGCAGGCGGCCCAGCTCGTATGGCGCCAGAAAGATTTCCAGCTCAGGCCGGGACACAGGGGTGAAGACTGACATGTTGAAGAATTGCCCATGCGGGCACTTCCGCCGGAAGTGCCTGGTTGATAAGAACGATACGCGTTACTAGCTTACCACTCGAAGATCTTCCAGGACGGAATCAGCATGTCCGGCTGGTCGGAACGAATGAAATTGCCTTCGGAGCCATCGGCGCGTACCAGGAAATAAGGCTTGCCGTTCTTCGGCGTGACCTTGATCGCATACAGGAAGCCGTTCTGACGGTACTCCTGGATGGTTTTATCGCCTTCCGTGCGAATGGTTACATCGGGATCGGCCGATGGGGCTTCGTCCGCCGCCTGGGTGACGACTGGCATGGTGGCCAGCAGACCGAGCAGTAACAGGCGATTGAGTGTGCGCATGATAACCTAGTCCTTTTGTCGTCATTGATCCGGCTATTCTAGCGCCGGACCCGTCGAAAAGGTTGATTCTCCTCATGAGCCAAGCGCCCCTCGTCCTGGTGGACGGTTCGTCCTACCTCTACCGCGCCTTTCACGCGCTGCCGCCGCTGACCACCTCCAAAGGCATGCCTACCGGCGCGGTCAAGGGCGTGCTGAACATGCTCAAGAGCCTGCGCAAGCAGTACCCGGACAGCCTGTTCGCGGTGGTCTTCGATGCCAAGGGCGGGACTTTCCGTGACGCCATGTTCGCCGAGTACAAGGCCAACCGCCCGAGCATGCCCGACGACCTGCGGGTGCAGGTCGAACCGCTGCACGCCAGCGTCCGCGCCCTGGGCTACCCGCTGCTGTGCGTCGAAGGCGTGGAGGCCGACGACGTGATCGGCACCCTGGCGCGCAGCAGCGCCGCCGCCGGCCGCCCGGTGATCATCTCGACCGGCGACAAGGACATGGCCCAGCTGGTGGACGGCCACGTTACCCTCGTCAATACCATGACCGGTAGCGTGCTCGACGTCGCTGGCGTGCACGAGAAGTTCGGCGTAGGTCCCGAACACATCATCGATTTTCTCGCCCTGATGGGCGACAAAGTCGACAACATTCCCGGCGTGCCGGGCGTTGGCGAAAAGACCGCGGTCGGCTTGTTGACCGGTATCGGTGGTGGCCTGAGCGATGTGTACCAGAACCTGGACAAGGTGCCGGGCCTGGCCATTCGAGGCGCCAAGACCCTCGCCGCCAAGCTCGAGGAGCACCGCGATGCGGCTTTCCTCTCCTACGAGCTGGCCACCATCAAGTGCGATGTCGAGCTGGATGTCGAGGTGGACGCCCTGGTCTGCGGCGAACCGGACCGTGAAGCGCTGCTGGCTCTGTACGCCGAGATGGAGTTCAAGAGCTGGGTCGCCGACGTCCAGCGCAGCGCGCCCCAGGCCAGTGATGGCGCCGCTGCCGCCGAGGCTCCTGTGGCCGAGAAGGTTGAGCCGAAGTACGAAACCATCCTCGACCAGGCTCGCTTCGACGCCTGGCTGGAAAAGCTGCGTCAGGCGCCGCTGTTCGCCTTCGATACGGAAACCACTGGCCTGGACGCCCAGCAGGCGCAGATCGTCGGCCTGTCGTTCGCCGTCGAGCCCCATGAAGCCGCCTATGTGCCCCTGACCCACGACTACGAAGGCGCTCCGGCCCAGCTGGACCGCGAGCGCGTGTTGCTGGCGCTCAAGCCGCTGCTGGAGGACCCGGCCAAGGGCAAGATCGGCCAGAACGCCAAGTACGACATCAACATCCTGGCCAACGGCAGCCCGGCCATCCATATGCGCGGCGTGGCCTACGACACCATGCTCGAGTCCTATGTGCTCGACTCCACCGCCACCCGTCACGACATGGACAGCCTGGCGCAGAAGTACCTGGACCACACCACCATCGGCTTCGAGGACATCGCCGGCAAGGGCGCCAAGCAGCTGACCTTCAACCAGATCCCACTGGACAAGGCCGGCCCCTACGCCGCCGAGGATGCCGACATCACCTTGCGTCTGCACCATGCGCTGCAGGCGCGCCTGGCCCAGACGCCCAGCGTTCTGCCTGTGCTGATGGATATCGAGATGCCGCTGGTGCCGGTACTGGCGAAGATCGAGCGCCAGGGCGCGCTGGTCGACGCCAGGCTGCTCGGCGTGCAGAGTGGCGAGCTGGGGGCGAAGCTGGTCGAGCTGGAGCGTGAGGCGTATGCGCTGGCCGGCGAGGAATTCAACCTGGGCTCGCCCAAGCAGCTCGGCGCGATCCTCTACGACAAGCTGGGCATGCCGGTGCTGAGCAAGACCGCCAAGGGCCAGCCGTCCACCGCCGAGGCGGTCCTGGATGACCTGGCCGAGCAGGGCTACCCGCTGCCCAAGGTGCTGATGCAGTACCGCAGCCTGAGCAAGCTCAAGAGCACCTATACCGACAAGCTGCCGGGGCAGATCAACCCGCGTACCGGACGCATCCATACCTCGTATCAGCAGGCTGTGGCTGCTACCGGTCGCCTGTCGTCCAGCGACCCGAACCTGCAGAACATTCCAATCCGCACCGCCGAGGGCCGGCGCATTCGCCAGGCTTTCGTCGCCAGCCCCGGCTACAAATTGCTGGCGGCGGACTATTCGCAGATCGAGCTGCGCATCATGGCCCACCTGGCCAAGGACGAAGGGCTGCTGCACGCCTTCCGCAACGACCTGGACGTGCACCGCGCCACCGCCGCGGAAGTGTTCGGTGTCGCCCTCGAAGAGGTCACCATCGACCAGCGCCGCAGCGCCAAGGCGATCAACTTCGGCCTGATCTATGGAATGAGCGCTTTCGGCCTGGCCAAGCAGATCGGCGTCGATCGCAAGCAGTCGCAGGACTACATCGACCGCTATTTCGCCCGTTACCCAGGCGTGCTGGCCTATATGGAGCGCACCCGCGCCCAGGCCGCTGAAAAGGGCTTCGTCGAAACCCTGTTCGGGCGTCGCCTGTACCTGCCGGACATCAACGCCAAGAACCCGGCCTTGCGCAAAGGCGCCGAGCGCACCGCGATCAACGCGCCGATGCAGGGCACCGCGGCGGACATCATCAAGCGCGCCATGGTGGCGGTGGACAACTGGCTGACCGAGAGCGGGCTGGATGCGCGGGTGATCCTGCAGGTGCACGACGAACTGGTGCTCGAGGTGCGCGAAGACCTGGTCGAACAGGTGAAAGCCGAGATTCGCGTCCACATGAGCGGCGCGGCGCAACTGGATGTGCCGTTGCTGGTGGAAGCGGGCGTTGGCTCGAATTGGGACGAAGCTCACTAAACGCCGCGTGAAAGCTGTGTAGGATCTGCGGCGTAGTGTCGCGGATCCGGTGCAGGCCTCGGGCCTTAGATCGAGAGTTTCATGAAACTATCGCAAATAGTTTCCAGGGGCTTGGAACTAAACCGGTGAACCGCCACTCAGAGGTACTGAATGGCTGGTGAAGCCTTTCGATGCTCCTATGTTGTGTTAAGTGTTGGCAGATATCTGGACCCCGCCCTAGCGGTCCGGACTTGGACCCCGAACTTCCCCCTCCCCATACGAAGTCCGGGGTTTTTTTTGCCTGGAATTCAGGTATTGCATCGGTCCTTGTAGGAGCGGCTTCAGCCGCGATCACCCGCAAAGCGGGTGCCACGTACCGAGGTGCTTGCTTCGGAGTTGAAGCCGCTTCTAGCAGGTTCCCTGGCGATTCAGGCCACCGGCTTGTCTTCCAGCTCCATCCAGTCCGCCAGCACGCGATAAGCCTCTTCCAGGCCCAGGCGCTTGGGCGCCGAGAACAGCTGGATGGTCGCGGTATCGCCCCAGCCCTTGCGAATCTCCGACTGTACCTTGAGCAAGGTGTTCTTGCCCGCGCCGTGGGTCAGCTTGTCGGCCTTGGTCAGCAGGATGTGCATCGGCATGCCGCTGGCCTTGGCCCAGTCGAGCATCATCTTGTCGAAGTCGGTCATCGGATGGCGGGTGTCCATCATCAGGATGATCCCGCGCAGGCATTCGCGGCTGCCCAGGTAGGCTTCCAGGTGTTTCTGCCAGTGCTGCTTGAGCGGAATCGGCACTTTTGCATAACCGTAGCCCGGCAGGTCGACCAAACGCCGTTCATCGTCCAGACTGAAGAAATTCAGCAGCTGGGTGCGGCCGGGGGTCTTCGAGGTACGCGCCAGGCTGGCGTGGGTCAGGGTGTTGAGGGCGCTGGATTTACCGGCGTTGGAACGGCCGGCGAAAGCCACCTCGTAACCCTGGTCTTCGGGGCATTGTTCGACCTTGGCGGCGCTGAGGGCGAATTTGGCTTTCTGGCAGAGGCCGAGGATGGGGTTCTTGACTTGCATGGGATTTCCGATGTGGGTGTTGCCCAGCGCTGGAGGCGTAGGACCAGGCCTGGCAAGCGGTGTCGTTTCCGTTTGGCTGGCGGAAGTATATAATGCCCCAGTTTTTGTGTGCTCATTCGCCCAGCGAAGGCAATTGAGCATGGGGTGTCGAACAATAGCTCGCGCAACAGAACGCAGCGCGGCCCCCAACCCTGTCAGGTCGTTTCGCATGGCGAAATGGCTGCTTGCTGTCGGTATGTTCCTGCCGTTTTTCAGCGCACAGGCTACACAGGATCCCGAGGCGTTGTACAACCGCACGTGCGCGGCCTGTCACGCCGGACAACTGCCCCAGGCACCCAGAAGCGGTGACCGGGCGGCCTGGGAGCCAAGGCTGGCGCAAGGCATGGCGCAACTGGTGGTGCATGTTACACAGGGTTTCAAGGCTATGCCGCCGCGTGGATTGTGCATGGACTGCAGTGCCGAGGACTACCGTTTGGTCATCCTTTGGATGAGCGGCAGTCCCGATACATAACATTTCACCCTTAGCCGTGTTGGATTAGCTGATGAACAAACTAGTCGTGAGTCTGCTGTTGACCATGGGGGTCGCAGGTGCGGCAACTGCTGCGGGACCCATCAAAGGCGATGCCGCCGCCGGTCAGGCCAAGACAGCTGTCTGTGGGGCCTGTCACAACCCGGACGGCAACAGCCTGGCACCGAACTTCCCGAAACTCGCCGGCCAAGGTGAGCCCTACCTGAACAAGCAGCTGCACGACATCAAGGACGGCAAGCGTACCGTGCTTGAGATGACCGGCATGCTGGCCAATTTCAACGACCAGGACCTGGCCGACATCGCCGCTTACTTCGCCAGCCAGAAAGGCAGCGTGGGTGCCGCCGATCCGAAGCTCGTCGAGCATGGGCGTGCCTTGTTCAACGGCGGCAACCTGGAGAAAGGCATGCCGGCCTGCACCGGTTGCCACTCCCCCAATGGTGCAGGCATCGCCCTGGCGAAGTTCCCCCACCTCAGTGGCCAGCACGCGCAGTACGTCAGCAAGCAACTGACCGACTTCCGCGAAGGCAACCGCACCAACGACGGCGACGCCATGACCATGCGCACCATCGCCGGCAAACTCAGCAACAAGGACATCGAAGCACTGTCCAGCTACATCCAGGGCCTGCACTGAATTACGCGTTAACACTCGGTTAATGCTTCAGCGCTAAAGATGAAAAGGGCAGCCCACGCTGCCCTTTTTTCTGTCCGTAGCCGTTACACTACAGAACTCGAGCCCTTCCCGACCTGTCCTACACAGGTCGCGTCGAGGCGACCAAAGACTGCTCAGGAGTAAAGCATGCGTAAACTGATTCTCAGCGCCGCGCTGGTCGCCGCCAGCGTATTCGGTATGGCCGCCGTACAGGCTGCGGAGCCTGTGGCCGGCAAGGAATATATCGAGCTGAGCAACCCCGTGCCGGTGTCGGTGCCAGGCAAGATCGAGGTCGTCGAGCTGTTCTGGTATGGCTGCCCGCACTGCTACCACTTCGAACCGACCATCAACCCTTGGGTCGACAAGCTGCCCAAGGACGTCAATTTCAAGCGTGTGCCGGCCATGTTCGGTGGCCCCTGGGATGCCCACGGCCAGATGTTCCTGACGCTTGAAGCCATGGGTGTTGAGCACAATGTCCACAACGCGGTGTTCGATGCCATCCAGAACAAGCGCATGCGCCTGACCGACCCGAATGACATGGCTGACTTCCTGGCCACCCAGGGCGTGGACAAGGACAAGTTCCTCGCCACCTTCAACTCCTTCGCCATCAAGGGTCAGGTCAATCAGGCCAAAGAGCTGGCCAAGAAGTACGAAATCACCGGCGTACCGAGCCTGGTGGTCAACGGCAAGTACCGCTTCGACCTGGGTACCGCCGGTGGTCCGGAAGGCGTGCTGAACGTCGCCGACCAGCTGATCGCCAAGGAGCGCGCCGCTAAGTAAGCGGCGAATGCCATGGGCCGCTTTCGCTCAACCCGAAGCGTCGGCCTGCACCAGCCGCAGGTCAACGAACATCACCTGCAGGCCAGCGGCCTGCCGGCCGATGGTCGCCTGCGGCTGCTCAGTTTCAATATCCAGGTCGGTATCAGTACCGAGCGTTACCGCCACTATGTGACCCGCAGTTGGCAACACCTGCTGCCGCACAACGGGCGGGCCGGCAACCTGCAGAAGATCGGTGACCTGCTCAACGACTTCGACCTGGTGGCCTTGCAGGAAGCCGACGGCGGCAGCCTGCGCTCCGGCTTCGTCAACCAGGTGGAGCACCTCGCCCAACTGGGGGCCTTCCCCTATTGGTACCAGCAGCTCAACCGCAACCTGGGGCGTTTCGCCCAGCACAGCAACGGCGTGCTCAGCCGTCTGAAGCCCCAGCACCTGGAAGACCATCCCTTGCCTGGCCCGTCTGGGCGAGGGGCGATCCTCGTGCGTTTCGGCGAAGGTGCCGACGCCCTGATCGTGGTGATGATGCACCTGGCGCTCGGCTCCAAGACGCGCGCCCGGCAGCTGGCCTATATCCGCGAGCTGATCGGCGGCTATCGTCACCAGATCCTCATGGGCGACATGAACACCCACGCCAACGACCTGCTCGACCATTCGCCCTTGCGTGATCTCGGGCTTGTCGCGCCCCAGGTCGAGGCCACTTTTCCCAGCTGGCGTCCCCAGCGCTGCCTTGACCACATCCTGCTCAGCCCGAGCCTTACGCTGGAACGCGTCGAGGTGCTGGCACAGCCAATTTCCGATCACCTGCCCGTCGCCGTCGAGATCCGATTGCCTGATGCCCTGACTGTGGATACGCTGCCGGTCCTGAGTTAGTCCTGCCTGGGCGAATCCTGCACTCAAGTGTTGGGCTTTTCCGCCGAAATCCAGTGATTGCAGGACTAGATGCCACTACCCGTTGCGGATCCAGGCATGACCGAAGAAGCCGAGCGCTGGAAAGAAAAATACCTCAAGAGCATCGAGCAGCAGGAAAAGCTCGAGCGGCGCTGGGAAGCACGCCTCGACCTGCTGCGTCGTGGCCTGGTGCGCAGCACCCTGGCGGCGGAGGGTAGCGACAAGATCGTCGACCAGTGCATGAAGGAAATGCGCGAGGTCATCCGCAGCGACAATATGGACGCAGGCCTCGCCGGGCTGATTCCGCGCTTGGAAAAAGCCGTGCTCGACTCCGAGCTGCGCCGCGAAACCCGCATGAACCAGGTCAGCGAGGCGCTGACCGCGCTGGTTACCCAGTTGCAGACCTTGCCGCTGCCGGGCGATGTGGCACGTCCGTTGAAAAAGCTGGCGAAGAAGCTCGACGGTGGCGTCAGCCAGTCCCGCGAGCTGCCGCCCTTGCTGGGCGAGCTCAGTGGTTTGCAGGGACGCGCCCTGGATGCCGTGCAAAAGCCCGATGATGAAGCTCGCCCCGGGTTCCTGCAGCGCCTGTTCGGTGGCCGTGACGAGCCCCAAGGGGAATTGGCGACCGCACCTGTTGCCGTCGAGGCGACGTCGCCCGCACCGCAGCCAGCCGCTGCAACCCCGGTCATCGCACCTGAGCCACAGCCCAGGGATGCCGACGAACTGCACGCCCTGGCACCTGCCCCTCAAGCCTTGCCCGAGGCGGCACAGGCAGTGGATGAAACGGTGCCCGTCGAGCTGCCTGAAACGGAAATCGAATTACCCGGCCCGGCGCTGGTTGAAACCACGCCGTTGGTCGTTGCCGATGCGCAGCCGGAGGCCGAGCCTTCGGTGCCCGCGGTTGTCGAACCTGTACCCGAGCCTTTGACCGTCATCGAGACGGAGCAAGCAGCAACGGATGAGCCGGACACAGTGGCGGAGCCGGTCACCGTCGATGATGGCCCTTATGCCCTGCCCGATGCGGTCGAGCCGCCCTACAGCCAGGTTGCCGCCCATATCGAGCAGACGCTGATAGGCTTGCTCGATGACCTGAGCCTGCCCGAGCGCCACAAGGCCCAGGCCCTGGAGATGCGCGAGCGGGTTTCGCGGGGGCTGAACTGGTACGAGCTGATCCCGGTACTGGATGACCTGGCTGTGCTCATGCTGGCGATCACCGACAGCGGCCAGCATGAGTTCGAGGCGTACCTGCAGCAGCTCAACGAGCGCCTGGAAACCTTCCAGAGCCACTTGCACGAAGCCAGCGCCGGCCATGCCGACAACAGCTCCGCCGCCCGAGAGCTCGACAGCCAGCTGCGCGAGCAGGTCGATGGCCTGCAGAGCAGTGTGCAGGGTGCTGCCGATGTCGACAGCCTCAAGCATATCCTGGAGAACCGCCTCGAAGGCCTGCTGGTGACCATGGATGATCACCAGCACGAGCGTGACCGCCGTGAGCATGAGCTGGCCAGCCGCCTGCAAGGCCTCGCCGAGCGCGTGGCGAGCATGGAGCAGGAAGCCCTGGGCTATCGCGAGCATCTCGAGGAGCAACGCCAGAAGGCCATGATCGATCCGCTCACCGGCCTGCCCAACCGGGCGGCCTGGAGCGAGCAGGTCGAGCGCGAGGTGCTCGACTGGCAGGAAAACGGCGGCCACCTGGCCATGGCCATCCTCGATCTCGATCATTTCAAGCGCATCAACGATGGCTATGGCCACTTGGCGGGCGACAAGGTGCTGAAGATCGTGGCCGATCAACTGCGCAAGCGCTTGCGTGGGCGCGACTTCATAGCCCGTTTTGGTGGCGAGGAATTCGTCCTGCTGCTGCCACAGACTTCGCCACCGGCGGCGGTCCAGGTAGCGGAGGCGTTACGTGCGGCCATCGAAGCCTGCCCCTTCCATTTCAAGGGTGAGCGGGTGGTGATCACCACGTCCATTGGCCTCAGCGCATTCCGCTCCGGTGAGCGTGGCGACCAGGTACTCAAGCGGGCCGACGAGGCGCTGTACCGGGCCAAGGACGGTGGCCGCAACCGTGTCGAGCAGGCATAGATAGTTAACGCCCCGCAGCCCCCGGATCAATCGACACTTCTGGCCAGCGCTGACTCTCCAGCGCATCGCCAACAGATCGATTGTGAAAGGAGTTGTAGGATGAATGTAACCAAATGGCTCATGCTGGCCGTGCTCGGCCTGGTCTTCCAGACCAGTGCCATGGCCAAGGACATGCTGCTCACCGCGCATGTGGGGGCAGACGGCAAGGTACTGCGCCAGTGGCCGGAGTGGATCAGCCAGGTGGAGCGCGAGGCGCAGGCCAACTACTTCACCCAGTACAAGCTGAAACTCAATCCGCGCATCGTGCATCAGGACCCGGGTTTCTGCTCGGTGTCGCCGATCGATGCCAGCAGCTACGACCGGCAGATGCACGGCCAGGCCAAGGTGATCGGCAAACCAATGATCGAACGCCTGAGCGTGATGACCCAGCTGGTGGACATGAAAGGCGCCAGCGGCGACAACTCGCTGGAATTTCTGCTGATGTGCGTACGCTGAGCGTAACGTCGCCACAGGAGCACGTTATACTGTAGCGCTGTTGTCGCCTACTCAATGACGTGCTCCCCGCAATGAAAAGACTTTTCACCGCCCTGCTCCTGTTGGCCCTGGCAGGCTGTTCCAGTGGCCTGCGTATCGACCGCAGCCACCCCTCGGCCAATCAGGACAGCCGCATCCAGTTCGTCGTCGTGCACTACACCAACGCGTCGCTGGAGCGTTCCCTCGCCCTGCTGACCCATGGCGAGGTCAGCAGTCATTACCTCATCGGCGACGGACCGGCCACGGTCTACCAACTGGTGGACGAGAGCCGCCGCGCCTGGCACGCCGGGGACAGCCAGTGGCAGGGCCGCACCTGGCTCAACTCCAGCTCCATCGGCATCGAGATCGTCAACGAGGGCTACACGGACACGCCGACCGGGCGCGTCTGGCACCCATACAGCGAAGCCCAGGTGCAAGCGCTGATCGCCTTGCTCAAGGACATCGTCAAGCGCAACAACATCGACCCGCGCCACATCATCGGTCATAGCGACATCGCCCCGCTGCGCAAGCTCGACCCGGGCCCGCTGTTCCCCTGGAAGCGTCTGGCCGAGGCTGGCCTGGGTGTCTGGCCGGATGCGCCTTCGGTAGCGCGGCAGCAGGCCTATTTCGAGGTCAATCCGCCGACCATCAGCTGGTACCAGCAGCAGCTGGCGCGGTTTGGCTATGCCATCGACCAGACCGGTGAACTGGACGTGGCCACCCGGCATGTGATCGCGGCCTTCCAGATGCGTTTCCGCCCGCGGCTATTCGATGGCACGCCGGATGCGCAGACCGCCGCGATGTTGCAGGTGCTTAACCGCAAGCGCTGACCCGAGCTTTTCGGACGCTTGGCGCGCAAGCGGGCCAATTCACACGCCCAGCGGCTGCGCCAAGCTTTGATTCAGTTGCTATACCTTTGGTATTCAACTGGATGCCACGCATGCTTGCCCTCTTCACGACGGTGCGTCAATTTTTCCACCGCCCCTGGCTGTTGGCCGCGCTCGCGGCGCTTGCCAGCGCCGGGCTGTTGCTTGCGATCAGCGTCAACGTTGCCCTGCAACAGATGAAACAAAGTGAAAGCGCGCAGATGAATGCCCAGGGCGAGCGTTTTCTCGAGCGCCTGGAGCAGGTGTTCGGCCAGTTGCGCGAGGCCGTTGACCAGCTGCAGGCGCAGCCCCTGCGCGGCTGCGATCCATTGATGCTGACACAACTGCAACAGGTGGCGCTGAAGTCGCGGTTCATCTACGAAGCGTCCTATGTGGAGGGTACGCGGGCCTGTTCCAACCGCGGCGAGGAGCGGATCATCGAGCCCTTGCGCAGCCCGGATATCCAAGGGCCGACCTACAGCTACTGGCTCAATACCACCACCGAGCCCAACGAGAACCTCGCGGCCCTGATGCTGGGCCGTGGCCGCTTCGTCGTCTCCACCTCCCGTGGCCACCTCACCGACGTCGTCGACCTGCCGCCCGGTGGCAGCCTGCTGGTGGTGCTGGATCGCGGTACCCGTGCCATCCCCGTGCTGGGCCCGACGCAACCCTGGCCACCGACCACCGAATGGCCGCCCGCGCAGGGCAAATCGTTGATCGAGCTGCCCGACCGCCTGGTCTATCGCATGTCCACCAAATCCCCGGACTACCAGTTGGTGCTGATCGCGCCGAGGGCGAGCCTGCCATTGAAGCTCAACGGGCTGCTCTGGCTGCTGTTCCCCGGCAGCCTGGTATTGGCCGGCTGTATCGGCTGGCTGGTGCTGCAACTGATCCTGCAACGCCGCTCGATGAGCTCGGAGCTTCAGCATGCGCTGCGCCGGGGCGAGCTGCAGGTGCTGTACCAGCCGATCTTCGAATTGGACAGCCGTCGCTGCGTCGGTGCCGAGGCCCTGGTGCGCTGGCGCCGCCCGGACGGCAGCCTGACCAGCCCGGAGCTGTTCATTCCCCTGGCGGAGAACACCGGTCAGATTCGACAGATCACCGACTTCGTCCTGCAACGGGTGCTCGAACAACTGGGGCAGTTGCTGCGGGCCAACCGCCAGCTCTATATCTCGGTCAACCTGGCGGCCTGCGACGTCATGGCGCCGCGTATAGGCCGGGTGGCGGCGCGGTTGCTGGCGCACCATCGTGTCGCCCCCAGCCAGATCGCCTTCGAGGTGACCGAGCGTGGCCTGATCGATGTAGTGGTGGCGCGGGACAACCTGCAGGCCCTACGCGCTGTCGGGCACCAGGTGCTGATCGATGACTTTGGTACTGGCTATTGCAGCCTCGCCTATCTGCAGACCCTGCCGGTGGACTGCCTGAAAATCGACAAGTCGTTCATCGATGCCCTGGGCCATGACGCCGCCAGCAGTGGCGTGGCGCCGCACATCATCCGTATGGCCCACGACCTGCACCTGCGGGTAATAGCCGAAGGCATCGAGTGCGAGGACCAGGCGGTGCTGCTCAACAGCGAGGGGGTCAACTATGGGCAGGGCTGGCTGTTCGCCCATCCGCTGAATGCCCGTCAGTTTGCCGAGCTGATTACCCGCGGGCGGCGGGTGGCGGGGCGGCGGATCGATGATGAGCCTTGAGGTATGTTTCATTCTCATTCTGGCATTTCGAATGCGAGCGAACTGTTGCCGTGACTTTCTGCCTGCTCAGTATTGATGTTTTTTGTTGCGAGCGTGGGTGCCAGTACCTGATAAAAATGCTAGTTGTGATGGTTTTTTTCTGGAAGTAAAGTTGGTCTGCGTTTTCAGACTCTTTACTTTTCGAGGTGCTATCATGAGCAAAAATGAAGAAATGATTGTTCCTGGAGGTCGTCTACTGGTAATTAAAGATATCACATTGATGTATTATTATGACTATGAAGACATTAGCTATTTGCACGTTGCCGGAACAGGCATCAGCGGCGAAGAGTTCACATGCTACTTGAGGTCACCAACGCTTCAGGCAGGGGCGTGGGCAGCATTCAATGCTGTTAAAAACAATCTTTTGGGGCGCGCTAATATTCGATTTGTCAAAGAGGAGGGTAATGAGGTTTACGCGTTTGGTGTGGATTAAATTGCGTGCATTCCTACTGTGGCGCCCCTTACGAGGTGTGTCGCATATCCTGCCATTTTACTTGTTGCCCATCGAGAGGCGTGCTGATTGCTCACACTTCTTACTTGGGGTCGATTGAAGGTTTCCCTTTTCCCTTGAATCTCATCGCCCCAGTGGCTTTGCCATCGGTGAAAGTAAGGTTGGCGGTGCAGTAATCAAACAGGCAATGCCATATAGAACTGCGTCCCCTGCCCCGGCCGTGAGAACACGCCCATCCGCCCGCCATGCAACTGCACGATCTCCTTGCACAGTGCCAGACCCAGCCCGGCCCCGCCCTTCTTGCGCCCGACCTGCACGAAAGGCTCGAAGATCCGCCCCTGCTGACCATAGGCGATGCCCTCGCCGTTATCCTCGACGCTGATGATCACCCGCTCGGCATGCCGCCTGGCATGCAGGCGGATACGCCCGCCGGAGCCGGTGTGGCGAATGGCGTTGTGCAGCAGGTTGTCCAGCACCCGGTCGAGCTGGGCGACATCGGCCTGAATACGTGGCAGCGGTGGTTCCAGCTCGCGGATGATCTCGATCTGCTTGCCCGAGGCTTGTTCGACGAAGCGCGCCTGGGCGCGCTCGAACAGTTCCTCCAATGAACAGGGGGCCAGTTCCAGCTTCTGCAAGCCGCTTTGATAGCGGGAGAAGTTGAGCAGGTCGTTGATCAATTGGGTGAGGCGCTGCATTTCCTCGGCAATGGTTTCGAGCAGGTCGTTCTCCCGCGCTTCGGGCGGGAAGCTGACACGTTCGCGCAACAGCCCGAACGCCATGTGCATGCCCGTGACGGGTGTGCGCAGCTCATGGGAAGCACGCAGTACGAATTCGCTGCGTACCCGTTCGAACGCGCGCTGTTCTGTGACATCGTGCAGCACCATCACCGCGCCGAGAATAGGTCCTTCGGGGTGGCTGACCGGGGTCAGGCTATAGGTCAGCAGCCTGGTTTCTTCATCCACCTCCAGGCTCAGGTCCTCCGGCAGTCGGTCCAGGCTGCCGCCGCGCAGCACCTGGCGCAGTTGTTGTTCCAGCTCGGGGCGTTGCAGGGCTTCGGCCAGGCTTGCGCCGAGGCGGCTGGGGTCCCAGCCGAGCTGGCGCTGGGCCACCGGGTTGAGGTGCTCCAGGCGCCCTTGCCGGTCGATGATCAGCAGGCCATCGTCAATGCTGTCCAGCACCGCTTGCAGGCGCTGCTGGCCAGCTTGCAGCTCATCTACATTGGTGGCCTGGTGCTTGCGCAGGGCGTCGGCCATCAGGCCGAAGCGGCGGGTCAGCAGGTTGAGCTCGGTGGCCTGGGTCACCGGCAGGGTGACGTCGAAGTTGCCCTGGCCGACCTGGTCGGCGGCCTTGGCCAGCGCCTCGATCGGCTGGCCAAAGCGGCGCGCGATGTTGTGCGCGGTGATGAAGCCGAGGACCAGCACGACGAGGCCCATCAGGCCGAGCAGGCCACTGATGAGCAAGGCGTGGTCGCGCGATGCCTCCTCGCTGCGGGTAATGTGCTCAAGGGCCTGGCGGTGCGAGTCGAGCAGGTCGGTGCGCACCTGGTTGAAGGCGGCGCCGAGGGGCTGGTCCACACCCATGCTGCGAGCGGGCGCCGGACTCTGCCGATAGGCTTGGACGAACGCCTGGTAGTTGCTGGCGGCCTTGCTGAAGCCGGTACGCTCGCCGCCTTGCTCCAGCCCCTGCTTGAGCAGCGTCTGGAACTGATCCTGCAGGGTGACGAGGGTGCTTGGGGCGGTGTCCTCGTCGAGGATGAGGTTGAGCTGCTCGCCCAGGTTCTGGCGCAGCTTCAGGGCCAGCTCCAGGGTCTGGGTGGTGTCCTGCACCACGCGCTGCTGCAGCGCTGCCATCTGCAGCACACTGAACAACCCCAGCAGCAAGCCCAGCAAGGCCACGGTGACCAGCGCCGAGATGCTCAGGAACAGCCGCGTGCGCAGCTTCATCGGCCATTTCATAGGTTGTACTGCTTGCGCTTGCGGTACAGGGTGGAGGCGTCGATACCCAGGGTCTTGGCGGCCTGGTCAAGGGTATCGCTGGTGGCCAGCACCGCGCCGATATGGGCGCGCTCCAGCTCGTCCAGGCTCAGCGCCGCACCGACCCGGGGTGCGTTGCCGGCGGGTTGCTCAGCCATGCCCAGGTGGCTGATCTCCACACGTTCCTGTGGGCAGATGATGCTGGCGCGCTCGATCACGTTGCGCAGTTCGCGGATGTTGCCCGGCCAGCGGTAGTTGAGCAGGGCGGCGCGCGCTTCGTCGCTGAAGCCACGGGCCGGTCGCGAGTACTCCTTGACGAAGCGCGCCAGGAAACGGTCGGCCAGGGTCAGGATGTCTTCACTGCGCTCGCGCAGGGGTGGCAGGTGCAAGGTGATCACGTTCAACCGGTACAACAAGTCTTCGCGGAAACGGTTCTCGCGCACCATCTCGTCGAGGTTGAGGTTGGTGGCCGCGAGGATCCTTACATCTGCCCGTCGCGTGACCGGGTCACCGACCCGCTCGTACTCCTTGTCCTGGATGAAACGCAGCAATTTTGGTTGCAAGGTGAGGGGAAAATCACCGATCTCGTCAAGGAACAGCGTGCCGCCATCGGCCTGGCTGACCCGCCCCAGGGTACTTTCGCTGGCACCGGTGAAGGCGCCACGGGTGTGGCCGAACAGCTCGCTTTCCATCAGCTCGGCATTCAACGACGGGCAGTTGATGGTCACGCAGGCCTTGCGTGCGCGCTTGCTCCAGCCATGGATGGCGCGGGCCAGTTCGCCCTTGCCGGTACCGGACTCACCGAGGATGAGAATGTTGGCATCGGTGGTCGCCACCTGGCGGGCGGTTTCCAGCACCGCCATCATCGCCGGGCTGTGGGAGTCCAGGCCGTCCTTGGGCTTGCGTATTTCACCCTCGAGGGCCTCCAGGCGCGCCGATAGCTGGCGCACTTCCAGCTGCTTGGCCGTGGCCAGGCGCAGCTGGTCGGGGCTGCAGGGCTTGACCAGGTAATCGGCGGCGCCGGCCTGGATGGCGTCCACCGCAGTATCGATGGCCGAATGGGCAGTGACGATGACCACCCGCATCCACGGCGCCTGGATGCGCATTTGCGCCAATACGTCCAGGCCGTTGTCCTCGCCCAGGCGCAGGTCGAGGAAACACAGGTCGAACACCTGGCGCTGCAGCAAGGTCTCAGCCTGGGCGGCGCTGTTGGCGGTCGCCACGCTGTAGCCCTCGTCCTCGAGGCAGTAGCGGAAGGTACGCAGGATGGCGGACTCGTCGTCCACCAGCAGAATGCGGCCTTGGTTGTCCTGGGCTGATTCCATTTCCTGCGCTCCTTTGGGATTGATCTCAATTAGTGTCGGAAAAATCGGGCAAGTTGCATGGTCGATTCTGATTGATTCTGTCCCATGCATGCTAGCCGCATGCCTTCATGATGGCTAAGTGGCTGATAAATCTAAAGTTGATTGTGGGCAAATAGCTGGCATGGCGGTTGCGAGAGTCATGGGTTGAGTGATGCGAAAGGAGGTTTTGTGATGTCTATTTACCCTCGAATGGCCGTGCTGGCGGCTTGTGTGTTGTCGGTCATCGCCCAGGCCCAGGCTGATCCGGTGCAGGACGCGCGCCTTGAGGGCGCCCTGCAGACGGCGCTGTCCCTTAACGCCATGCTCAACGCCTTCCCTATAAAGGTAGAAGTCGAAGGCCAGCGGGCACGGCTTTCGGGCGAAGTGGAAAATCCGGTGGAACGCATGCTGGCCGAACAGGTGGCCTTGGCCACGCGTGGGATCGAGCAGGTGGATAACCAGTTGCGGATCGACCCAGGCCTGGTGGACAGGCCCCTGGAATTGCGTGCCTACGCCCAGCGTCTGGAAGACGCCACCCTCGGCGCGGTGGTGCGCGCACGGCTGCTGTGGAGCCGGGTTACCGAGAAGGCCGCTATCGAGGTGGAAAGCCGCGAAGGCGTGGTGACCCTGCGCGGCAAGGTGGACAGCCCTGAGGCCAAGGAGCTTGCCGGGGTGCTGGCGCGTACTACCGATGGGGTACATCTGGTCAACAACCTGGTCAGCCTGGACAGCACGGCCCTGGCCAAGGCCCGGGAAAAGCCTGTCGATGCCCCGACAGGGCCGCAGCCCAGCGACAGCTGGATCATCGACAAGATCCAGGCCAGCTACCGCTTCAGCCGCAACCTGGACGGGCTGAACATCAAGGTAGCCAGTGAAGAGGGACTGGTCAGGTTATCGGGCGAGGTGGTCAGCAGCGAGCAGAAGGCCATTGCCGTGGACGTCGCCAGGCAGATCGTCGGGGTGCGCGGCGTAGACGCCGATCTGTTGAAGATCGCCACCAAGGTAGAGGGCTGATCGTGCAAATCGCACGAGCCCTTGTAGGCGCATCGTGCAGGATACGTCCTTCACTGGTATGCATGTATTTGATAAATCATTGATTTAAAAGGATTTATTTAGAGTTTTATGGCTGGCATGCAGGCTGCACTGATCTTCCCAAGAACGGATAACAAGTACTGCAGGAGGAGCCGGCATGAATCGCCCCAACGTCAACCGCACGCAGAGCGCTGTAGTACCCCTGCAGCAGCTGCTGTTCCTCGGCATGGCCCTGCTGCTGACCTTGGCGGTCGGCCTGTTCCATCACAGCTGGCAGACCGCCCGGCTGGCCGAGCAAGTGGCGGCGCAGACCGCGCTGTTGACGCAACTGCGAGCAACGACCCACGCCAGCACCTTGGTCAAGGCCGCTCAGCCACTGCCCAGTGCCGATACTGCCCCTGCCGTTCTCGACCGTGTCGAGCCCCAGCAACGTTGGGTGTTCTGACACTGCTGACCGATTTCGTACAAGAAAAGGAGAAACATCATGCTGAGTTGGGCTATCACCTTCCTGATCATCGCCATTATTGCCGCAGTCCTGGGCTTTGGTGGTATCGCCGGCGCTGCGACCGGTATCGCGAAGATCCTGTTCATCGTCTTCCTGGTGCTGTTCGTTGCCTCCTTCTTCTTCGGCCGCGGTAGAGGTTGACGACCATGAGCAGGATGCTCCCGAAAGCCTTGGCCGTCGCACTGCTGCTGGGCAGTGGTGCGTCGGCGCTGGCCGCCAATGACGGCCAGGTCCGGGTCAACCAGTTGCTTGGCTCGGACCCCGAATACCAGAAGACCTGGCAGAAGACGATAAAGAAAGAAGAGCGCTTGCCGGAATGGGTGATCAACCTCAGCGGCAGCTCGGCACAGCAGATGTCGGCGGTGACCGAGGACGGCGACCAGTATCTGGTTGGTCCGCTCTGCGAATCCGAGGGCAATTGCACCTACAAGCGCCTGGTCGTGGCCTTCAGCTGGGACAAGGACGAAGCCTACGGCATGCTCGTGGAAGTGCCAGAGGGCCTGCCCGCGGACAAGTCGCCGACCCGCCATGCGGACTACCGCTGGCTGGGCAAGCCGGATGAAGGCATGAAAGCTTTGCTGCAGGAGCAGCTCAAGCGTGACCCGAACTGGTACTGACCAGCGGTCGCGCACTGTAACGCTATAGAAGCTGAACCTTTTTATCTTTCAGGCTTCTATGATGCGCCGCCCCGAGGAGGGACGGCGCATGACCAGGGGGCCGGGCCGTTCTGACTGTTGCAGGGTCGGAGTGGCCTAGGGGTACAGGGAGTGCCTCCATCATGGGCCGGGTCAGGAGAGGGTGGCATCGGAAGTTGCAGGTCGATCGGGTCGAGTTGAGGATGTGATCGATCTGGCTTCCGAAGCGCCTGTAGGGATTTATCTATCCATACGAGCGACTTTTCACTTCAGACACATTTTGTCGCTACCGTATATCGAAATTTTTTTAGTTGTCCGACAGGTCAGCCGGTGTGGCATTTCAGCCATTCGGATTGTCGAACACGCCATCAAACTCCCTTTCTTCATACCTGCAAATCTGCCGAAAAATGGCGCATTGGCCTTGTTCGGAAATCCGAACGTTGAAAATCAAGGCTTTGGCGATGCTCGATTTCGGCTTCTGGTCTCATGCCGATTCGGCATGGGGTAGTCGTTTCCGGCATTAGACTGCCCCTGCCCACGTCGCAATAGTTGCCGCCTTTTTCCTTGGCCCGAGCGCCAGAAATGCTCGCTCGCGGTGTCCTTACAGAGGGGCCCGGAACGGAACATACAGCCGCCTAGAAGCTTTGAAGCGCTCTGGAACGCGACTTTCCGTCAGGTGCCCGTGACCACTACAACAAAGGGTAATGACATGAAGAAGGCAAAACTGAGCCTCGCCTGGCAGATCGTCATCGGTCTGTTGCTGGGCGTTGCAGTCGGCGCGCTACTGAATCATTTCAGTGCAGAAAAGGCATGGTGGATCAGCAACGTCCTCCAGCCAGCCGGCGATATCTTCATTCGCCTGATCAAGATGATCGTCGTCCCGATCGTGATTTCGTCGCTGATCGTGGGCATCGCCGGGGTAGGCGACGCGAAGAAACTGGGCAGTATCGGCCTGAAGACCATCATCTACTTCGAGGTGGTGACCACCATCGCCATCGTCGTCGGCCTGGTCCTGGCCAACGTGTTCCACCCGGGCGCCGGCATCGACATGAGCACCCTGGGCACCGTCGACATCTCCAAGTACCAGGCCACCGCGGCCGAGGTGCAGCATGAGCACGCGTTCATCGAGACCCTGCTCAACCTGATCCCGTCGAATATCTTCGCGGCGCTGATGCGTGGCGAGATGCTGCCGATCATCTTCTTCTCGGTGATGTTCGGCATGGGCTTGTCGAGCTTGAACGCCGATCTGCGCGAGCCGCTGGTGCGTACCTTCCAGGGCGTGTCGGAGACCATGTTCAAGGTCACCCACATGATCATGAACTACGCGCCGATCGGTGTGTTCGCCCTGATCGCCGTGACTGTCGCCAACTTCGGCTTCAGCTCGCTGCTGCCGCTGGCCAAGCTGGTGCTGCTGGTGTACTTCGCCATCGCCTTCTTCGCCTTCATGGTGCTGGGCCTGGTGGCTCGCCTGTTCGGCTTCTCGGTGATCAAGATCATGCGCATCATGAAAGATGAGCTGATCCTCGCCTACTCCACCTCCAGCTCCGAGACCGTGCTGCCGCGCGTGATCGAGAAGATGGAGAAGTACGGTGCGCCGAAGTCGATCTGCTCGTTCGTGGTCCCGACCGGCTACTCGTTCAACCTCGACGGTTCGACCCTGTACCAGAGCATCGCGGCGATCTTCATCGCCCAGCTGTACGGCATCGACCTGTCCTGGAGCCAGCAGCTGCTGCTGGTGCTGACCCTGATGGTTACCTCCAAGGGTATCGCCGGCGTGCCGGGCGTATCGTTCGTGGTACTGCTGGCCACCCTGGGCAGCGTGGGCATCCCGCTGGAAGGCCTGGCCTTCATCGCCGGTGTCGACCGCATCATGGACATGGCCCGTACCGCGCTGAACGTGGTCGGCAACGCCCTGGCCGCAGTGGTCATCGCCAAGTGGCAGGGCATGTACGACGCCGAGAAAGGCGAGGCGTACTACAAGTCGCTGGTGCTGGAAAAAGGTAAGAAAGAGGCCGTGGTGGCGGGCAAGACCGTCAACCAGTAAGCCGCTGAGCTGAACGAAGAGCCCCGACTTGTCGGGGCTTTTTGTTGTCTGCGTATCGCTCCCACGGTGCCGGATATGGCGCCTGAGCTGTCCCGATACGCTATCATTCGGGCATTTTTCACGGGGGAACACACGGATGCTCAACGGCCTCTGGCTCGGCTTTTTCCTGATTGCGGCCATCAGCGCACTGGGCCAATGGCTGGTGGGCGGCAATGCCGGCATTTTCGCCGCGATGGTCGAGAGCATCTTCGCCATGGCCAAGCTCTCGGTAGAGGTGATGGTCCTGCTGTTCGGCACCCTGACCTTGTGGCTGGGTTTTCTCAAGATTGCCGAGAAGGCCGGTATCGTCGAATGGCTGGCCAAGGTCCTCGGGCCGCTGTTCGCCCGGCTGATGCCGGAGGTACCGCCGGGCCACCCTGCCCTGGGCCTGATCACCATGAACTTCGCCGCCAACGGCCTGGGCCTGGACAACGCCGCCACGCCCATCGGCCTGAAGGCCATGCGTTCGCTGCAGGAGCTCAACCCCAGCAGCACCACGGCGAGCAACGCACAGATCCTGTTCCTGGTACTCAACGCCTCGTCGCTGACCCTGCTGCCGGTGACCATCTTCATGTACCGCGCCCAGCAAGGCGCGCCTGACCCGACCATGGTGTTCCTGCCGATCCTGCTGGCCACGAGTTGCTCGACCCTGGTCGGCCTGCTGTCGGTGGCGGTGATGCAGCGCCTGCGCCTGTGGGACCCGGTGGTGCTTGCCTACCTGATCCCAGGCGCGCTGTTGCTGGGTGGCTTCATGGCTTTTCTCGGCACGCTGTCGGCGGCCGCACTGGCCAGCCTGTCTTCGATCCTGGGCAACCTGACGCTGTTCGGCGTGATCATCCTGTTCCTGGTGATCGGCGCGTTGCGGCGGGTGCAGGTGTACGAGGCCTTCGTCGAGGGCGCCAAGGAGGGGTTCGACGTGGCCAAGGGGCTGCTGCCCTACCTGGTGGCGATGCTGGTGGCCGTGGGCGTGTTGCGTGCCTCCGGCGCCCTGGAGCTGGCCCTGGACGGCATCCGCCACGCGGTGACCTGGATGGGCCTGGATACGCGCTTCGTCGAGGGCCTGCCCACGGCGCTGGTCAAGCCGTTCTCCGGCAGCGCGGCGCGGGCGATGCTGATCGAGACCATGCAGACCCAGGGCGTGGACAGCTTCCCGGCGCTGGTGGCGGCGACCATCCAGGGCAGCACCGAAACCACCTTCTATGTGCTGGCGGTGTACTTCGGCGCGGTGGGTATCCAGCGCGTGCGCCATGCGGTGGGCTGCGCGCTGCTGGCCGAGCTGTCCGGGGTGATCGCGGCGATCTTCGTCTGCTACTGGTTCTTTGCCTGAGCCTGGCTGACGGTCCAGTCGATCACCTGGCGCGCCAGCTGGTCGCTGGCCGTGCCGAAGCCGGCGACCACCGCCGGCACTTGCTGGCTGCCTAGCGGCTGGCGTACCTCGAAGCGTTTACTCGCGAGGATGCGCTGGCTGCGGCCCTGCACTAGCCGGGCATCGTAGCGAATCACCACCTCCACCGCCCCGCCTGGGCGGTACTCGCTCTGGAACGCCTGCAGTTCGCCACCCAGCTCGTAGTCCGCCTGCAGGTTGCTGTCGTCGGCACTCAGGCGCTGCACTCGGCCATCGCGCTGGAAGCCGTCGAGCAGGCGATTGCGCACCAGCATCGGCGTCGGGTCGCTCCAGCGGGCGCCCTTGTAGCTGCTGATCACATCCCCCTGGGGAATGACCGCGATACGCGGCCCGGCCAGGGCTTCGCTGGCCAGTGGCTTGTTCAGGCGCAGCGACCAGTCCAGCGGCGCGGCACTGCGGGCGGTCTGGCTCACCGGCAGGCGATAGATATCCACAGGCTCGGACTGCGGCAGGATCGAGCAGGCCGTAGCCAGGCTCAGGGCGGTAACGAGTGCGGCCAGGCGCAGCGACAGCTTCATGGCTGGAACTCCTTGTTGTTGTCGCGGCCCAGCAGGTAGCCGCTGGGGTCGGCTTCCAGGCGCCGGGAGATGCCCTTGAGCGAGTTGAGGGTCTCGCGCAGTTCGCGGATTGCCGGGGCGATCTGGTTCAGGCCCTGGGCACCGTCGTCCAGGGACTGGCGGTTGTCCTGCAACAGACTGTTGATGGTCGCGGTGCTTTCGGCCAGCGACTGCATGGCCTGCTCGGCGCTGCCGATGGCCTGCTTGCCCTGGGTGCCCAGCAGGCCGTTGGCATTGCGCATCAGGGCCTGGGTCTCGGCCAGGGTGGCATTGGCCTGCTTGCCGACCTGAGCCAGCTGTTCGATGGCCTCGGAAATCCCGCCCTTCTGGTTGGCGAAGGCGCCGGTGGTCTGCTCGAGGTTGGCCAAGGTATTGCTGAGGCGCTCGATATTGCTCGAAGAGAACATCTGGTTGGCGTTGTGCAACAGCAGGTTGATGTTGGTCACCAGGTCGCTGCTGTCGTTGAGCAGGCGCGAGATTGGCGATGGCGAGGCGACGATCACCGGCAGCTTGCCGTCCTTGCCCTTGAGTTCCGGGCTTTGCGGCGTGCCGCCGCTGAGCTGGATGAACGAGTTGCCGGTCACCCCCGCCAGGGTCAGCTTGGCCTGGGTGTCCTCCTTGACCGGCGTGTCGCCGCTAAGGCGCACGCGAGCCAGGACCCGGCGCGGGTCCTTCGGGTCCAGGCGCAGGCTGCTGACATCACCGACCTTGATGCCGTTGTACTGCACCGGGCTACCGCGGGACAGGCCCGAGACCGCTTCGTTGAACACCACTTCGTAGTCCTTGAAAGCGTCGTCGACACTGGACTTGGTCAGCCACAGGCCGAACAGCATGGCGCCCGCCACCACCAGCACGGTGACCAGGCCGATCAGGACATGATGAGCTCGGGTTTCCATCGTTCAGCGCTCCTGGCGGGCGCGCAGGGCGGCGTCTTCGGCCGCCCGGCCGCGCGGGCCGTGAAAGTATTCGTGAATCCAGGGATCAACGGTCTGCTCGACCTCGGCCAGGGGCCCGGCTACCAGCACCTTCTTCTGCGACAGCACCGCCACCCGGTCGGTAATGGTGTAGAGGGTGTCCAGGTCGTGGGTGATGAGGAACACCGACAGGCCCAGGGCGTCGCGCAGGGTAAGGATCAACTGGTCGAAGGCGGCGGCGCCGATCGGATCGAGGCCGGCGGTGGGCTCGTCGAGGAACAGGATGTCCGGGTCCAGGGCCAGGGCTCGGGCCAGGGCGGCGCGCTTGATCATGCCGCCGGACAGCGAGGCCGGGTACTTGTCGGCAGCGCTGATCGGCAGTCCGGCCAGCGCCAGCTTGACCCCGGCCAGGTGCTCGGCGTCGGCCCGCGACAGCCCGGCATGCTCGATCAGCGGCAGGGCGACGTTCTCGGTAACGGTCAGCGACGAGAACAGCGCGCCCTTCTGGAACAGCACGCCGAAGCGGCGTTCGACCAGCGAACGCTGGTTTTCGCCGAGCGTGGCCAGGTCCTGGCCGAATACCTTGACCGTGCCTTCATTGGGCCGGCGCAGGCCGACGATGCTGCGCAGCAGCACCGACTTGCCGCTGCCCGAACCGCCGACCACGGCGAGGATCTCACCGCGGTACAGGTCCAGGTCGAGGTTCTCGTGCACGCTCTGGCTGCCGAAGCGGTTGCACAGGCCCCGGGCTTCGATCACGGCTTCAGTCACCAGCCCATCTCCATGAAGAACAGCGCGGCCACCGCGTCCAGCACGATGACCACGAAGATCGATTGCACCACGGCGGAGGTGGTGTGGGCACCCACCGACTCGGCGCTGCCGCTGACCTTGAAGCCTTCCAGGCAGCCGATGGCGGCGATCAGGAACGCGAAGAACGGCGCCTTTGCCATGCCCACCAAGAAATGCTGCACGCCGATGTCACTCTGCAGCAGCGAGAGGAACATGGCCGGCGAGATGTCCAGGGTCAGGGCACAGACCACCGCGCCGCCGATCATGCCGCAAAGCATCGCGACGAAGGTCAGCAATGGCAATGCGATCAACAGTGCCAGCACTCGGGGCACAACCAGCAGTTCGATCGGGTTAAGGCCCAGGGTGCGAATGGCGTCGATCTCTTCGTTGGCCTTCATCGAGCCGATCTGCGCGGTGAACGCGCTGGCGGTGCGCCCGGCCATGAGGATGGCGGTCAGCAGCACGGCGAACTCGCGCAGGAAGGAGAACGCCACCAGGTCGACGGTGAAGATCGTCGCGCCGAAGTCGGCCAGCACCGTGGCGCCCAGGAAGGCCACCACCGCGCCGACCAGAAAGGTCAGCAAGGCCACGATGGGCGCGGCGTCCAGGCCGGTCTGCTCGAGGTGCGCGACTACCGGGGTGACCCGCCAGCGATGTGGCTGGAACAGGCGCAGGAACAAGGTCTGCAGGATCAGGCCGATGAAACCCAGCACCTGGGTGGTGTCCTGCCAGAGCTGGTCGACGGCGCGGCCGATGCGTGCCAGCAAGAGCAGCAGCACTGGCTGCTCCGGTTCCTTGACCGGGATGCAGTAGTCCTGCACCGAGCAGTAGACGTTCTTCAGCAAGGCCCGGCTGGCATCGGGGAGTTCGTCGCTGCAGCGCGACAGGCGTTCGGAGCCCAGCAGTTCGGCCAGCAGCGATGCGCCAGCGGTGTCCAGGCGGCCCAACTGGCTGAGGTCGACCTGGGTGTCATCGCCGTACTGGCTGCCCAGGCGCTCGCATTCGCGCTTGAGCTCGGCGTAGTGGGCCAGGGTCCAGTCGCCGACGATGCGCAGGCGGGTGGGCTGCTGCTGGGTGTCCAGGGTAGCGCTCGGGGCGGTCATAGGCTCCATGCATCTGACTGGGGAATCGGCGACTCAGATCATAGCCCATCACGGGGCAAGCCCGCTCCCAGCAGATTCATGGCGTGGGAGCGGCGGTGCGCCGATGCGACTTGCCCGGCGATCTTGTCAGGAGTCCACCACCTTGAACCGCAACACCCCGATCACCTGCCCATCCTCGGTCAGCACCCTCACCTGCCACTTGCCCACCGGATTGGGCGGGAAGTTCTGCTTGTGGGTCCAGGCGCGGTAGCCCTCCTTGCGCCCGCCGTGGATGTCCAGGGCGATACGGTCGACCTCTTTGCCGTCGAGCTGCCACACATGGTAGATGCGCTCGTTCAGCCCGCGCGGCGCGTTGATGGCGGTGTAGGCATACAGCCCGCCACTACGGATGCGGCTGGCCGCCACTTCCTCCAGCGACGCGCCCGGCTGACGGTTGAGCACTTCGGTGCTGATCGCCACATCGGTCATCCACAGTGTGGCCGGCGGCACCCACGAGCGCAGCAACCACCCTCCGCCGCCCACTGCCAGGGTCACCAGCACCAGGGCCACGCCGCGGCGCCAGTTGTTGATCGGGAAGCTGCTGGCCAGGCTCGGGAACGACAGCGCCATGGCGGCGATCAGTGCCAGCTTGAAACTTTGCGCGGTGGTCAGATGCAGGATGATCGGCAATGCCGTGAGCATGGCCGCGAACAGCGTAAGGGTGTGCAGCGCCAGGAACAGCCAGCGCCGCGGCGCCAGCCACTTGTGGTACAGCGGGTCGACGATCGAGATCAGCCCCGCGGCACCGAGCAGGCCGGTGAACACCAGCTGGCCGCTGTTCCAGGTGGTGGTGATGAAGAAGAACGGCAGGACGAAGAACAGGCTTTCCTGGTGGATCATCTGCGTCGCGAAGCGCAGCAGCGGTTGCGGGATCTCGCGCTTGAAGGTGCGGGCGAACAGCTCGGTGAGGGTGTTCTCCAGCATCAGCCAGACCCAGCTGACCAGCATCGCGATGGCGATCCACCTTGCCAGGCCGGCCTGGCGGTCGACCAGGATGAAGCTGCCGATGCCCGAGAGGAAACCGTAGAGCGCGATGATGCCGGGGTAGCGCTTGAGCAACTCGATGATGCGCAGGATGAAGCTGGGGAGTGGGGGCATGGGTTTACAACAGGAAAAGGCGTGTTCGAGGCGTCGTGGGGGGGGGGGGGGGGGGGGGGGGGGGG